>NZ_JBEXIL010000004.1:0-205669 GCF_040608555.1 Micromonospora sp. NPDC005172
CCGAAGACACGGGCGTCGTCCGGCGCCTCCGTGTCCGACAGGCGTCGGGTCTGGGGCCGCCTCGGCTGCACCCACTGCCAGGCCAGGTTGCTGTTGGCGTCGCCCAGTTCGGTGCGTACGCGGGGCATCGCGGTGGGCCGGTTGTCCCGGATCCAGGCCACCAGGTGCTCGCGGACGAGGCACCGCAGGTCCCAGAGGCTGCCCGCGTCTGCGGCGCTGACCAGCGCCCGCAGTTTCACCACCCCGCCGGTGGCATCGGTGACCTGCAGGACACAGACCCGGCCGTCCCACAGCTCGGTGCCCTCGACCAGCCGGCGCAGCTCCTCCCGCATGGTCTGCACCGGCACCGCCCAGTCGACGTCGAACTCGGCGGTGCCGAGCACGGCCGCCTCGGTCCGGGTCCAGTTCTGGAACGGCTTGCTGGTGAAGTACGAGGTGGGCAGGATCAGCCGCCGGTCGTCCCAGATCTGGACCACCACGTAGCTGAGGGTCAGCTCCTCGACCCGACCCCACTCCCCCTCGACGACCACCACGTCGTCCAGGCGGACCGCGTCGCTGAAGGCGAGTTGCAGGCCGGCGAAGACGTTGCCGAGCAGGCTCTGGGCGGCCAGCGCGGCCACCACGCCGACGACTCCGGCGGAGGTCAGCACGCCGGCGCCGATGCCCCGCACGCTCGGGAACGTCATCAGCATCACGCCGACGGTCAGGATGACGATCACCGCGATGGTCAGCCGACGCAGCATCACCACCTGGGTACGCACCCGCCGGGCGTGCCGGTTGTTGGGCACGTCGACCCGGAACCGGGCGAGCGCGGTGTCCTCGACGACGATCAGCAGCGCCGCCACCAGCCAGGCTGTGCTGGCGATGACGCAGAGCACCAGCAGGTGCAGCAGTAGCCGCCGCCAGCTCTGGCCGACGGCGTACCCGGTGGTGAAGCGGGCGGCGAACTGCACCGCGAGGACCGTGGCGGCGACCTGGAACGGGCGGTGGGCGTGGTCGGTCAACTCGGTCATCAACAGGGACCGGCGGCCGAACCGTCGGGTGAGCCGGTGGATGACCTCTACCAGGAAGAGGGCGACCGCCGCCGCGGCGAGCGCGGCGACGGTCGTTTCGAGATAGCTCTGCACGAGTGTGGCGCTTCCCTTCGGCCGAGACGCGGGTACTTCGGGCAAAAGCCCAAGAATGCCCGACGTTCTCGGTATCGACCAGCTCAGACCTTGCGGTACCGGGACTGGAGGAAGCAGTAGACGCCGAAGGCGGCGATGCCGAGGGCGACCAGGGTCAGCAGGATCGAGCCGTACGACTGCTCGCGCAGCGTGTGCAGGGCGGCGTCCAGACCGCGGGCCTTCTCCGGGTCGTACTTCACCGCGGCCACGATGACCAGCAGGCCGGCGATGGCGTACGCGACGCCCTTGGCGACGTAGCCGGCGACGCCGAGGCGGCGGGCCAGCGTGCGGGTCTTCGGGCTCATCTCGCCGGTCTTGAGGTGCTTCTCGAACGTCTTGCGGATGCCGTAGATGACCAGGCCGATGCCGATCGCCGCGACCACCAGGCCGGCCAGGCCGACCAGCCAGCGGCCACCGGTGGAGGTCATCAGCTTGCCGCTCAGCGCCTCCTGCTTGTCGGCGCTGTTCGACCCGGCGTCCTTGAACACCTTGAAGGCGGTCCAGGCGAAGTAGAGGTAGACGATGGTCCGGCCGGCCGAGGCCAGCCGCTCCATGACGCGCTCCTTGCCGCGCTCGGCACGGTGCCCGACCGCCGCTTCGAGGCCCTGCCAGATCGCCATGGCGAGCAGGCCGACCGCGACGGCGATGACGAGGAACTTACCGAGGGGCTGTGCGGAGAGGGTACGCAGCGCGCCGGACTGGTCGCCGTCGTCGGACGACGTGCCGAACGCGATCTGCAACGCCAACCAGGCGAAGAGGAGGTGGACGATGCCGTAGCCGATGAAGCCGGCCCGGGCGAGAAGTTCCAGCCACCGGCTGTCCGCCGTTCGGGAGGCGGTGGCTTCGGCGCTACGGGTGAGTGACATGGCGTCACAATCTCCGATTACGAAGATTCCCAAACGTCGGCCACCGCCGCCCGCCTGGTCAGTTGCCCGGGTTGCGGGAGACGCGGATCTTGACCTGCTGGTCGGTGACGCTGTCGACGGTGACCGCGAAGCCACCGGCCTCGGTGGCCTGCTGGCCGGTGGTGAGGGTGAGCTGCTCGCCGGCGACCTCGACGGTCACCTGGTCGCCCTCGGCGCCGACCAGCTTGGCCTCGACGCCCAGGATGGTGGCGCTCGCCTCGACACCCCGCTCGAAGGTGACCGTGCAGGCGTCCAGCCCGCAGTCGGTGGAGGCGCCCTGGGAGCTGCAACCGGCGAGCACGGCGAGGCCGAGCGCCACGGCGGCGGCGAGGCCGGCGGCGCGACGGACGGGGGGCAGGGGGATGGTGGCGGGTCGGTTCGTCACCCCGCCAAGGGTACGAGACGTTTGCGACGCCGAGGCGGGGGGCGAGCGCGGCGGGCACCCGGGCTAGGGTCCGGGCATGGCCTTCGACATCGCCCGTACCCGGGCCGCCTATCCCGCCCTGACCGAGGGCTTCGTCCACTTCGACGGGGCCGGGGGCACCCAGACCGCGGCCGGCGTGATCGACGCGGTCGCCGACGCCATGCGCGCGGCTGTCGGCAACCGCAGCGCCGCCTTCACGCCGGGCCGTCGCTCGCTGGAGATGGTCGCCGCGGCCCGTCAGGCGGTCGCCGACCTGCTCGGGGCCGAGCCGGACGGTGTGGTGCTCGGTCCGAGCGCGACCGCGTTGACGTACACCCTGGCCCGTACCCTCGGCGCGACCTGGCGGCCCGGGGACGAGGTGGTGGTGTCCCGGCTCGACCACGACGCCAACGTGCGCCCGTGGGTGCAGGCCGCCGAGGCGGCCGGCGCGACGGTGCGCTGGGCCGAGTTCGACAGGCACACCGGCGACCTGCCCAGCGGCCAGTACGCCGATCTGGTCGGCGAGCGGACCCGGCTGGTCGCGGTGACCGCCGGCAGCAACGCCGTCGGCACCGTGCCGGACGTGCCGGCGATCGCCAAGATCGCGCACTCGGTCGGGGCGCTGGTCTGCGTCGACGGGGTGCACTCGGTGCCGCACGGGCCGACCGACCTGGCGTCCCTCGGCGCCGACGTGCTGGTCACCAGCGCCTACAAGTGGTCCGGGCCGCACCTGGCCGCGATGGTCGCCGACCCGTCCCGGTGGGGAGCGCTGCGCCCGGCGAAGCTGGTGCCGTCCTCCGACGCGGTGCCGGACCGTTTCGAGTACGGCACCCCGAGCTTCCCGCTGCTGGCCGGAGTGACCGCCGCGGTGGATCACCTCGCCGCTCTGGACCCGGACGCGACAGGTGACCGCCGGGCGCGACTGCGGGCCGGACTCGCCGCGGCGCAGGCGCACGAGGAGGCGCTGCTGGACCGGCTGCTCGCCGGTCTCGCCGAGCGTCCCGCCGTCACGGTCTACGGCTCACCGGCCCGGCGCTGCCCGACGGTCTCGTTCCGGGTCGCCGGGCTGACGCCGATTGCGACCCAGCAGGCGCTGGGTGACGCCGGCTTCTGTCTCTCGGCCGGCGACTACTACGCCTACGAGTACTTCCAGACGATGGGTCTGCGCGACAGCGGCGGGGCGGTGCGGGCCAGCATCTACCACTACAACACGGCAGACGAGGTGGACCGGTTGCTCGCCGAACTCGACGTGGTGGCCGCCGGAGCAGGGACAATGGCCCGGTGAGCACCCTCGTCGAGGACAATCCCGCCAAGAACCGCTTCGAGATCCTGGTCGACGACGCGTTCGCCGGCTTCACCGCGTACGTGCCGCGGGGGAGGGACGTGCTGGTCTTCACGCACACCCAGGTGGACCCGGGTTTCCAGGGCAAGGGCGTCGGGGGCGCGCTGATCCGCGCCACCCTCGACCAGGTGCGGGCCCGGGGCGGCCGGGTGGTGCCGCAGTGCCCGTTCGTGGCGGCCTTCATCGACAAGCACCCCGAGTACGCCGACCTGGTCGCCGAGCAGCCGTAACCCGGGCGGTCGGTGTCAGCGGGTCCGGCCGGTCAGCACCTCGGCGGCGGCCTGCCCGCTGGCCCGGGTGGCACCGTGGGTGGCCAGGTGCACCGCCCCGACGACCAGCTCGGGCACGCCCATCTCGACCACGACCGCGTCCGGCCGGGTGACGAGCGCCCGCCGCACGGCCGCGCGCATCCAGTCGTGCCGGTGCAGGTCACGGACCACCAGCACCAGTGGGCGGTCCCCGGCGGCGGTGCCCGGGTCGGCGGGCACCTCGGGCTCGGCGTGACGGACGGTCGTCGTGCCGGGCAGCAGTCCGCCCAGCGGTTCCGCGAGGCCCCACGGGGTTTCCGCGCCGATGGCGATGTTGCGGGGCGGCTCGAACTCGACGACGTACGCGGCGCGGGTCAGCGGCAACGCGACAGGCGCGTCCGGTCCGGTGGTGACCCGTACGGCCCGGCGGGCGGCGACCAGCCCGACGTCGGTGGCCCGGTGGGTGCGGCTCGCGCGGGCGGCGCGGGCGGCAACCGTCCAGGCGGCGAGCTGGCCGACCCGCTTGGCGGCCTCGGCGAGGCGTTCCTCGGGCAGCTCGCCGGAGACGACGGCGGCCACGATGGCGTCGCGCAGTTCCCGGGCGGCCTCCTCGTCGGCCCGCTCGCCACCGACGCAGATCGCGTCGGCGCCGGCGGCGAGCGCTCGCACGGCAGCCCCGGCGAAGCCGTACCGGTCGGCGACCGCGCGCATCTCCACCGCGTCGGTCACCACCACGCCGGAGAAGCCCAACTCGTCCCGGAGCAGCCCGCCCAGGATGCGCTGACTCAGGGTGGCCGGCAGCTCCGCGTCGAGCGCGGGCACCAGCAGGTGACCGGTCATGACCGCCTGTGCGCCGGCCGCCACGGCGGCGCGGAAGGGAGCCAGCTCACAGGCGTCCAGGCGGGCCCGGTCGGCGGTGATGCGCGGCAGGTCGTGGTGGGAGTCGACGCGGGTGTCGCCGTGCCCGGGGAAGTGCTTGGCGCAGGCGGCCACGCCGGCGCCCTGCAGGCCACGGATCCAGGCGGCGGTGTGCCGCGCGACCAGGGCCGGGTCGGCCCCGAACGAGCGGACGCCGATCACCGGGTTGGCCGGGTTGGAGTTGACGTCGGCGTCCGGCGCGTAGTCGAGGGTCACGCCGGCCGCCGCCAGCTCGACGCCGAGGTCGAGGGCGACCGCCTCGGTCAGCTCCGGGTCGTCGACCGCCCCGAGGGCGAAGTTGCCCGGCCGGGAGCTGCCCCGGGCCGACTCGATCCGGGTGACGTCGCCGGCCTCCTCGTCGATCGCCACGATGACGTCCGGCCGCTCGGCGCGCAGCGTCGCGGTCAGCGCCGCCACCTGGGCGGTGTCCACGACGTTGCGGGCGAACAGCACCACCGAGCCGAGCCCCTCGCCGAGCCAGCGGCACACCCAGGGCGGCGGCGTGGTGCCGACGAACCCGGGTTGCAGGACGGCGGCGGCAAGCGTCGGAAGGTGCTCGGCGGGCGCGGTCACGCCGCCGCCTCGCAACGCTCGACGTCGATCGCCGGCGTGTTGACGCCGACCCGCTGGTTGCGCTCGCTCATGCGGCCCCCGTACCCCATCTCTCGCGCGCCCTCGGCGCACCGCCATCGGCAGGCGGTGCTGCCATGGTCACACCGAGCGATTCAATAGTCAATAAACCTTACAGTTGCCCGGTGGCACCGTTCCCGGGGAGAGTGCGGGGATGGACACCGCCCTGCTGGCCGACGCCACGAGCCCGGCCGACATCCCCGGCGTACGCCTGCTCGGCCTGGTGGTGGGCGCCCTGCTGCTGCTCGCCGCGATCCGGGCCATGTTCGGCCGACGCTGACCGATCGGGCCCCGGCCGATCGGTGTGGCCGACCGCGACCGGGGTACGGCTTCCTCCATCAGCAGGTCCGCGCGCCGAAGGGGAAGCGATGAAGATCGGATACTTTCTGTCCAGTGAGGAGTACACGCCGGCCGAGTTGCTGGCGCAGGCCCGCGGCGCCGAGGCGGCCGGCTTCGAGGCCCTCTGGATCTCCGACCACTACCACCCGTGGGTCGACGCGCAGGGGCAGAGCCCCTTCGTCTGGTCGATGATCGGTGCGCTCAGCCAGGTCTGCTCCCTCCCGGTGACCACGGCGGTGACCTGCCCGACCGTGCGGATCCACCCGGCGGTGATCGCCCAGGCGGCGGCGACCAGCGCGGTGCTGCACGGCGGCCGGTTCGTGCTCGGCGTCGGCACCGGCGAGGCGCTCAACGAGCACATCTTCGGCGACGCCTGGCCGTCCGCCGACGTCCGCCTGGAGATGCTCGACGAGGCCGTCGAGGTCATGCGCGAGCTGTGGCGGGGTGACTTCGTCAACCACCACGGCAAGCACTACACCGTGGAGCACGCCCGGATCTACACGCTGCCCGAGACGCCGCCGTCGATCTACGTCTCCGGGTTCGGGCCCAAGGCCATCGACCTGGCGGCCCGCATCGGCGACGGCTACGTGAGCACCATGCCCGACGGCGAGATGGTCCGCCGCTTCCGGGAGAACGGCGGCGGCGACAAGCCGTGCCAGGGCGGCTTCAAGGCGGCGTACGCGGCCAGCGAGGACGAGGGCGCGCGGCTCGCGTACGAGCGCTGGCCCAACGCCGGGGTGCCGGGCGAGCTGTCCCAGGTGCTGCCCTCGCCGCGCCACTTCGAGCAGGCCTCCGAGCTGGTCACGCAGGACATGGTGCGGGAGGCGTTCGTCTGCGGCAACAGCGCCGACGCGCACCTCGACATGATCGACCAGTACGCCAAGGCCGGCTTCGACGAGGTGTACGTGGCCAACACCGGCCCGCACTTCCAGGGCCTCTTCGACCTCTACCAGCGCGAGGTCCTGCCCCGCCTGAAATGAACCGGAGCACGCCGGGCCCATGATCGTGCGAATGTGTTTCGGTGGTCATGGGCCCGGGTACCTCCGGCCCTCGATGAAACTGTCCACGCACTCGATGACGTTGCGCCGTGCAGCGAAGAGCCTCTTCGGCTGGAAAGCTCTGCGGCCCAACCAGCTCGCCGCCATGCGCGCGGTGATGAAGCGACACGACGCGCTGGTGGTCCTGCCCACCGGTGCCGGCAAGTCGGCGATCTACCAGATCCCGGCCAGCCTCATCCCCGGCCCGACCGTGGTGATCTCCCCGCTGCTGGCTCTCCAGCAGGACCAGATCGCGGCCCTCAACGAGCGCCAACGCCCGGAGCTGCGGGCCGTACGGATCAGCTCGAACGAGTCGGCAGCCCAGCAGGCCGAGGCGATCGCCGAGATCCAGGCCGGCCGGGCCGAGTTCCTCTTCATCACCCCGGAGCAGTTGAGCAACCCGGACCGGATGGCCGAGGTCGCCGCGTTGAAGCCGGCGCTGGTGGCGATCGACGAGGCGCACTGCATCTCCGCCTGGGGGCACGACTTCCGGCCCGACTACCTGGCGCTGGGCCACCTCATCGAGGGCATCGGTCGACCTCCGGTGGTCGCGCTGACCGCCACCGCCTCCCCGCCGGTCCGCGACGACATCATCGCCCGGTTGCGACTGCGCGACCCCGAAGTGGTGGTCTCCGGGCTGGACCGGCCCAACCTCTTCCTGGAGGTGGCGCACTGCCCCACCGAGGACTACCGGTGGCGGCGGCTGATCGCGCTGCTGCGCGACGAGGAACGACCGGGAATCATCTACGTGCCGACCCGGCGCTCGGCCGAGGAGCTGGCCGAGCGGTTGACCACTGCGGGATTCCCGGCGCAGTACTACCACGGTGGGATGCCGAACGGCGCGCGCAACGAACTGCACGAGGCGTTCCTCGCCGACGAGGTGCCCATCATGGTGGCCACCTCGGCGTTCGGGATGGGCATCGACAAGCCGAACATCGCGTGGGTGGTGCACACGGCGCTGCCCGACTCGCCGGACAGCTACTTCCAGGAGATCGGCCGGGCCGGACGGGACGGGCAACCGGCCCGGGTGCTGCTGCTCTGGCGGGCCGAGGACGTGGGCCTGCAACGGTTCTTCAGCGGTGGCCTGCCGGACGAGAACGAGCTGCGGGAGCTGGCCGCGCTGCTGCGCCGCAAGCCGGCCACGAAGACCGAGCTGCGGGAGGTCACCGGCCTGGGGCCGCGCAAGCTGGGCCAGTACCTGTCGCTGTTGGAGCAGGTGGGCGCCGCCGAACCCCGCGCCCGCCAGCGTATCGGCGCTTCCCGCTACTCCCCCGCACCGGTCGACGCGGCAGCGGCGGCCCTGGCGGAGGCGGAGCGCCAGCAGACGGTGACCCGTTCGCGTACCGACATGATGCGCGCCTTCGCCGAGACCACCGCCTGTCGGGGGCAGACCCTGCTGGCCTACTTCGGCGAGCAGATGACCGAGGTCTGCGCCCACTGCGACAACTGCCACCGGGGCACCAGCGTCGCCGACCAGGGCGCCGTCGGGCCGTTCCCGGTGCACAGCCAGGTGCGGCACGGCGAGTGGGGGCGGGGCCTCGTGCTCAGCTACGAGGACGACAAGATGACGGTCCTCTTCGACGAGGTCGGCTACAAGACGCTGTCGGTACGCGTGGTGTCCGAGCAGGGCCTGCTGACCCTGGACTAGCCTGACCCGGGCACCGGCACGGGGCCCGGTGGATCGACCAGACAGAGTATCGATTGACCACACAGAGCAGGGCGGAAGGGGCGTTGCCGTGATCGAGCAGCCGGCGTACACCGGTTTCGGTTTCTCCGACGGGGAGTGGGGGCTGCTGGTCGGCCTGCCGCAGTCGGTGCTGACCGCGGCGAGCGCCGCCGAGTCCGACGGCACCCGCCGGACCATGGCGGAGAACGCGGCCGGGTTGGAGACCATCGGCGCGGGCCGGGAGTCGGCCAGCCCGCTGGTCGCCGCCGTGGCCGGCGAGATCGTGACCCAGGTCGGCGACCCCGAGGCCGGCGAGGAGCTGCCGGTCATCGCGCCCGCCGACCCGCAGGCGTACATCGACGACGTGCTGGTGCGGGCCGGTGAGGCGTCCGCGTTGCTGGCTGCCCGCGTCGACGAGGGCGAGGCCGGGGCGTACAAGCACTGGCTCGTGAAGATCGCGGACCAGGTGGTCGGCGCGGCGTCCAGCGGCGGTCTGCTGGGCATCGGCGGCGAGTCGATCAGCGACTCGGAGCGGCGGTTCCGCGACCGGCTCGCCCACGTGCTCAACGACTGACGGAAGCGACGTCCGGCGACGGCATGCCGGTCGGCTCGGCGGCGAGTGCCGCGGGGTCGGCCGGTCGGACGCCGCGCAGCGTCAGCAGCGCGGTCGCCGCGCCCAGGACCATCGCCACCATGGCGGCGACCGCGGCGAGGTGCAGCCCGTCGGTGAAGGCGAACCGGGCGGCGTGCAGTACGGCGTCGCCCACCTGTTCCGGCAGTCCCCGCGTCACGGCGAGCGCGCCGCCCAGCGTCTCGCCGGCCGCGTCGCGGGCATCGCTCGGCAACCCGGCCGGCAGTTCGTCGAGGACACCGCGGCGGTAGATCGCCGCGCCCACGCTGCCCAGGATGGCCATTCCCAGCGCGCCGCCCAGCTCGCTGCTGGACTCGGTCAACGCGGAGGCGACACCGGCCTGCTCCGGCGGCGCCGCGCCGAGCACCAGCTCGGTGACGAGCGACATCACCATCACGAGGCCGCCCGCGTACACGCTGGCGCCGAGCAGCAGCAGCCAGAGCGGCGTCTCGGGCGTGACGCGGGTCAGCACCGCGAAGCCGAGCACGGCGATCACGAAGCCCGCGGCGATCAGGTACGCCCGCTCGACGCGCTGGGCGAGCGCGGCGGCCGCCGGGGCGACGCCGCCCACCGCCAGCGACGGTACGAGGCTCCACAGTGCCGCCCGCAGCGGGCTCAGCCCGAGAACCAACTGCAGATGTTGGGTGGTGAAGATGGCGAACCCGACGAGGGCGAACATCGCGAGCAGGTTGACCGCGAGCGACCCAGCGAAGCCGTGGCGGCAGAACAGCGCCAGGTCGATCATCGGGTACGCCCGGGTCCGCTGCCGGTGCAGGAAGAGCGCCCCGACGAGCAGCCCGGCGACGACGGCCAGCACCCGCGTCGCGCTGACGCCGTCGCGGGCCATCTCCTTGATGCCGTAGATCATCGGCAACAGGGTGCCGAGCGACAGCGCCGCGCTGACCAGGTCGAACCGCCCGCGCGCCGGGTTGCGGAACTCGGGCACCAGGACCGGGGCGAGCAGGAGCAGCAGCAGCATCGCCGGGATGTTGATCAGGAAGATGGAGCCCCACCAGAAGTGCTCCAGCAGCACGCCACTGAGCACCGGGCCGATGGCGATGCCGCCGGTGAGCGTGGCGGTCCAGATGCCGATCGCGGTGCCCCGCTGCTTGGCGTCGTGGAACATGTTGCGCACCAGGGCGAGCGTGGACGGCATCAGGGTGGCCCCGCCGACGCCGAGGACGGCGCGCGCGGCGATCAGGGTCTCGGCGCTGTGGGCGTACGCGGCCAGCAGAGAGGCCGCCCCGAACGCGGTCGCGCCGAGCAGCAGGAGCCGACGGCGGCCGATCCGGTCACCCAGGGCACCCATGGTGATCAGCAGCCCGGCCAGCACGAAGCCGTAGATGTCGAAGATCCAGAGTTGCTGGGTGGCGCTGGGCCGCAGCTCCTCGCTGATGAACGGGACGGCGAAGTAGAGCACCGACACGTCCATCGACACCAGGAGCAGCGGCAGCATCAGCACCGCGAATCCGATCCATTCCCGCCGGCCCGCGCGGGGTGCCGGTGCGGTCGTCACTGTCATGGAGACTCCTTCTGCGTATGTCGTACGCTTTAATGCGTAGACCATACGCAGAACTAGGATGGCGGGGCAAGGAGGAAATGTGGCGAAGACGAAAGACGACAGCGGCCCGGCGCTTCCGCCGGCCATCGAGAGCGCCTGGGGGCTGCGGGAGCGGCCACCCAAGGGCCCCCGGCCGGGCCTCACCGTGCCCGCCATCGTCGACGCGGCCGTCCGGGTCGCCGACGCCGACGGCCTGGCGGCCGTGTCGATGAGCCGGGTGGCCAAGGAGTTGGGCGCGGCCACCATGGCTCTCTACCGACACGTCGGCTCCAAGGACGACCTGCTGACGCTGATGGTGGACGCCGGCTACGGCCCCTCACCCGGCCCGGCGGCGCCGGAGGACGACTGGCGCGCCAACCTGACCCGCTGGGCCTGGGCCGAACACGATGTCCTGCGACAGCGCCCCTGGCTGCTACACGTACCGATCGCCGGGCCGCCGATCACACCCCAGCAACTCGGCTGGATGGAGGACGGGTTGGGCTGCCTCGATGGCACTCCCCTGCCCGAGAGCGAGAAGATGTCGATCCTCCTGCTGGTCACCGGGTACGTCCGCAACGAGGCGATGCTCGTCAACCAGCTCGCCGAGGGCAGCCGGGCCGCTGGCGTCGAGCCGGGCGAGCTGATGCCGGCGTACGGCGCGATGCTGGCGCGTCTGATCGACCCGGTCCGCTTCCCGGCGCTGACCCGGGTGCTCGGCGCCGGCGTCCTCGACCAGGACGACCCTCCGGACGACGAGTTCACGTTCGGTCTGGACCGGATCCTCGACGGCGTCGAGGCCCTGATCGCCCGCCGGACGGCGTGAGGGGGCGCGGATGCTAGCCAGGAACACCATCGACACCACCGTCCTGCCGCCCGCTGAGCGGTTCGGGATGTGGCTGGACCTGGTGGCGCGCACGTCCGTGCCGTTGCGGATGGAGTCCCCGTACGCCGACGACTTCGCCGCCCAGGCCGAGTTCATCGACCTCGGCGCGATCCAACTGGTCAGGTACCAGTACCCCTCACTCGATGCCACCCGCAAGCTGATCCGACAGTCGGACCCGGAGCTGTACATACTCGCCTTCACCACCAGCGGGGTCGGCACGTCCAGCCAGGACGGTCGGCGCAGCGACATCCTGGCCGGCGAGTTCACCTTCTACGACGCCTCGCGCCCGCACGACGTCTGCCACCACGCGAGCGAGCCGGGACGGACCCAGGCCACCTCGATCACGACGGTGATCCCGCACTCCGCGCTTCCGTTGCCGCCGAAGCGGATGGCCGCGCTCTACGGCGGCCGGATGTCCGGTAGCGAAGGGCTCGGGGCGCTGCTGGCGCAGTTCCTGATCCAGGTGACCGGGCACCCCGAGCAGTACCAGGCCGCCGATGCCAGCCGGCTCGGCGCGGTGGGGCTCGACCTGGCCACCACCCTGCTCGGCCGCAACCTGGTCGCCGAGGACGCCGTGCCGACCGAGGTCCGCCGCCGGGCGCTGGTCACCCAGGTGCAGGCGTACGTCCACCGCCACCTGGGCGACCCCACGCTCGGCCCGCAGATCGTCGCGGACGCCCACCACATCTCGCTGCGGACGCTGCACCGCCTGTTCGAGGCCGAGAACACCACGGTCGCGACGTACATCCGCGACCTTCGACTCGCCCGGTGCCGGCGGGACCTCACCGACCCGACACTGCGCACCCAGCCCGTGCAGGTCATCGCCGCACGGTGGGGGTTCGGCGACAAGGCCCACTTCAGTCGGGTGTTCAAGGCCGCGTACGGGGTGAGCCCGCAGGCGTTTCGCGACGGCGAGCCAGGTGCGGCGCAGGACGTCAACCGCTTGGCATCCGAAGTCAACTCCTCTTCGGCAGACTGACGGTCGACGCGGCAGAGGCGGCGCCCGCGCACCCGGGCCCGCATCGGTCGCGAACGGGGGCCGTGGCGAGGCGCCCGCCGCAGTACGCGGCGGGCGGCCGCCCGGTGCCGCCCCCGGCCGAGGCTCCGGCCCCGTCGCTTCCCCCCCAGGATCGTCGGCGGGGCCGGTCAGGCCTTCTCGAGCAGCTCCAACACGACCCGCTCGACCTCCTCGCGGGGGGCGTCCGCGTCGATCGGCACCACGACCCCGTCCTGGTAGAGATCGACGACCCGCGGGTCCACGTAGGACGTCCGCGCCACCGTTGGTGTGTTGCCCAGCAGCTCCGCCACCGCGCGCATCACCCCCGCCACCGCCCTGCGCCGAGCGGTGACCGAGCGGGCCGGGTCGGCGGCGGCCAGCTCGGCCGCCGCGAGCACGGTGGCGTGCCAGGTGCGGAAGTCCTTGGCGGTCATCTCGCCGCCACTGGCGTCGCGCAGGTAGCCGTTGACCTCGTCGCTGCGCACGTCCCGCCACTGGAGGCCGTCCCAGTAGCCGAACAGCCGGTCCGCCGTGCGGCGACGACGGCGCAGGTTGACCAGCACCTCACACAGCTGCGGGTCCTCGATCCGGCGTACCTGCTCGATGCCGCCCTTCGCGGGGAACTCGAAGACCACGCAGCCGCCCCGGGTCCGCGCGTGCTCCGGGCGCAGGGTGGACACCCCGAACGTCGGGTCGTCGCCGGCCGCGTACTGGTCGCTGCCGACCCGGAACATCCCCATGTCGAGCAGGCGGGCCACGGTGGCCAGCACCCGGTCACGAGACAGCCCCCGGCTGCCCAGGTCCTGCCCCACCCGCTCACGCAGCACCGGCAGCCGTCGGGCCACCTCCAGCATGTGGTCGAACTTCGCCGCGTCCTGCTTCTCCCGCCACACCGGGTGGTACAGGTACTGCCTGCGCCCGGCCGCGTCGATACCGATCGCCTGGATGTGGCCGTTCGAGTGCGGCGCGATCCACACGTCCTGCCAGGCAGGAGGGATCACGAGGTCGTTCAACCGCGCCCGGGTGGCCGGATCACGCACGACGGCACCATTCGGGTCGACGAAGGTCCAGCCCTTACCGCGCCGGCGTCGCCCGTAACCGGGCCGACCCGGATCGCTACGCCGCAACCGCACCGGAGACCCGCACCACCCTCTCCACCTCGTCCACGGCGGCCAGTACCTCGTCGAGAGGCAGAGCCGTCAGTGTCGGGTGGCTTCCTACCCCGTCCCACCTGGGCCAATCCCCCTCGCCAACCCAGAGGGCCCGGTGTTGGGGCCGGTCCGGTGGAGGCCCCCACGCCGCCGGGGGCACCGGCCCGAAGAGCACCACCGACGCGGTCCCGTACGCGGTGGCCAGGTGCGCCACACCGGTGTCACCGCTGACCACCAGCCGGGCGTCGGCGACCAGCGCGGCCAACGCGCCGAGGTCGGTCCGGCCCGCCAGTACGGCTGCCGGCGGCAGACCGGCCGCCTCGGCCACCCGTCCGGCCAGCGCGCGTTCGTCGGCCGAGCCGGTGACCAGCACCCGGTGCCCCCGCTCGCGCAGCGCCCGGGCCAGCGCCGCGAACCGGTCGGCGGGCCACCGCTTGGCGGGAACGTTGCTGCCCGGATGCAGCAGGGTCGCGCCGACCGGCAGGCCAACCGGCTCGGGTCGGCGCAGCCCCAGGTCGCGGCGGTCGGTGGGGATGTCGTACCAGGACAGCAGCCGACACCAGCGGTCCACCTCGTGCTCGTCGTCGGCCCAGCGCGGGCCGTCGTCGAACCCGGCGGCGGCGTTGGCGAAGGCGAGGAGCCGCCCGGGACGGGCGGCGGCCAGCAGCCGGTGTGACTCCGGCCCGCGCCCGTGCAGGTTCACCGCGACCTCCGGGGCGCGGCCCGGCCGGACCGGCGCGTCCAGCCCGGCGGTGTCCACCAGCCGGTCGACCCCACCGACCAGGTCGACGAGCGGGGCCAGGCCGGCCGGCGCGGCGAGCGCCAGCTCCCGATCGGGGTACGCCGCCCGCAGCGCCCGCAGCGCGGGCACCGCGGTGACCAGGTCGCCGACGCCGAGGGCGCGCAGCACGAGGATCACGGGTACGACGTCTCCTGCTCGGCGCACACGACCATCTCGCGGACGGCGCAGCCGGGCGGCTGCTGGAGCGCGAACATGACCGCCGCGGCCGTGTCGACGGGGTCGTTGAGGATGGCGTCCGGTCCCGGCTTGTACTGCGGGTCACGTTCGTCGAAGAAGGCGGTGCGCATCCCGCCCGGGATGAGCAGGGTGACGCCGACCTGACCGGCGAGTTCGGCGGCCAGCGCACGGGTGAACCCGACGACGCCGAACTTCGCCGCGCAGTACGCGGTGGCGTCGCCGACCGCCTTGACGCCCAGAGTGGAGGCGACCGTGACGATGCGCCCCGCGGAGGCTTGCAGGAACGGCAGCGCGGCCCGGATCACCGCGGCCGTGGCCAACAGGTCCACGGTGACGATCCGGTCCCAGGTCTCCCCCGGCACGTCGGCGAGGCGACCCGGCACGTCCATGCCGGCGGCCGTGACCACCGCGTCCAGGCCACCGGCCTGCTCGGCGAGGTGCCGGGTGGCCGCCTCGGCGGCGCGGGTGTCGGCGAGATCGCACTCGGTCCAGTCCACGCCGTCGGCCGGCGGCTGCCGGTCGAGCACGAGCGGGCGGCCACCGGAGGCGGCCACCGCCGCGACCACCGCCGCGCCGAGTCCGCTGGCGCCGCCGGTGACCAGGACGGCGGGTCCGGCGTCGGGTCGCGTGGCGGTCATCGGGTCCGCTCCGGCATCGACGTGACCTCGGTGGTGACGCCTACCGGTGGCGGCTCACCGCCCGCGCCGACGGCCTGCCCGGCGGCGGAACGCGCGATGAGGTCGCTGGTGGAGCGACCGTCCAGGTACGGCACCACCACCGTGTTCCCGCCCCACCGGCGCAGCACCTCCGCCTCGGGCAGCGTGGCCGCGTCGCCGACACCGCTCGCGTAGTCGCCGCCCTTGACCCAGACGTCGGGGCGTACCCAGGACAGCACCGCCTCGGGCGTCGGCTCGTCGAAGACGAGGACGGCGTCGACGCAGCTCAGGGCCGCCAGCAGCCGGGCGCGGTCGCCCTCGGGCAGCACCGGCCGCTGTGGCCCCTTCAACCCGGCGACGCTGTCGTCGGAGTTCACGCAGACGATCAGGCAGTCGCCGAGCTGCCGGGCGGCCTGCAACGTCGCCACGTGCCCGGCGTGCAGCAGGTCGAAGCAACCTCCGGTGGCCACCACCGTGCCGCCGGCGCCCCGTACCTCGGCGAGGAGCGCGGCGACCGCCGCCACACCCACCCGCTCGCCGCCGAGCTGGCTCGTGCCCCAGCGCGAGCCGCGCGGGCCTGCCTCGGCACGCGCGCCGACCGCCCGTTCGGGGGCCGGCAAGGCCGTGGCCACTCCCCCACCCGCCACGTACGCGGACGCCTCGGCGACCGCCGCCTGCACCGCCTCGGAGACGAGCGCGCCCTGTGCCAGTGCGAGACCGGCGGCCGCGGCGAACCGGTCACCCGCCCCACAGGTGTCGCCCTCGGCGCTGCCCGCGGTGGGCACCACCAGCGGCGTCGATCCGGCGTGGCAGAGCAACGCGCCGTCCCCGCCCAGCGTCACCGCAACCGCACCCGCCCGCCACCGTCGACGCAGCCCCTGCGCGCCCTGGGATGCGGTGGCGAGCCGGGACGCGCCGGGCACCGTCGGGACCAGCTCGCGTACCTCCGACTCGTTCGGGGTGACGAGGTGCACGCCGGGCACCGCCGCCGGCCCGCGCGGGTGCGGGTCCCAGACGACCGGCGCACGGGTGGCGGCCAGCGCGGCGCGCAGCGCGGGCTGCCGGGCCACCCCCCGGCCGTAGTCGCTGACCAGCACCGCCGACGCGGCGGCGAGCACCCGCAGCACCTCGTCCGAGGGCTGGCCCGGTTCACCGGAGGCACCGCCCCGGTCGTGGCGCAGCAGCACCCGGCCCCGGGCCCGCAGTCGGATCTTCTCCGGCGTCGCGCCGGAGAGAGCCAGCGGATACACCCGCACGCCGGCGGCGGCGAGCAGCGCGCTGAGCCGCGCGCCCCCGGCGTCGTCGGCGAGCGCGGTGACCAGCACCACGTCGGCCCCCTGCGACGCCGCGAAGACCGCCGCCAGGCCGGCCCCACCGGGCCGGTCGACGGCCGAGGTCTCGTCGAGCACCGGCACCGGGGAGTCCGGGCAGAGGCGGTTCACCAACCCCTCCACGTCCCGGTCGAGCAGAGTGTCCCCGACGACCACCACGGGTCCCCTCACGCTTTCCTCCTCATCCTCACGCGTCGATCTGCTGTGCGGCCGGGCCGTCGAGCACCACCTCGACCCCGGTGCGTACCGGCTCGGACGCGAGCCGACCGGCCGTCGCGGGCTCGGCGGCGGCCAGCGCCACGGGCAGTTCCTTCTCGAGGTACTCGCAGATCAGATGACTGGTGACGAGATGCAGCTCCTGGACGACCTGCGTGTCGGCCGACGACACGGTGAGCGCCTCGTCGCAGGCGTCCGCGAGGGGGTTGGGCGCGGGTCCGGTGAGCGCCCAGGTGGTCAGGCCGGCGTCGTGCGCGGCGTGCGCGGCGGTGATCAGGTTGTCGCTGGCGCCGCTGGTGCTGAGCAGCAGCAGCACGTCGCCGGGTCGGCCGTGGGCCCGCACCTGACGGGCGTAGACGTCGGCGTAGCCGTAGTCGTTGGCGATGGCCGTCACGGCGCTGGTCTCGGCGTGCAGGGCGATCGCCGACAGCGGTTGGCGGTCGTCGTGCAGCTTGCCCACCAGCTCGGCCGTGAGGTGCTGGGCCTCGGCGGCGCTGCCGCCGTTGCCGGCGACCAGCAGCCGTCCGCCGCCGGCCAGCCGGTGCGCCAGGAGAGCGCCCCAACGCGCCAACTGCGGCTCACACCGGCGGTACGGGCCCAGTGCCGCGGCGAGGTTGGTCAGGTGCTCCTCGAGCGGGCTGACCGCCGGCATCAGGCCACCACCCGGGTCGGCCGGCGTACGGCGGCGACCTCGTTGTAGACCTCGGTGAGGCGTTCGGCGGTGACCTGCCACGAGTAGCGCGACCGGGCCCGCTCGCGGGCCGCCGTGGCGTACCGGAAGCGGCGGATGCGGTCGTCGAGCAGCCCTCGGATCGCGGCGGCGAGGGCGTTGGGGTCGCGGGCCGGCACGAGGTCACCTGTCGTGCCGTCGACGACGGTGTCGCGGATACCGCCCACGGCGGTGCCGACGACCGGCACGCCGCACGCCATCGCCTCCAGCGGGGTCAACCCGAACGGCTCGTACCAGGGGGCGGCGACCAGCAGGTCGGCCGAGCGGTACCAGCGGCCCATCTCCTCGCGGGGTACCGCGCCGACCAGGTGCACCCGGTCGGCGACCCCGCACGACTCGGCGAGAGCCCGCAGCCGCCGGGCGTACGGGTCGGTCTCCAGCAGCCCTTCGGGTGGCCCGCCCACCACGACACAATCGGCGTCGGGAACCAGCGCCATCGCGCGGACGACCGTCTGGAAGCCCTTGCGCTCGACCAGCCGGCCCACGGTGAGGATGCGGGCGCGACCCGGCTCCCGGTCGGCGACCGGCCCCAGCGGGGCGAACGACGAGAGGTTGACGCCGGAAGGCACGACAGTCATCCGGGACCGGGGCACCCCCATCCGGACCAGCTCGCCGACCTCGTCGCGGCACTGGGCGACCACCCGGTCCACCGAGCGGCCCAGCTCCCGCTCGTAGGCGATGCGCCGGGCCGGGCTGGTGTCCTGCACGCCCTGGTAGCGGCGTTTCACCGTGCCCAGCGCGTGGTACGTCTGGACCACCGGCACGCCGGTCTGTCGACCGGCGGTCAACGCGGCCAGGCCACTCATCCAGAAGTGCGCGTGGATCACCTCGGGCGTCCAGTCCCCACCCCGCCACCGCTCGACGAGCCACCGGCTGAACTCGCGCATGTGCGGCAGCAGCGCGTCCTTCGCCACCGGCTCGGCCGGACCGGCCGGCACGTGCACCACGTCGTACCCGTCCGGGGCCCGAACGGTCACCGGCAGGTCGAGGGCGTCCCGGCGGGTGTACACCCGTACCTCGTGCCCGGCGGCGACGAGCGCGGCGGACAGCTCGGCCACGTGGGTGTTCTGGCCGCCGGCGTCCTCGCCTCCGAGGATGGCGAGCGGGCTGGCGTGCTCCGAGATCATCGCGATCCGCATACTTCCTCCTCCAGCAGCCGGTCCCAGTCAGCGAGGAAACGGTCGAGGCCGTATCTGTCGCGCGCGGCGGCCTGGGCTGCCACGCCGGCCTGACGCGCGGCCGCCGGCTCGGCGATGAACCGGCGGGCGGCGTCGAGCAGGACGTCCATCCGGGTGGCGAGGGCGCCCGCCTCCGGAGGCACGGCGGTGACCGCCTCGGTGGTGGCGAGCGCGACGACCGGCATGCCGATCGCCATCGCCTCGATGAGGCTGAGCCCGAGGCTGGTCCAGCGGCACAGGTGCAGGTACGCCCGCCGACGGGCCAGTTCGGCGTGCATCCGCTCCTGGGGCACGTCGTCGTGGCTGGTGAGCCGGTCGGCGGGCAGTCCGAGGTGGTCGGCGAGGCCCGCGACGCCCATGCCGAACACGTCCAGGGGCGCGATCGCGGCGAACTCGGGCAGCAGGTCCGTGCCGGTGACCCGTCCCCGCCGCACCGGCTCGTTGATCACGACGGCGAGCCGGTCCAGTTCACCCGTGTACGACAAGGCCGGCGCGACGATGCCGTGGTCGATGACCCTGGTACGGGTCGCGCCGGTGTCCCAGAAGATCTGGTTGAACCCGGTGACGTGGGCGACGAGCAGGTCACCGCGGTCGGCCATCGGGTGTCGGGTGTTCGGGACGTCGCCCTTGGGAGTGTTGTGCTCGACGTAGATGGCGGGCACGTCGCGCCCGGGACGCCGTCCCAGCCACTGCTCGGCCAGGTCGATCTCCTCCGGGCGTTGCAGCACGACCAGATCGACGTCGGTGCCGGGCAGGTCGTCGGGGGCCACCTCGACGGCGCTGTCCGGCCACGGATAGGTGCGGGCGCGGCCGAGGCCGTACGGACCCCGGTCGGGTGTGGTGGGAATCAGGTAGCGGTGACTGCCGTGCACGAAGGACGTGGTCCAGGAGCCGTGCACGTGCCAGAGCAGGATGTTCATCGGATGCCACCGCCGCTGGCTGTCAGCGTCCGTACCGCCTCGACCACCTCGGCCGGGTCGACGCCGCTCAGGCACGGGTGCCCCGGGATCGGGCAGGCCGCCGCCCGGGTGTCGCGGCAGGGCGCGTTCGCGTCGCCGAGCCGGACCGTGGGCACCCGGTAGGGCCCCCACTGCCCGAAGGGGACGGTCGGCGCGAACAGGCTCACGACCGGCACACCGGCCGCGGCGGCCAGGTGCGCGGGTCCGGTGTTCCCGACCACCACGGCGGCGGCGTCGGCGACGAGCGCGGCCAGTCCGGCCAGGTCGGTCGTACCGCCCAGGTCGGTGCCGCCCGCCGCCGCGACCCGGGCGGTGACCGTGCGCTCGTCGGGTCCGCCGGTGACCAGCACCCGGTGCCCGGCCGCCGTCAACGCGGCGGCGATCCGCGCCGCCAGCTCGGTCGGACAGGCCCGGCTCGACGCGGCCGAGCCGGGATGCAGCACCACGTAGCCGGGGTCACCGACGGCGGCGGGGCGGGGCGCCACGGCGTCGTCGCGGAGCCGCAGCACGGGTTCGTCGCCGGCGGGCAACCGGTAGCCGGCCGCGGCGGCGAGGGAGAGCGCGCGCTCGGGTTCGGGAACGCCCACCGGCACCCGGTGGCGGATGTCCACAAGCGCGCCCGGGTAGTCGTCGCTGATCGCGGCGATCCGGGTGATCCCGGCCATGCGCAGCAGCAGCGCCAGCGGCAGCGCGGACTGGTGGAACGAGGTGAACACCACCGCCTCGTCCGCGCCGACGGCCCAGAGGCGGGCGGTCAGGCGGCGCATGGCGTCGGGGTCGACCGGTGCGGGAGCGGGATCGATCCACGGCAGCGGGTGTTCGATGATCTCGTCGACGCCGGGCAACAGCTCGGCGGCGGCACGTCCACGGGGGCCGCAGAGCAGCACCACCCGCTGCGCGCCGGCCGCGACCGCGCGGATCGCGGGCCCGGTGACGAGCACGTCCCCGGCCGAGTCGGAGCGCACCACCAGCGCCGTACCCACCTTGTCGGCGGTCCGCGCGGGCCGCACGGCCCGCTGACGGCGCAGGATCTCGTCCACCGCGGACGGGAGGTCGGTCGCCACCCAGCCGGCGGCGGCGATCTCCTCCGGCCGCGTCACGGGGGTGGGCACCAGCACCCCGGCCGCGCCGGCGGCCAGCGCCGCGCCCACGTCACGGCCGATGTCACCCACCAGCACGCAGCGCGACGCACTCGTGCCCAGCTCCCGGGCGGCAGCGTGCACCAGACCGGGCGCCGGCTTACGGCAGTCGCAGCCGTCGGCGTCGTCGTGCGGGCAGACCAGCCAGGCGTCGAAGCCGCCCAGCAGCTCCTCGACGCGGGCGTGCACCGCCCGCATCTGCTCCTCGTCGAAGTAGCCCCGGGCCAGGCCCGACTGGTTGGTCACCACCGCCAGGCGCAGGCCGGCAGCCCGCAACCGGTCCAGCGCCGCCCGCGCCCCCGGCAGCGGGCGTACCTTCTCCGGGTCGCCGTTGTACGGCACGTCCTCGATCAGGGTGCCGTCGCGGTCGAGCAGGACCGCGTCGTACAGGACGCCTGCGTCGGATCCGCGACCACCCCGGCCAGCACCGGCGTACACCCGGGCTGACCTGCGCTGATACGGATCCTCCTGGTCCTGTCGCACAGCCGGCGGGTTCCCGGCGCCCGAAGGAGTAAACGTCGTCGTCAGCGCCGTGGGCCAACGCCGCCGGCGGTGCCCCGGGTCGCCTTACCCACCGCCTCGGAGAAGCTAACCCGCCGGTCCGTTAGCCGCCGTCGCGGCGCGGGTATGGGAGTCCAGTGGCGATAGTGGAGAAAGTGATCGACGCTCCCCCGCAGCAGGTGTTCGACGTCCTGGCCGACGGGTGGACGTACAGCGACTGGGTGGTCGGGACGGCGCACGTGCGCGACGTGGACGACGCCTGGCCGCGCGTGGGCAGCCAGTTGCACCACCGGGCCGGGCCGTGGCCGTTCTCGTTGCAGGACGCCTCGACCGTGCTGGTCTGCGAGCCGCCGCACCGGCTGGTGCTGCGCGCCGGTCTGTGGCCGGCCGGCGAGGCGATCGTGGCGTTCACCCTGGAGGCCGTCGACGAGGGCGCCACCCGCGTCCGTATCGGTGAGGACTTCGCGGCCGGCCCGCTGCGCTGGGTCCGGAACAAGGCCAACGACCTCGTGCTGCACCTGCGGAACCGGGAGACGCTGGCTCGCCTCTCCGACATCGCCACACGACAGAGGGGTCCGAGGTGACGCGGACGGTGGTGGCCCGCCGCCTGCGCTGAGCGCGTCGCCACCTGCGGGCGGTCCGACCGACGGGGAGCCTTTTCAATCCGGGTCGGGCAACTGGCTACCCTCTGGGGTAGCCGTGTCCGCAAACCGAGGATGTCCGACATGATCGAGCCCGTCCAGCTGCCGTCGCCGTGGCGAGACGCACACCTGACAGTCGTCGTACCCACCTACAACGAGGCGGGCAACCTGCCGGCGCTGGTCGAGCGGCTGCTCGCGCTGCCGCTGCCGGGACTGCGCATCCTCGTCGCCGACGACAACTCCCCCGACGGCACCGGGGAGGTGGCCGACAAGCTGGCCATCGAGTACCCGGAGCGGATCGAGGTGATGCACCGGGCCGGCAAGGAGGGCCTGGGCCGGGCGTACGTCGACGGCATGACCCGGGCGATCGAGGGCGGGGCCGAGTTCGTGGCCCAGATGGACGCCGACCTGTCGCACCCGCCGGAGGCGCTGCCGGGGATGCTGGGCGCGCTGCTCTCCACCCAGGCCGGCGTGGTGATCGGTTCCCGGTACGTGCCGGGTGGCGAGCTGGACGAGAACTGGCCGCTGTACCGCCGGGCGCTCAGCGGCTGGGCGAACCTCTACGTGCACACGCTGCTGCGGGTGCGCATCCGTGACCTGACCGCCGGCTTCAAGATCTGGCGGGCGGACGCGCTGAAGGACATCGGCCTGCACCGGGTGCAGTCCAACGGCTACAGCTTCCAGGTGGAGATGCACTACCTGGCCACCAAGCTCGGGCACACGATCCTGGAGGTGCCGATCCGCTTCGAGGAGCGGCGTGACGGCGTCTCCAAGATGACCACCGCGACCAAGGTCGAGAGCGCGCTGATGCCGTTCCGCCTGCGCAGCAAGCACCGCAACATCACGTCCTGACGGCTCTTCCCAGCATTGATCAAGAGGTTCGCGTCAGATTCCGGCTCGCCGGTGACGCGAACCTCTTGGTCACCGCGTCAGGTCGGGGGGTAGACCGCTCGATGGGCGGTGGAGATCGCCGCCGCGTAGGCGCGCCCGGTCAGGGCGCGGTCGCGGGCCAGGGCCGCGCGGGCCGCGTTGGCGCCCGGCGCGCCGTGCACCCCACCGCCCGGGTGCGCCGAGGAACTGGCCAGGAAGAGCCGGTCCACCGGGGTGTCCGCCCGGCCCAGGCCGGGAATCGGGCGCAGGAACAACTGTTGGTACGCGGCGGCGGTGCCTCCACCCAACGCGCCACCGACCAGGCTCGGGTCGCCCTTCTCCAGGTCGGCGGGCCCGGCCACGTGCCGACCCACGATGAGCTGCCGAAAGCCCGGGGCCGCCGCTTCGAGCACGTCCTCCATGCGCTGCACGTGCCCGGCGATGTCCTCGGTTCGCCAGTTCTGCCGGAACGGCAGGTGGGTGTACGACCAGAGCGACTCGGTGCCCGGCGGTGAGTGGCTGGGGTCTGCCACGGACATCTGCCCGACCAGCAGGAACGGGTCGCGGGGCAGTTCGCCGCGGGCCAGCTCGCCGGCATAGCGGGTCAGCCCGTCGAGGTCCGCGCCGAGGTGCACCGTCCCCGCACCGGCGACCGCCCGGTTGGTCCACGGGACCGGGGCGGAGAGCGCCCAGTCGACCTTCAGCGTCGAGCCGTCCCACCGGAAGTGCGCCAGGTCCTCGACCAGCCGCGACGGCAGGGCCGCCGCACCGACGAGGTCGAGGTAGAGCGCCGGCGCCGGCACGTCGGCGAGGACGGCCCGCCGGGCCCGCCACAGCGTGCCGCCCTCGGTGCGTACGCCCACCGCCCGGCCGCGCGCGGTGAGCACCCGGTCGACCCGCGCGCCGTACAGGATGCGACCACCGCGTTCGGCGAGACGGTCCACCAGCGCGTCGGTGATCCGCCGTGCGCCGCCGTCGGGCACCGGCCAGCCGACCTGTTGGCCGAGCATGGCCAGCAGCCAGCCGTACACGCCGGAGCCGGCCTCCTCGGGGGACAGGTCGGTGTGCAGGGCGCACCCGGCGAGCAGCGCCGGCCCACCCGCCCCGTCGAACAGCTCGTCGCCCAGCTTGCGTACGGGCACCACGAGTCGGCGGGCGAGCCGCAGCGCTCCGGCGACCCGCAGCCGGCGTAGCAGGCCCAGCCCGCCGCGTACCGGCGGGAACGGAGTGGTGATCGTGGTCAGCATCGGCTCGGCCACGTCGAGCCAGTCGGTGTACGCGTTCAGCCAGCGCTTTCCGTCGCCGGGGGCGAACTGCTCCAACGAGGCGGCCGTGGCGTCCGGGTCCCGGTTGATCACCGCGGCCCGGCCGTCGGGCAACAGGTGTGCCAGCACGTCCGGCGCGTGCCGCCAGGACAGTCCGTAGCGGCCCAGGTCGAGACCGTCGAGCACCGGCGAGGCGTACCCGAGGGGGTAGAACGAGCTGTAGAGGTCGCTCAGATAGCCCGGCGCGGTCACCTCGGCCGACTGGACCGCGCCGCCGGGCACGGCGGTCGCCTCCAGCACGACCACGTCCCACCCGGCGTCGGCCAGGAGGTTCGCCGCGACCAGGCCGTTGTGTCCGGCGCCGACGACGACGGCGTCCGCGCTCTCCGCGCCGGTGGTAGTCACCCGATCCGCCTACCCGGCGCGGAACCGGGCGAAACGCGTTTGTCTCGCCGGGGCTCGGGCATCCAGCGCCGCATGTACACGGTTGCGCAGCTGGTGGGCGGGGTGTGGGGCGCGGGCGGGGCCGGCGGCGAGCTGGTCGTGCACGATCCGGCGGACGGGGAACCGGTGACCTCGGCGCCCATCGCCACGGCCGACGAGGTCGGTAAGGCGGCCCAGGCCGCGCGGGAGGCGGCCGACGAGTGGGCGGCGACCGCGCCGGCCGAGCGGGCGGCCGCGCTGCACCGGGCCGCGGACGCGGTCGCGGCGGCCATGGACGAGCTGACCGCGGCGGTGACCGCGGAGATGGGCAAGCCCCTCGCGGACGCCCGCGGCGGCGTCGAGGCGGGCATCGGCACCCTGCGACAGTACGCGGAACTCGCGCCACTGCGCGGCGGGCGGACGCTGCACGGGGCTACCGACGCGGTGGACTTCATGACTCCGCAGCCGCGCGGCGTGGTCGCCGCGATCACCCCCTGGAACGACCCGGTGGCGGTGTCGTGCGGGCTGCTCGGCGCGGCCCTGGTCACCGGCAACGTGGTGCTCTACAAGCCGAGCGAGCGGACGCCGGGGACGGGCTGGCTGTTGGCCCGGGCCCTGGACGAGGCCCTACCGGCCGGCGTGCTGTCCCTGCTCACCGGAGGCCCGGAGGTCGGCGCGGCGCTGGCCGCACAGGACGTGGACGTGGTCGCGCACGTCGGGTCCACCGCCACCGGGCGCAAGATCGCCGCCGCCGCTGCCCGTACCGGCGCGAAGGTGCTGCTGGAGAACGGCGGCAGCGACCCGCTGGTCGTCGACGCGGGTGTCGACCCCGGATGGGCGGCGGAACAGGCCGCGCTCGGCGCGTTCGCCAACGCCGGGCAGATCTGCGTCGCGGTGGAGCGGATCTACGTACACCGCGACGTCGCCGACGACTTCGTGGCGGCGCTGGTGCGGCGGGCCGACGCGCTGCGGGTCGGGCCGGGCCGCGACCCGGGCACCGACCTGGGCCCGCTTGTCGACCGGCGGCACCGCGACCACGTGCACGGGCAGGTGACCGCAGCGGTGGCGGCCGGCGCACGGGTACGCACCGGCGGCGAGCTGCCGGACTCACCGGGGGCCTACTACCCGGCCACCGTGGTCACCGACTGCCGGCACGACATGGCACTGGTACGCGAGGAGACGTTCGGCCCGGTCGCCCCGGTGGTGGTGGTCGACTCCTTCGACGAGGCGCTGACCTGCGCGGCGGACTCCCCGTACGGGCTCGCGGCGACGGTGCTGACCGCGTCGATGAGCCACGCGCAGCGGGCCTGGCGGGAGCTGCCGGTGGGCACCGTGAAGATCAACGCGGTGTTCGGTGGGGCGCCGGGCGGGGCCGCGCACCCGCGTCGGGCCAGCGGTCAGGGCTTCGGCTACGGCCCGGAGCTGCTGGACGAGTTCACGGCCACGAAGGCGGTGCACATCGAGGCGCCCGGCGGCGGGCAGTGGTGAGTAGAACGGCGGCGAGCGGGACGGCGGCGGACAGCACGGGGCGGGCGCAGGGGTGGCGCGTCCGCCCCGTGCCGCGCCACGCGGGGGTCAGTCGCCCCGAGCCTTGCGGGTCGCCCGGTCATTGGCCTTCTCGATGGCCGTGACCAGCTCCGACTTGGTCATGCTCGACCGGCCCGGCACGTCCAGCTTGCGGGCCACCGACATCAGGTGGTCCTTGCTGGCGTTGGCGTCCACCCCACCGGCGGTGGGTGCGCGTCGCTCCGGGCCACCGCCGGCGGCCTGGCTGTCGCTCGGGCCCTTGCGGCCCTTGGGCTCCCAGTGGTCGCCCACCTTCTCGAACTGGTGCTTCACCGCCGCGAAGGCGGTGCGGTGCGACCGCTCGCCCTCGCCGTAGGTCTCCACCGCCGAGTCGTGCGTCTTCTCCCAGGTGCGCTGCGCCTTGTCCGAGGAGCGTCGCAGCGTGCTGGGCATGTCCTCGCGCGCGGGCATGTCGTCCTCCTGAAGTGTCGACAGGGTGACGATGACCGTTCCCGGAGAGCGCGGCGGCAAACCCTAGCGGCGCCGGCGGGGCACCGGACGGGTTTGTCGATTTCCCGCTCCGGGTACCGGCCGCACCAGGCCCGACCGGACGACCGGTCATCCGGTGGCCGGGGCACAGGGAGCGGGCATGACGACCACGGAGCCCGGTACGACGCTCGGCGGTGGACAGGGCACGCGGGTGCCCCGCCGGGTCCGGCAACTGAGCTGGCGGACGTGGCGCGGGGTGCTGGTCCGCAGTGTGCAGAACTTCGTGAACGACAACTGCTCGGACTGGGCCGCCGCCCTCACCTACTACGGGGTGCTGGCTCTCTTTCCGTCCGCCATCGTGGTGGTGGCGCTGGTCGGCCTGGTCTCGTCGGGTGAGCGGACCCTCGACACGGTGGTCGACCTGGCCAACCAGGTGGGCGCCGGATCGGTGGTGGCCGACGAGGACGGCGGCGTGGTCGGGGTGATCCGCTCGGTGGTGCTCCAGCAGAGCAACACCAAGGTGCTGCTGAGCTTCGGTCTGCTCGGTGCGCTGTGGTCCGCGTCGGGTTTCATCGGCGCGTTCACCCGCGCGTCGAACGCCATCTACGGGGTGGACGAGGGCCGGCCCGTCTGGAGGCTGCGGCCGTTGCAGATCGGCCTGGCCGCGGTGACGCTGGTGCTGCTCGCGGTGGTCGCCCTCGCGCTGATCGTCAGCGGCCCGGTCACCGACGCGGTCGGCGACCTGATCAACGCCGGTGGCCTGGCTCGTACGGTGTGGAGCGTCGCGAAGTGGCCGGTGCTCGCCCTGGTGATGATGGTGCTGCTGTCCCTGCTGTTCTGGATCGCCCCGAACGTGCGCCAACCCCGCTTCCGCTGGCTCACCCCCGGTGGCGCGGTGGCCCTGCTCTCCTGGGCGGTGGTGTCCTTCGGTTTCGGCTTCTACGTCGCGAACTTCGCGACCTACAAGACGACCTACGGCAGCCTGGGCGCGGCCATCGCGTTCCTGGTCTGGCTCTACCTCTCGAACAGCGCCCTGATGCTCGGCGTGCAGATCAACGCCGAGGTGCAGCGCGGCCGGCAGTTGCAGGCGGGCGCGGAGGACCCGGACGGTCCGGTGCTGCCACCGCGCAAGGCCGCCGACGACTGACGGCCGGTTGTCCGCCCGGATGTCCGACCCGGGGGCCGGTTCGTGACCGGGTGCCGGTTTACCGGGCGGGGTGCCGGGTAGCGCAGAAGGCATGGAGCGTGGCAACAGCAAGCACGGACCGAGGATCGACGAGCAGATGAGCCAGGAGGTCAGCGGCCTCGTGCAGGGGCCGGGGACCGGTGGCTCTCGGGTCGACGAGTCCCGGGTGCCGGAGCCGGCCGGCGAGGACCAGCCGGAGACCACCACGGCACCGGCCGGCGATCTGCGCACCGGCACCCCGCAGGGGATGAGTTCCACCGACGTCGAGCAGCGCAGCCGGCTCGGCCGGTTCATCTCCATGAGCGCGCTGCCCGGCGACCGACTGGTGCTCATCGCCAGCGCCCGGGAGAACGAGGCGCCCGACGACATCGTGGCGGCGCTGGAACGGCTCCCCGAGGGCACCGAGTACCAGACGGTCTCCGAGGTGTGGGCCGCGCTCGGCAACAAGAACGAGACAACCCGCTGGTAGGGATCACCCCCGATCCGACAGGCAGCGGCCGAAGGAGGACTGACCGATGAGTGGCGTTACCGAACACGTCGACGTTTCCGTTCCCGTACGCACCGCATACGACCAGTGGACGCAGTTCGAGGAGTTCCCGCAGTTCATGGAGGGTGTGCAGGAGGTCCGGCAGCTCTCCGAGACGATGACCCACTGGACGGTGGACATCGCCGGCGTGAAGCGCGAGTTCGACGCCGAGATCACCGAGCAGTTGCCCGACGAGCGGGTCGCGTGGCGCTCCACCGGCGGCACCCAGCAGGCCGGTGTGGTGACCTTCCACCGCCTGGACGAGAGCAAGACCCGGGTCACCCTCCAGCTCGAGTTCGAGCCGCACGGCGTGGTCGAGCAGGCCGGCGACAAGCTCGGCATCGTCGACCGGCGGGCCAAGGGCGACCTGGAGCGGTTCAAGACGTTCATCGAGCGGCGCGGTCAGGAGACCGGCGCCTGGCGTGGCTCGGTGGACCGACCGCAGCCGTGATCCTGAGCACCGACCGAGGATGGCCGCCGGGGTTCCCGGCGGCCATCGTCGTCTCCGGGGTCGGGTACCCGTTTGCGGTCATCGCGCCCGGGTACCGCTGATGTCATGACGGACGACAGGGTGTGGCGGGACGAGGAACGGCTACCGCTGGAGGAACTCGAACGCGCCGTGGCGGGCTCCAGCATCGACGGGCAGGCCGACGACGTGACCGGCAACGACGCCGGCGAGGAGGCCGCCTTCGGGCACGGGCCGGCGGCGACCGACCGCGGTGGCGAGGGAGGGCGGGAGCCGACCGACCCCGAGCGCGCCTACCGTCCGTCGACGACCGGTCGGACCGGCCCGGACAACGGGTAGTCCTCGCCGGGCGTACCGGGCCGGCCGGCGGACCCGGTCGACCGGCGCGCACCCAGCTCGTAGAGCACGATCAGCGCCAGCGAGAGCACCACCAGGGCCGGACCGAGCACCTGCACCGACACCGTGCTGATCAGCACGCCGAGCCCTGCCGGGACGAGCGCCGCGCCCAGGCCGGCCGCGCCGATCTGCAACCCGATGGCCCGGTCCGCGTGCGCCGCCCCGACCCGTTCGGGAGTGGTGAGGGTGAGCAGCGGGAAGACCGGCGCGGCGGCGAACCCGACGACGACCAGGCCGAGTACCGCCAGCACCGCCGAGCCGGGGACCGCGACCAGTGCGGCGCCGACGGCCATGCCGGCCAGGCTCACCCGCAGCACCAAACGGGGGCCGAGCCGTTCGGCGACCACGCCCTGCACCACCCGGCCGACGAAGAGACTCCCCCAGTACGCGGAGACGCAGCCGCCGGCCACCGCGGCGCTCAGGCCGCGCCCCTGGGTGAGCAGCAGGAACGCCCACAGGCCGGCGGACACCTCGATGGCGACGTACAGCGCGAAGGCCAGGGTCCCCGACCAGACGACCGGCAGCCGCAACGTCGTCAGGATCGGCACCCGCACCGGCGGCACAGCCTCGGGTGTCTCCGTTACCGACCCGGAGGCGGGATCACTGCGCCGCCACGCGCGTACCGTCAACGCGAACGCGGAGGCGAGGGCGAGCTGGGCGGCGGCCACGATGCCGTACCCCCACCGCCAGGCCAGCCCCGCGCTCAGCGCCGCCGTCATGATCAGCGGACCGATCGCCACGCCCAGGCCGAAAAAGGCGTGCAGCCAGTTCATGTGTCGCGGGCCGAACGCGCCGGCGGCGTACGCGTTGAGCCCCGAGTCGATAGCGCCGGAACCCAGCCCGAGCAGCAGCGCGCAGCCCACGATCACGGCCAGCCCGGGGCTCAGGGCGTACCCGGTCAGCGCGAGGCTGGCCAGCAGGGTGCTGCCGGCCAGCAGAGCGCCCACGCCGAGGCGGGCCAGGGTGAACCCGGCCAGCACGCTGGAGGTGAGGTAGCCGACGGTGCCCGCGGCGAGCAGCAGCCCGACGGCCTCGGTCGGTACGCCGAAGTCTCCCCGGATCGACGGCCACCCGACACCGAGCAGTCCGTCCGGCAGGCCGAGGCTGACGAACGCGAGGTAGGCCAGCAGGAGCAGCGCGGCGCGGGGTGGGGCGGGCGACGTGGACATGGGTCAGCATCCTGCCGCAGCGCACCCTACCGTTGGCGAGGGCTGCCCGCCCGCCGCGACAAGAAGTGGTGTCCGGATGGTCGAGAAAGCGGACAGCTCAGTCAGAATCGGCCGATCGGGGGACGGCAGACGGGCTCGTTCGCGTAAGAATTTCGGGATGCATCAAGGCTCCGGAATCCTCTCCACGAGTCAGCGCCGTCTCGCCTGGCTCGGCTTCCTGCTCGCCGCGCTGCAGGCGCCCGTGTCGGCCCGGCTCGTCTCCGACGACTCGTGGCTGTTCAGCGTCTGCGTCGCGCTGATGGTGGCGACCGTGATCATCGCCGACGACGCCGCCCGCCGCCGGCCCGCCAACGCCACCGGCGACTAGCCGGTCCCCTCGGCCGGTCGGGCCTCGTGTCCCGGCCGGCCCCGAGTGCGGCGGCGCTCTTTCATCTCCGCCTCGTACAGGTGCCGCCGCCCACCGACCAACTCGTCGCGGGCCTGCTGGTCCAGCTCCCGGAACAGCGCGTGGTAGCCGTCGTCGAAGTCCTCGACGATCTGGAACGTCCACCGGCCGGCGATCACGTTGCGGCCCAGCAGTTCGGTGTCGATCCGCTCGGCGATCCGATGCTGTCCGGCGGCACGGAACTTCTCCACCGCGTCGTCGAGCATCAGGTCGGCGTGCCCGATGAGCTGGTGCAGCGAGTACAGGTGCCCGCGGGCCCGTTCCACGCACTCCAACGCCTCGCTGAGCTTGCCCAGCGCGGCGACCGTCTCGTCGCTGACCCCCGCTGGCCGCCGGTGCTGGTCGTCCGGCCCGTCCGCCCGCTGCGCCATCGGTGCTCCCGTGCTCTGTGCCACCCTGGGTCGTCGGGTGTCTCCTGCCCTGTCTGTGCCGGATCAACCCTCGCGGCCAGCCCCGACTCGTCCGGTGGCACACCCCACAAGCGCCGAGCGGCCGAGGCCGGTCGATGACCTGTCGGTTAGCCTCGGTCACCATGCGTGTGCCGTTCACCCGGGTCGCCTCCCCGACCGCCGTCGAGTCGGCGCGGTCCACCCTGGCCGCCCTCACCGTCTCCGTGGGCACCGCCGGCCTCACCGCCGCCGCGGCGCGCCCCGGGTTGCTGGCGCTGGTCGACCAGCACGCCGCCGCCGTCCGCGACAGCCTGGACGGGGACCGACGGCCGTTGACCGTCGCCACGCTCGCCGGCTACGCCGAGGGGGTACGCACCGCCGCCCTGGAGCACGGGTGGACGCCGCCACGGGGTCCGGTGGACTGGAGCGCGCCGGAGTGGCCGCTCGCCCGACTGGTCGCCGTCTGCGCGCTGGCCCGCTCACTCGACCGTCACTGACACGCGGGAGGGGCGCCCACGCGTAGCGCGGACACCCCTCCCCTCGCACGATCACGCCCCGCTACGGGCGGTACTGCTGGGTTTCGTCGGCCGCACCGGACTGGTACGTGCCACGTCCACCGGCCACCGTCGACTGTTCGTCGACCCGGGGCATGGCCTGGGTCCGGTCGCCGCCGCGGTCGGCCATCTGCCGCTGCATGTCGCCCCGCCCGGCAGCGTTGGCCCGCCGGTGCTCCTGCACCGCCTGGGCCTCTCGGGCGGCCCGGTCCAGCCAGCCGTCCCAGCGGTTCTGCATCGGCTTCACCAGACCACCGCCGACGCCGACGATCAGGATGCCGGCGACCGTGGCGAGGACCGCGATCAGCACCGGAGTGGTGACCGTGGTGGCGATGCCCACCTGGTTCAGCGCGGCGATCACGCCGAGCGCGATGATGAAGATCGCCGTCAGGTCGGCCAGGACCTTGCCGTACGAGAGTCCGCCCAGCGCCCCGGTGACCAGATCGCGGACGGCGTTGGCGATGGCGGCCGCGATCACCACGATGACGATCGCGATGAACGCGCGCGGCAGCCAGGACACCACGCCGCTGATCAGGTCACTGATCGCGTTGGGCCCCCAGACTCCGAAGGCGAACTGCAGGGTGAACAGCAGGACGGCGTAGTACGCCAACCTGGCCAGGATGTCGCTGGCGTCGTACTTCGTTCTCTCGAGTGCCCGTTTGATGCCTCCGCGTTCGACCGCTTCGTCGAAGCGCACCCGTTCCAACACCGCATCCACGATCTTGAGGACCGCTCTGGCGATGAGCCAGCCGACCACGAGGATGACGATGAAGGCCACTGCCTTCGGGATGAAGAGCAGCACCGACCTCCAGGTGTCGGCGATGGCATCGCCGATGTCGGCCTGTCGGACCGCGAGGGTTTTGAGCATGATGTCCCTCCTGTCGCGTGGACTGCGCCGGGCGCATACCCGGCCACCGGTACGGCAGTCCGTGCGGCTCACTGCCATTTTTCCGACAAGTCGATTAACAGGGGCCCTGACCTGCCCTAACAGCCACCGCGCGGGGGCGGCCCGCGACCCGCGCACATGATCGGATGCGGCTGAGCGACGGCCGGCTAGGCTGCGAACATGCCAGGAACGGTCGGGCGAGTCCCCACGCCAGCAATTCCGGTCCCCGGCCTATCCGCCGGGCCCGGTGCGGCAGCCGTGCTCGCCCACGACTGGTCCGCCACCGCGCTCGGCCCGCGCGAGGGGTGGGATTCGGCGATCCGGGCCGTGGTCGAGCTGATCCTCGCCTCGCCGATGCCGATGGCGCTCGCGTACGGCGACGATCTGGTCCTGCTCTACAACGACGGCTACGCCGAGCTGCTGGGGAGCAAGCACCCGAGCGCCCTCGGTCGACCGGCCGCCGAGGTCCACGCCGAGGTCTGGGCGCTGCCCGGCTTCGGTGACGTGATCGAGCGCGCCTACCGGCAGGGTGTGCCGTTCCTGGAGAAGGAGTCGACGCTCCCCCTGAGCGGGGGCAGTTCCGGCGTGGTCGAGCAGGTGGTCTTCACGCGGGGTCACTCGGCCGTACGCGACAGCACCGGGCAGATCGTCGGAATCCTGACGGTGGCCGCCGAAACCACCCACGTCACCGAGCAGTTGCAGAGTCTCAGCGAGGTGGCCGCCGCGCTGGCCGGCACCCTCACCCTCGACGACGTGGCCCGGGTCGCGCTGCGCCACACCATCACCATGTTCGACGCCGACCGGGTCGCGTTCGTGGTCGACGAGGGTGGCGGCGGCTGGCGGATGGTGCGCCGGGTCCGCGGCGAGCTGATGGACGAGGCCGACGAGCGGCTGCCTCCGCTGTGGCGGCGGGCGCCCGCCGACTGGACGGGTCCGGTCGCGCTGACGGCCCGCTCGGGCGAGGCCCTGTTCACCCGCGACGGCCAACCGCTGCGCGAGACCGCCGTGGACCGCCACGACCAGAAGATCCGCTCGATGGCGTCGCTTCCGCTGGGTACGTCGGTCGTGCGGGGCGGGTTGACGGTCGGCTACCAGGTCGCGCACACCTGGTCGGCGGCCGAACGGGCGCTGCTGGCCGCCTCGGCGGAGCTGATCGGCCAGGCCGCCGAGCGGGCTCGGCGGTTCGAGACCCAGCACGGCACCGCCCAGTTGCTGCAACGCAGCATGCTGCCCGAGCACCTGCCCGACCTGCCCCGACTGCGGATCGCGGCCCGCTACGACCCGGGGGTGGACGGCAACGCGGCGGGCGGCGACTTCTACGACGCGTTCCTGCTGCCCAGCGGCGCGCTCGGCGTGGTGCTCGGCGACGTCGCCGGCCACGACGTGCAGGCCGCGGCGCGGATGGGTCAGGTGCGGGCGGCGCTGCGCGCGTTGGCTCTTGCCGATCCGGCGCCGGACGCGGTGCTGGCCGGCCTGGACCGGTTGGTGACCAGCCTCGGCGTGGAGGCCGGCACCCACGAGCTGTTCGTGACGGTGGCGTTCGGGGTCATCGACGCCGAGCGGCAGGAGCTGACCCTGGCCAGCGCCGGTCACCCCGCTCCGTTGATCCGCCGCTGCACGCCGGACGGCCGCTGCAACGCCGACTACGTGGACCTACCGGCCGGTCCCCCGCTGGGGCTGGGCGGGCGGCCGACCACCGTCACCGTCGCGTTCTCGCCCGGCGACACCCTGCTGCTGTTCAGCGACGGGGTGGTGGAGCGGCGGAGGCAGAGCTTGAGCGCCGGAATGGACGCCCTCGGCGACGCCGTGGCCAAGGCCGGCACCAGTGACCCTCGTGCCCTCTGCGCGGTGGCGACCGCGGCGGTGGCCGGCGGCACCGAGGACGACGTGGCGGTGCTGGCGGTCGAGCACGCGCTCAAGCCGAGCCGGTCGGCGGCGATGGAGATGCCGGCGGAGCCGACCGCGCCGAGCCGGGTCCGGCACTGGATGACCGGTCAGCTCACCGAGTGGCAGGTGCCCGAGTCGGTGATCGGGGCGGCGGTGCTGTGCACCAGCGAGCTGACGACCAACGCGTTGCTGCACGCCGGCACGGCCGCCCGGGTGGAGATCGACCTGAGCTCCGAGCGGCTGCTGGTCTCGGTCGCCGATTCCGGCACCCGGGGCACCGTGACCCGGGCGCGTACCGACACGTTGAGCAGTCGCGGGCGCGGGCTGGGCCTGATCGAGGAGCTGAGCGACGCCTGGGGCACCGACCCGTCGGTGCGCGGCTCGACGGTCTGGTTCGAGATCCTCGTCCCGCCGGCCGAGGGGCACTGAATCGCTCCCACGCTCGCGGCCGGAACGAATCAGCCGACCGTCGAACGGGTAGGAGTGCGCCCATGGCCAACGAACAACCCCAAGGGGTGCTCTTCGACGTCGACGGAACCCTGGTCGACACCACCTACCTGCACACGGTGAGCTGGTGGGAGGCGCTGCGCCAGGTCGACCGGCCGGTGCCGATGGCGACGGTGCACCGCTCGATCGGTATGGGCTCGGACAAGCTGCTGGATCACCTGCTCGGTCCCGAGCGGGACCGCGACGACGATCCGAAGCTGCGCGACGCGCACGACACCCTGTACACGGAGTACTGGGAACGGCTGACGCCGCTGCCTCGGGCGGCGGACCTGCTGCGTGCCTGCGCCGAGCAGGGGTTGCGGGTGGTGCTCGCCACCTCTGCCGCCGAGCACGAGGTCGGCGCGCTGCTACGGGCCCTGAAGGCGGACGACGTGGTGGACACCGTCACCTCCTCGGCGGACGCGCAGGAGAGCAAGCCGGCGCCGGACATCCTCGAGGCGGCGTTGGAGCAGTCGGGGCTCTCCGCCGAGCGGGTCGTCTTCGTCGGCGACTCGGTCTGGGACGTCGCCGCGGCCGGCAAGCTGGACATCCCGTGCGTCGGCTTGACCTGCGGCGGCACCAGCCGCGGCGAACTCGCCGGCGCTGGCGCGGTGGCCGTGTACGACGACCCGGCCGCGCTGCTGGCCGAGCTGGCGAATTCCCCCCTCACCCGGCCGAGGTGACGGTCACTCCGGTTCGCCGGGGCGTACACGCATAGCCGCGAGTCTTCCGGGGCATGGTCTGTGGCCACCTGCCCGCACCGCGCGGGTGCGGCGAGAGGGTGGTGTTCGTGGAGCCGGTAGATGTGGCGTTCGCGCTGGTGGGTCTGGGCGCGCTGCTCGCGGGCATCCTGCCCCGGGTGTTGGAGCGCCGCCCGCTGTCCATGCCGATCGCGTTCCTCGCCCTCGGCATGCTGGTCTTCCTCCTGCCGGTCGGGCTGCCGACACCGGACCCGCTGGCGCACCCGGAGCTGACCACCCACCTCACCGAGATCGGCGTGATCGTCGCCCTGATGGGCGCGGGGTTGAAGATCGACCGGCCGTTGAGCTGGACCCGGTGGTCCTCCACCTGGCGACTGCTGGCCATCGCGATGCCGCTGTGCATCGCGGCGGTGGCGCTGCTCGGCTGGTGGTGGGCCGGCCTGGTGCCGGCCGCGGCGCTGCTGCTGGCCGGCGCGCTGGCGCCGACCGACCCGGTGCTGGCCGCCGATGTGCAGGTCGGCGAACCGACCGATGTGGAGGACTCGGAGGACGAGGTCCGCTTCGCCCTGACCTCGGAGGCGGGCCTCAACGACGGGCTGGCGTTCCCGTTCGTCTACGCGGCCATCGCCATCGCCTCGACCAGCCTCGCCCCGCGCGAGTGGGTGGTCGAGTGGTTCACCGTCGACGTGCTCTGGAAGGTCGGCGTCGGTGTGGGTGGCGGCCTGCTCATCGGCTGGCTGCTCGGCAAGCTGTTCTTCCGGGCGCCCAGCGAGTTGCGGCTGGCCCGGCACGCCGAGGGTTTCCTGGCCCTGGCGGCCACGTTCCTCGCGTACGGGCTGGTGGAGGTGGCCGGCGGGTACGGCTTCCTGGCGGTGTTCGTGGCCGCGCGGGCCATCCGGGCCGCCGAGCGGACCCACGAGTTCCACTCGGTGCTGCACGATTTCGCCGAGCAGGTCGAGCGGCTGCTCACCCTGGTGCTGCTGCTGCTGCTCGGCGGCGCGATCGTGGGCGGCCTGCTCACCCCGCTGACCTGGCCGGCGGCGACTGTCGGGCTGGCGCTGGTCTTCCTGATCCGGCCGGCCGTCGGCTGGTTGTCGCTGCGCGGCGCGCCGGGTCGGCCGGCGGAGCACTGGGTGATCTCGCTGTTCGGCATCCGGGGCGTGGGCTCGTTCTACTACCTGGCGTACGCCACCACGAAGGCGGACTTCCCGCAGGCGGAGCTGCTGTGGGCCACCGTCGGGCTGGTGGTGCTCGTGTCCGTGGTGGTGCACGGCGTGGCGGCGACCCCGGTGATGCAGTTGCTGGACCGCGAGGGCGAGCGGACCGAGGACCCGTCCGAGCGGGAGTCGGCGCAGCCGGTCGCCGCCGCCGGGCACAACTGAGCGCCGCCGGCCGGTCAGCCGAGGCGGGCGGCGAGCGCGCGACCGAGGTCCCGGCCGGAGCGCCAGGCGCTCTGCACGCGGGGCTTGCCGAACGCGTCGCCGGCCAGGCCGATCCCGTCGGCGTCGAGGTGGTGGGTGTGGTCGGTGCGCCCGCCGGTCGGCGTGGCGTACGTCCAGCGGTGCACGTGCAGGTGGGCGGCCTCCTCGGGCAGACCGAGCAGGTCCCGCACGGCCTGCTCGATCGCGGGCCCGGCACCGCTGGGCTGGGCCAGGTGGCCGGCGGCGAACTCCGGCACGGTGTGCGCGACCAGCACCGGCGCGTCGTCGCCCCGCCGGTCGCCGTCGTCGCAGACGAGACTGAGCACCGGGTGGTCGTTGACGAACGCGCCGTGGAAGGTCGGCCAGTGCCGGGACCCGAAGCGCAGCACGGCGGAGAGCGTCGGCGACCAGGTCTGCGCCTGTACGACCCGGGTGGCGTCGGCGAGGGCCGGGTCGAGCAGCAGGGCCGCCTGCGGTCCCGGCATGGCCAGCGCGACCGCCTCGCATGGCTGGCCGTCGACAGTCGGGCCGGGTTCCACGGTGAGCACCAACCGGTCGACGGTCACCGGCACGGTGCCGGCCAGGTGTTCGACGAGAGACCGCAGGCCACGTGGAGCGGCGTAGCGCAGCGGACCGGGCACGTCGTGACGTCCGCTGGTGTCGTACGCCCAGAAGGTGTCGGTCCACTCCCGGACCAGCCCGGCGGCACGCCAGTCGTCGACCACGGCGGCGAAGTCCGGGTCGCTGACGGTGAAGTACGCGGCGCCGGTGTCGGCGGGGCGGCCGTCGAAGCGTTTGCTGGCCATCCGGCCGCCGCTGACGTGCCCGCGTTCGCGTACCTGCACCGGCACCCCGGCGCGCGTCAGCTCCACCGCGCACGCCACCCCGGCGATGCCCGCCCCGACCACCACCACGCCCAACCGGTCCACGTCCATCCGATGATCGTAGGTGTCGTCCGAGGGGCATGAACCGGCGGTGATCGGGGTACTGGCACACCTGTTCGAAGAAAGGGTGATGAGGATGACGGACAGCAGCAACGACCAGGCCGACCCACGCGGCGCGATCAAGGACCCGGACGAGTGGGTCACCGGCGACGAGCCGCCGACGGCGGCCCAGGAGTCCTACCTGGCCACGCTGGCCCGGGAGGCGGACGCGACGCTGCCGGACGACCTGACCAAGGCCGAGGCCTCCAAGCGGATCGACGAGCTCCAGGCCGAGACGGGTCGCGGCCAGTAGGCCCGGCGGTCAGCGACGCGGCAGGGTGTGCAGCCGTACGCGCGTGAGGCCGCCCCGGGTCGTCTCGGCCTCCAGGTAGGTGGCGTGCGGCTGGGATCGGCGGTCGGTGGGCGACCCGGGGTTCAGCAGGCGCAGTCCGCCGGGAGCGACGGAGTCCCAGGGGATGTGCGAGTGCCCGAAGACCAGCACGTCGACGTCGGGGAAACGGGCCGCGCACCGCTGTTCCCGGCCGGTGCGCGGGCCCGTCTCGTGCACCACGGCGACCCGTAGCCCGTCGAGGTCGACGCGGGCCACCTCGGGCAGCCTGGCGCGCAGCGCCGGACCGTCGTTGTTGCCGTACACGCCGACGAGCCGCCGCGACCGTGCGCTCATCGCGTCGAGCAGCGCCTCGTCGACCCAGTCGCCGGCGTGCAGCACGACGTCCGCCGCCTCGATCGCCGTCCACAACTGCTCCGGGAGGTCCCGGGCCCGCTTGGGCAGATGCGTGTCCGCCGTGAGCACCAGCCTCATGCCGGCATCATCCTCCGAGCGGGCGTCGTCCGCCCGCGCAGGTGGGCGGCGTGCTCAGCGCGACGCCGGCATGAAGTAGCCGGGTGGAGTGCCGAGGCCGCGCAGCTCCGGGTTCTGCTCGAGGTCACTGAGCACACCGACAGCGTTGATCAGACCGATGTGCGAGAAGGCCTGGGGGAAGTTGCCCAGCTGCTCCCCGGTCCGCGGGTCGATCTGTTCGGCGAACAGTCCCAGGTCGTTGAGCCGTGCGAGCAGCGTGTCGAACAACTCGCGGGCCCGGTCCCGCTCACCGGCCAGCGCCAGGCAGCACACCAGCCAGAACGAGCAGATCAGGAACCCCGCCGGGTCGCCGTCCCAGCGTCGCAGCAGGCCGTCGTGCGACAGCTCGGCCTCCACCGCCCGGATCGTCGACAGCATCCGCTCATCGTCGGCCGGCACGAACCCCACCAGCGGCAGCACCAGCACCGACGCGTCCAGGTCGTCGGACTCGAAACTCCCGGTGTACGCACCGACCCGCTCGCTCCACCCTCGTTCCAGCACCTCCGCGCGGACCTCGTCGCGGGCGGCCGCCCAGCGGGCCACGTCCTGCGGCTCACCCAGCCGTGTGCCGAAGCGGACCGCCCGGTCCAGCGCCGCCCAGCAGTGCACCTTCGAGGACACGTGGTGGCGTTCGATCCCGCGCTCCTCCCACATCCCCGCGTCCGGCAGCGCCCAGTCGTGAACCGCCTTGTCGGCGAGAGAGCGCAGCAGGTGGTAGACGTCGGGCGCCATCGGATCCAGCCGGTCGCGCATCAGCCAGGCCGCGTCCATCGCCTCGCCGAAGATGTCGGTCTGCCGCTGCCGCCACGCGTCGTTGCCGATCATCACCGGCGGGCTGTCACGATAGCCGGCGAGCTGGTCGAGGCGGTGCTCGGTGAGGTCCCGCTCCCCCAGCACCCCGTACATGATCGGTACCGGCTCCTCGTCGATGCGGCCCATGGCCCGCCCCAGCCAGGTGAACTGGCGCTGCACCTCGTCGGCGCACGCCGTCCGCCACAGCGCCCGCAGGGTCAGGCTGAAGTCGCGCACCCAGACGTACCGGTAGTCGTAGTTCCGCTCCCCGCCGAGCTCCTCCGGCAGCGAGGTGGTCACCGCGGCCACCACCGCGCCGCTGGGCCGGTACGTCATGCCCTGCACCACCAGCGCGCTGCGCCGCACGTGCTCGGCGTAGATCCCGTTGTACGCGTGCTTGCGGACCCAGGAGCGCCATCCCTCGGCCGTGTCGGCGATGGTCTGGTCGGCCTCGGGCACCTGGGGTCGGGCCGAGTCGTAGGTCGGGGCGTACCCGAGGGTGAAGTTGTGGATCGTGCCGGCGCGGGCGGTGAACGTCGCGGCGGCCTCGCCGTCGCCGCAGGTCAGCTTCACGCTCGCGACCAGGGTGAGTCGGCTGGCCCCGCCGACGGCTTCCAGGGCGCCGTCCCGCTCGACCAGGAACGGCGTGGTGCGGCCGTACTCGAATCGGGGTCGGTAGTGCACGCGCATCGGCACCTCGCCGGAGAGGCCCCGCACGCTGCGGACCAGCACCTGCGGCGAGCGATGACCGATGTCGTGCTCGCGCGCGCCCGGTTCGAGGGCGAGCGCGTCGGTCAACTCCACCTCGCCCTGGGGGGTGCGGAATACGGTTCGCAGCACCAGGGTGTCGTCGAGGTAGCGGCGTTCGACGGTGAAGTCGTCGGTTTCCGGCCGGATCGACCAGTGCCCGGCGTCGTCGCCGAGCAGGCGCGCGAACACCGACGGCGCGTCGAACCGATCCGGGCACCACCAGTTCACCGACCCCGAACGGTCCACCAGCGCCGCGGAACGGCCGTCGGCGAGGAAACCGTGGTCGCTGATCGTTGCGGTCTGCACCCGCCTGGCTACCCAGGCCGTCGGCGCGCATGCCTCGCCCTGGACGTGGCACCCATCGGCGAGCCGGGCGTTACCCCTCGGCACTGGTGGGAACCCCGTCGGCTGACGAGGGAGGATGCTCATGACCTCAGCTTCGGGGCCGGCCGCCGCGTGGCAGCCCGGCGCAACCAGTGGCGATGTGCTTCCGTCCGGGCCGGCAGGCCGCCCATCCACGCCGGGCGCGGACGGGCACGGGCCGGAGGGTGGCCCACCCACTGTGACGATCGGCTCGTATCCGGACTATCCGTCCGCGCAGAAGGTGGTCGACTATCTGGCGGACAACCGCTTCCCGGTGGAGCACTCCGCCATCGTCGGCACGAACCTGACGCTGGTGGAGACCGTGCTCGGACGGATGACGACCGGCCGTGCGGCCCTGCTCGGCGTCGGCACCGGCGCCTGGTTCGGACTCTTCATCGGTCTGCTGTTCGGCATCTTCACCGTCGGGAACTGGCTGGCCGTGATCCTGGTCGGCCTGGTCATCGGCGCGATCTGGGGCGCGGTGTTCGGCGCGGTCGCGCACGCCATGACCGGCGGGCAGCGCGACTTCACCTCAGCCAGTTCGCTCCGCGCGGGCCAGTACGCGGTAACTGTCGACGCACAGCTCGCCGACCAGGCGAGGCAGCTCCTGGGCCGCATGCAGATGCCCGGCTCCCGCCCACCAAACACCCACTAACCCCCACCCCGCCCACGCCATCCCACCCCACGCCCACGCCCGCGCCCCGCCCCGCCCCGCCCCGCCGATCTTGCAGTTTCTGCTGCGACAAAGGTGAGCGGGGCGGGCATTTCGACGACCGAAAGTGCAAGATCGGCGGACGTGGGGCAGGGCCTGCTGCTCGCTGGTCAGTGGTACGACAGCTCGCCCGCCCGCAGCGGGACGTCGACCCGGTTCTCCGGTGGGGCGAGGGGGCAGGCCCAGCGGTCGTCGTACGCGCAGCTCGGGTTGTAGAGGTAGTTCGCGTCCAGTCGGACCCGGTCATCGGGCAGCAGTTCGACACCCCGGCCGAAGGTCCCCTTGACCGTGTCGGTGAGGTACCGACCCCCGCCGTACGTCTCCGGCCCGCAGGTGCTGTCGCGCAGCGGCACGAACAGTCCGCCGCCGTACGCCTCGATCCACCAGAGGGTGAGCGGCCCCCACGGCGTCTCGGCCACCGCCACCCGCCGGTAGTTCACGACCCCGTCGGGGCCGCCGGTGTCGATGCTCAACTCGCCGCTGGCCGGCCGAAGGGGCGCCTCGACGACGGCCTCCGGGTTGGGCGGGAAGTACCGCACGCCACGGAAGTCGGCCCGCTCGTCCGCCGGGATCGGGCTCTGCGGGTGGGTGGCGAACAGGTCGTCGCGGCCGGCGCGGAAGCCCGCCAGGTCGACGTCGGACAGGTACAGCCGGGCCACCCGCTCGCGCCAGTCGGCCAACTCCAGGTCGGTCAGCATGCCGGGGACTCCTTGTCGAGGGACAGCTCGCCGGACTTCAGGGGCCCGCCGCACGCCTGGCAGCGGACCTCGGCGACGAACACCTCGCCGCACACGTCGTGGATGAAGTCGATCGTGGGCACCTCCGCATCGCTGTAGGTGTCGCCCCAGCGCTTGAGCACGAGGATCACCTGACCGAGGTCACGGCCCTTCTGGGTGAGTTCGTACCCCGCGACCTTTCCGTCCTGGGATGTGCGGGCCTGGAGGATGCCGCTCTCGGCCAGCTTCCGCAGCCGGGCGGCGAGGACGTCCCGGGGTGCGCCGACCGCTCGCAGGATCTCGGTGTACCGCGACGCGCCGAAGGCGAGCGCCCGCACGATGTGCAGCGACCACCTGTCGTTGACGGCATCGAGCGCCACCGCGAGCGTGTCCCGCGCCGGTTTGGAATTCAAACCGGGGGTGCTACGGTTCATCTGGTTGGACATTCAAACCACACTACCCGAGGAAGCACCCATGACGTCGCCATCCGATCCACCCACCGAGCGGGAAACGCCCGTCGTCACCCAGCGTCGAGCCTGGCTGTCGCTGGTGATCACCGGGCTGATCATCGGTACGGCGTTCATCGCCGTCTACGTCGGGCTGCAACGTGATCCCGCACCGAGCCGCCTTCCGATCGCGGTGGTCGGCGAGCAACTCGCCGCGACCGCCACCGGCGGGTTCGGCGATGCCGTCGCCGTCACACCGGTCACCAGCGTCGACAGCGGTGCCGCCCTGGTCCACGACGGCGACGCCGTCGCGGTCCTCAGTGCGGCCTCCCCCGACAGCCTGCGGCTCGACTACGCCGGCGCGAGCGGCTTCAGCGAGAGCGGCGCCGCGCGGCAACTCGTCGCCGGTCTCGGCAGGCACGCGGGCATGACCGTCCAGGAGAACGACATCGTGCCGCTGGCCAGCTACGACAGCCGCGGACTCTCCGCCTTCTACGTGGTCTTCGGGGTTACCCTCGCGTCGTTCGTCCTCGCGCAGGGGCTCACCGCGGCCACCGCGAAGGTTCGCCTGCGCCACCGGCTCTACGCGATGGGCGGGTTCGCGGTCGTGATCGGCGTGGTCGCGGCCACGGTCGCCGGACCGGTGTACGGCTCACTCACGGCGCCGTTCCCCCTGCTCGCCCTGTCGCTCATCCTGCTGTCGGCCGCCAGCGCCTTCACGACGAAGGCCCTCGGCGCCTGGCTCGGCCCGATCGGTATCGCGCTCGCCGTGCTCACCCTCACCACCATCGGCAACGCGACGAGCGGTGCGACGATCGGCGTCGACCTGCTGCCGGGCTGGGCGCAGGCGATCTCGGCGAAGCTCCCGCCGGGCGCGGCAGTTCGCGCGGTCAACAACTTCGGCTACTTCGGCGGATCGCACACGCTGGTACCGCTCACGGTGCTCGCCACCTGGTTCCTGGCGGGGCTCGGGTTCGTCCTGCTCCGACAGCGGACCGCACAGCGACGCCCGCTCACCACCGAGGCCGGCCGATGATCTGACCTGCGGCGGGGAGCCGTGGCGGGTGACGGCCGGGCGAGCATGGCACCACATGCCCGCCCGGCCGTCACCGCTGCGGCCAGTTGCTGAGGAGGGCGTCGAGGGCGTCGAGGGTACGGGCCCAGGAGTCGTCCGTGGGGTGTGGCGTGTGCCGGAACCCGCCGGTCCGCTCCAGGCTCACGAAGCCGTGGAACGTGCTGTGCATCATCCGGATGGCGTCGGTCTGGTCCGGTTCGGCGAGCCGGTAACCGCGCAGGATGGCCCGGGTCATCTCCGAGTGCCGGATACCCGCACTCGCGGCGGCGGTCTCGGGGTCGAGGTCGATCTGCATGGCGGCGTACCGGCCCGGATGCCGCGTCGCGTAGTCCCGGTACGCGTTGGCGAAGGCGACCAGCGCGTCCTTGCCGGCCCGGCCCGCGAGCGCGTCGGAGACCTCGTCGGCCAGCTCGGCGAGCGCCAGCAGGGCAATCCGGACCCGCAGGTCGTGGGCGTTCTTGATGTGGAAGTACAGGCTCGCGTCCTTGACACCGAAGTGCCGCGCGAGGGCGGCGACCGTCACGTTCTCGACGCCCACCTCGTCGGCGAGGTCGGCCGCCGCCAGGGTCAGTCGCTCAGCCGTCACTCCGGCACGTGCCACGCGGCACACCTCACAATCTAGCCTTGTTAATCGTTTGCCTAGGAGAGCTAGGCTACTACCTATGCTAGCCATCACCGAACGCGCCATCCGGGCTTCCTTCGTCAACTGCACCCAGGGCGAGGCGAAGCGGTTGGCCGTACCGAACGATCTGGCGACGTACCCCTGGGACGATCTTGACTTCCTCGGCTGGCGCGACCCCGCCGCGCCGCAGCGGGCGTACCTGATCGCCGAGACCGACGACGGCCCGGTCGGGGTCGCCCTGCGGGTGGCGCCACCGCAGACCGGACGCACCAAACGCAGCATGTGCTCCCTCTGCCTGACCACCCACACCGGCGACGGCGTCTCGCTGATGACCGCGCGCAAGGCCGGCCGCGAGGGCCGGCAGGGCAACTCCGTCGGCGCGTACGTCTGCTCCGACCTGGCCTGCTCGCTCTACCTGCGGGGCCGGAAGCACGCCGGGCCACGGATGCACGAGACGCTGTCCGTGCAGGAGAAGATCGAGCGCACCAGGACCACCCTGGCGGCCTTCCTCCGCAGGGTCACCGACTGACGGTCGGGATGGCCGCTAGCGGTCGGTGGCGAGGCGGGCGTGCAGGTGCTCGTCGTAGCGGCGGCCGTCGCCGTACCGGTACGACTCGCGCAGCGTCCCCTCGGCGGGATAACCGGCCCGGTCGGCGACCCGGCAGGACGCCGGGTTTGCGACGGCGTGGCACAGCTCGATCCGGTGCAGCCGGAGGGTGTCGAACGCCCACGCGGTGAGCCGGACGACGGCCCTCGTCGCCACCTGGCGTCCGCGCGCCGCCGGCATCGTCCAGTAGCCGATCGAGGCGTCGCCGTGGCGGATGTGGTGCAGCGACACCGAGCCGAGCAGCTTGCCGTCATCGGCGGCGGCCACCGCCAGCGAGGCGTGGTCGCCGGCCGACCAGTCGGCGCGACGACGCACCCAGAGCAGGGCGACCTCGTCGTCGATCGGCCCGTCACCCTGCGGGTTCCACTGGGCGATGGCCGGATCGCGCAGGGCGTCGAGCACGGCTGGGGCGTCCGTTTCCCGCCAGGGGCGCAGCAGCAGGTCGTCGGCGGCGAGCTCCACGTGTTCCACGAGGCCGGAGTCTGGCACACGCCACGTCGGTCCCGCCGCCGCATTACTCGGAGGCGTCCTTCAAAGCTGTACGACATGGGCCGACACGCGGGCACAGGTGACGTAGACAACGCTGAACCACACTAGTTAAATTTTTAACTAGTGCTATTGTCGTGGTCGTGACAGAGAGCCTGGACAGCACCCGAGCGGCCGCCTGGCGCGCCTACATCGAGGCCAGCCAGCGACTGTTCACGCAGATGGAAGACGACCTGCGCGCCGACAGCGACCTGAGCTTCGCCGACTACCACGTGCTGGTCCTGCTCTCCGAAGCGCCGGGGCAACGACTGCGGATGGGCGAGCTGGCCGGCCGGCTGGTCTTCTCCCCCAGCCGACTCACGTACCAGATCTCCTCGATGCAGCGGCGCGGCCTGGTCAGCAAGGAGGCCTGCCCGGACGACCGGCGCGGCAGCGAAGCAGTGCTCACCGCCGCCGGGCTGCTCACGCTGACGGAGGCCGCACCACACCATCTGGCGTCGGTGCGTACCCACCTGATGGACGACCTCGACGACGCCGAGGTCGCCTGCCTCACCCGGGTCTTCGACCGGCTCGGCCGCCGCCTGCGGGCGGCCCGGACCACGTCGAGCACCCACGCCACACGTTAAGGAGCCCTCTGATGCCCGCGATCACCGTTGACAACGTCCTCGTCCTGCCCCGCGTACCCAAGCTCAACAAGGCCACCACGTTCCGCAAGGTCCGCAAGGTGACCACCGCGCCCAGCGGCTTCGAGGGCGAGGGCTTCCCGGTCCGCCGGGCCTTCGCCGGGGTGTCGTCGACCGACCTGGACCCGTTCATCCACCTGGACCAGATGGGCGAGGTCGACTACGCCCCGGGTGAGCCGAAGGGCACCCCGTGGCACCCGCACCGCGGCTTCGAGACCGTCACGTACATCATCGACGGCGTCTTCGACCACCAGGACTCGCAGGGCGGCGGCGGCACCATCACCGACGGCGACACCCAGTGGATGACGGCCGGCAGTGGGCTGCTGCACATCGAGGCGCCGCCGGAGCACCTGGTGACGAGCGGCGGCCTCTTCCACGGCACGCAGCTCTGGGTCAACCTGCCGCGCAAGGCCAAGATGAACCCGCCCCAGTACCAGGACATCCGGGGCCGGGAGTCCGCGCTGCTGACCACCGAGGACGGTGGCGCGCTCGTCCGGGTCATCGCCGGTGAGATCGCCGGGCACAAGGGCCCGGGCTCCACGTTCACGCCGATCACCATCAGCCACGTCACCGTCCAGCCCGGCGCGCAGGTCGACCTGCCCTGGAACCCCAACTTCAACGCACTGGTGTACGTCCTCGGCGGGCGCGGCACCGTCGGCGTCGAGCGTCGACCGGTCCACACCGGCCAGCTCGCCGTGCACGGCCCGGGTGGCGCGCTGCGCTTCGGCGCGAGCCCCACGCAGGACAGCAACACCCCAGCGCTGGACCTCTACATCATGGGCGGTCAGCCCATCCGGGAGCCGGTGGCGCAGTACGGCCCGTTCGTGATGAACACCCGCGACGAGCTGTTGCAGGCGTTCGAGGATTTCAAGTCCGGCCGACTCGGCGTCATCCCCACCAAGCGGGTCCCGCACACCAACGGCAAGCGTCGGCGTCCCTGACCTGATCACGCAGAAGGCCCCCGGATCGCTCCGGGGGCCTTTCGCGTAGGGCCGGTCAGACCGTCTCGTGGGCCTTCGTCATGTCGACGAACGCCCGCCAGGCCGCCGGTGCAAAGGCCAGCGCGGGGCCGGCCTGGTCCTTCGAGTCGCGAACGCCAACGACGCCGGGCAGGTTGTCGGCAACCTCGACACAGTCGCCACCATTGGCACTGCTGCGACTGCTCTTGCGCCAGATAGCGCCGGTCAGCTCCATGTGCCGGCCACTTCCCTTATCAGTTTGATCGACTGCTCATGAGACAGTGCCATGCCGCGCACGTTCTCCCATGCTGCCATCAGAGCCACCAGTTCCTCAGGCTCGGACGCCACCTGACCATGAAGCTCCCACTCTCGCCCATGCCGGGGCGCGTCCCTCCGCGCGCTCCCGCGCCGCCGATCTTGCACTTTCTGCTCGTTCATAAGCACACAAATCAGCTCATCCCGGCAACCGGAAGTGCAAGATCGACGCGGAACGGTGCAGTGCTGTACCGCCGCCGCCTCACGAGACCGCAAGAACCCCCGTGACGCCCACCGCCGGCTCGCGGTACTCGTTCACGGGGTTCGTCGTTTCGCGGGGCATGGTGTGGCCTCCTCGGCTGTGTCGCGTGCTCGTGTGGCGTCATCCAGGTCACCGGTCGGGATCGCCCCGGTCGAGGGGTGGACGCGAGACGCCGGCATCAAGCCCGAGCCCGACGATGCCTCGACCTTTCAGCTCTGATTCCGCAGGGCGGCTACCTCAGCCGAGGCCGTAGGCCGCCAGGGCGGCGTCGAGCATGCATTCCTGCTCATCCGCCGGGTAGGCAGCGGGATCCGCGGCGGCGAGAGCTGCGACTCCCTCGGTCATGGCGATCAACCCCAGGGCGACCGTGCCGACCCGGTCGGCCGGCCAGTCCGGGGCAGCCGCGGCAACCAGCCGCTCGGCCCGTTGCCGCCAGTCTCGGTTGTTGCGGCGGTGCATGCCGATCAGTTCGTCGTCCGCCACCGCCGCAGCCAGGAAGCCCAACCAGACGATGCTCCAATTGGTCGACTCCGGATCGGTCGCCATGCCCTGGCGGAGGACCGCGCGCAGCGCCGCCCGCGGCGAGGGAGCCGCGGCTTCGAGTGCCTCGACCCGCTCCCGGGTGGTCTCGTGCAGCAGTTGCCGGGCGTGCAGCAGCAACGCTCGACGGTTCGGAAAGCGGTGCATAACCAGGCCGGTCGTGCACCCGGCCGCCCCGGCGACCGCGCGCACTGTCAGCTTCTCGAGGCCCTGCTGGGCGAGCACGTCCCAAACCGCGCGCGACAGTGCCTCACCCTGGGCCGCCCGGTCTGCGGACAGTGACACGACCTTCACCTCTTCATCGGCGCCGTAACGAATGTTACCGTAACGCTTGTTACGGAGTTTTGGTGAGGAGCGGCATGACCTGGATCATCACGCAGCGGCCGTGGACCGACCCGGCGGGCGAGGCGTTACGTGTGGCGCAGAGAGCCGAACTCAACCTTCGCTACGGTACCGACGACCATGAGCCCGGCCCGCCGCCGACGGCCGAGAACATCGACCTGTTCCTTGTCGCGGTCGACGAAGTCACCGGCCAACCACTCGGCTGCGGCGCGCTGCGCCGCCTCGACCCGGTCAGCGCGGAGGTGAAGCGGATGTACGTGGCACCGGAAAGCCGCGGCTCCGGGGTGGCGACCGGCCTGCTCCGAGCTCTGGAGCAGGCCGCGCACGAGCGCGGTTGGACGACCATCCGGCTGGAGACCGGCTCGGCCCAGCCGGACGCGATGCGCTTCTACGAGCGCGAGGGCTACCGCGAGATTCCGCTGTTCGGCGCGTACTTGGGCTCCGACAACTCGGTCTGTTACGAACGCGTCTTAGCTGACAGAGCACCCCGGCCGCAGCCCACGGCATCCCGCTGAACTCAGAGGGGCGGTTCGGGCAGCGTGGTCGGCCAACGCCGTCGACCTGCTCGTCGAGCACGCACAGGAACGCGAAGACGTCGACAAACGGCGGCGGCTCGCCGACAGCGGCACCCGCGTCGCCGATCTTGCACTTTTTGTGGTGTCGTAAGCACCCAAACCCGCCCAAATAGGCGACCGAAAGTGCAAGATCGACGCTATGCGGTCCTTACGGTTACGAGACCGCGAAGATCCCGGCGACGCCCAGAATCACCATCAGCAACACCGCTACCAGCGCCCCCCGTTCGCTCTCCACCGCCGGCTCGCGGTACTCGTTCACGGAGTTCGTTGTTTCGCGGGGCATGGTGTGGCCTCCTCGGCTGTGTCGCGTGCTTGCGTGGGCGTCATCCAGGTCACCGGTAGCTGGGCCTGGCATGCGGACCCGCGTCGGGGGTCCTACCGTGAGGACGTTGTCGACCTCCCGGGAGGGCTGGACGTGCCGTTACAGGACTGGTTCCTCACCGCGCAGGAACGGGCCAACCCGGTCTCTGGGTTACCCGTCTGGACCAGGGGAAACCTCGCCGAGCCGTTGATTCACGGCGCGGCGTACTTCGACCGGCTGGTCGAGGAGGTGGAGGCGTTGAGCGCCGGCGACCACCTCTTCTTCACCGACTGGCGGGGCGACCCGGACCAGCGACTCCGCCCGGACGGCCCCACGGTGGCGCAGCTCTTCGCCCAGGCCGCCCAGCGCGGCGTGGTCGTCAAGGGCCTGATCTGGCGCTCACACCTCGACGTGCTGGCCTACAGCGAGGCGGAGAACCGCAACCTGAGCGAGACGGTCTCCGCAGCCGGCGGCGAGGTGCTGCTCGACCAGCGGGTACGCCGCGGCGGCTCGCACCACCAGAAGCTGGTGGTGCTGCGGCACGTCGACGCCCCGGAGCGGGACATCGCCTTCGCCGGCGGGATCGACCTGTGCCACAGCCGCCGCGACGACGCCGCGCACGAGGGTGACCCCCAGCCGGTGCAGATGTCGTCCCGGTACGGCCCGAACCCGCCCTGGCACGACGTGCAGCTCGCAGTGCGCGGGCCGGTGGTCGGCGCGTTGGACACCGTGTTCCGGGAGCGCTGGACGGACCCGATGCCGCTGGACTCGGAGAACCCGATGGCGTACGCGCGGGACCGGCTGCGCGGCGCGGACCTGCGGCCGGACCCGCTGCCCGAGCAGCCCGCCGACCCGCCCGAGTGCGGGCCGCACCAGATCCAGGTGCTGCGTACCTATCCCGCCGTGCGCCCGCGCTACTCGTTCGCCCCGGACGGCGAGCGGACCGTGGCCAGGGGCTACACCAAGGCGGTACGTCGGGCGCGCCGCCTCATCTACCTGGAGGACCAGTACCTCTGGTCGACCGAGGTGGCGAACCTGTTCGCCCAGGCGCTGCGGGAGAACCCGGAACTGCACCTGGTCGCCGTGGTGCCCCGGCACCCGGACGTGGACGGCCGGCTGGCCCTGCCACCCAACATGGTCGGCCGCGAGCAGGCGTTGTCGCTGTGCGAGCGCGCAGCGCCGGACCGGGTGCACGTGTTCGACGTGGAGAACCACACCGGCACCCCGGTCTACGTACACGCGAAGGTCTGCGTGGTCGACGACGTCTGGGCCAGCGTCGGCAGCGACAACTTCAACCGCCGTTCCTGGACCCACGACAGTGAGCTGTCCTGCGCCGTACTCGACGACACGCGCGACGAGCGGACGCCCACCGACCCGGCGGGTCTCGGCGACGGGGCCCGCGCCTACGCCCGGGACCTGCGGCTGCGGCTCTGGCGCGAGCACCTGGACCGTGATCCGGACGGCGCGGACGACGCCGACCTGCTCGACCCGGCCGACGCGGTCGCGGCCATCACGGCCGCGGCCGACGAACTGCAACGGTGGTACGACGACGGCCAGGTCGGCGACCGTCCGCCCGGCCGGCTGCGCCCGCACCGCCCCGAGCGGCTGCCCTGGTTCACGCGTGCCTGGGCGCTGCCGGTGTACCGGCTGGTCTACGACCCCGACGGCAGGCCGCTGCGCGCGAGGCTGGCCGGCACCTGGTGAACCGGCCGGGCCGGCTCGGGCAGCCCGGCCGCGCCCGGGTGCACGGTCAGCCCACCCGGGTACGCGAACGAGGAGCGCGGTGAGAAGTAGCCGAACCCGATGATCAGCGGGTTGGCGGGACGCAGCGCGTACATCGGGTGTCCCGGTTGCAGGAACTCCACCGACTCGATCTCGAACGGGGTGACCGGCTCCGCCACGTACGGGTAGACGGAGCTGAGCAGTTGACCGTCGCGGCGGGTGAAGTAGCGGTGGTGCCCGCTGCTGATCACGTGACCGGTCTGGCCCACCCGGCACCGGGCCCGGATCAGCGGCGCTCCGTCCGCCTCGGTCTCGGAGTGCAGCGCCTCCCCGTCCAGCTGGATCGTGGTGCGCCCGGCGAGCACGGGAGCGCCGCGCGCGGTGGCGTAGTCACGGACGACACGGCTGGACGCCACGTAGTGGGTCCACCAGCCGCCGGGGCTGAGCCCGCCGGGGGCGTCCACCCCGGCCAGTGAGACACCGAGGTACGTCAACGAGTACGCGCCGAAGCCCGAGGTCTGCGTCTCGTCCTCGACGACGTACTGGTTGAGGAACACCTGTCGGTCGGCACGGGGACGCAGCCCGGTGGGGACCAGGGCGGCGACCGCGTCGGGGTCCGCTGGCAACCAGCTGAAGTAGAGGGTGTGACTGTTCACGACGAGCTGGGGAGCGGTTGGATCGAGCATGGTGCCTCCGAACCGGGTGTCTACTAGGCGACGCTACGGCCGGTCCCGCCGACGGGACAACGACGGATAGTCGACACAGCTGCCCGGTTGTCGGATTTCATGTTGACCGCTCGGTCGAGGGTGGCGCCCCGACCGGTCGGGTCGATCTGGCGGACCGGGTGCCGCAGGATCACCCAAAAAATGGGTATGAGACTTCGTTGTCTGCGCGCTCGCGGCCGGTTATGGGCGTTTTGTAGCTCGACACACCTTAAGTACATCAACCTTTCGGCTAGCTTTCCGCGAGCCGATCAGGCTAAGGTGACTCCCGAACGGCCCAACTGAAGCTAAACCAAAGCGCCACTTATTTTTGTCCGCGGACGAGGTGCAGGGAGGACCACCATGACCGCGTCAACGATCACCGAGCAGGCGAGCACCACGACAGCCGAGCAGACCAGCACCACCAAGCTGGACCCGCGGGCGCTCAGCGACAGCGCCGCCGACCTGCTCAACGCGATGGCCGCACTGCCCGCCAACCACCCGTCGCGCGCCGCCCTGCGCGACCGCGCGATCGAGGCCTGGCTGCCGCTGGCCAACCACCTCGCCCACCGTTACAGCGGGCGGGGCGAGCCGACCGACGACCTGGCGCAGACCGCCGCCGTCGGCCTGATCAAGGCCATCGACAAGTTCGACCCGACCCGCGGTGTCGACTTCGCCGGCTACGCGATCCCCACCATCATCGGTGAGCTCAAGCGGCACTTCCGCGACCGCACCTGGGACATCCGGGTACCGCGTCGCCTCCAGGAGCTGCGGCTGGCCATCTCCGATGCCAACAGCTCGCTGCTGCAGACCCTCGGCCGCTCGCCGACGGTCGCCGACATCGCCGCCCACCTCAAGCTCACCGAGGAAGAGGTCCTGGAGGGCCTGGAAGGCGCCCGCGCGTACAACGCGGTGTCGCTGTCCACCCCGACCGGCGACGGCGACCGGGCCACCGAGCTGGGCGACATGCTCGGCGGCGAGGACAACGAGTTCGAGCTGGCCGAGCTGCGGGTCGCTCTCGGCCCGGCGCTCGCGACGCTCGACGAGCGCGAGCAGAAGATCCTCACCCTGCGGTTCTACGGCAACCTGACCCAGTCGCAGATCGCCGACCAGATCGGTGTCTCGCAGATGCACGTCTCCCGCCTGCTGGCTCGGGCGCTGACCAAGCTGCGTGGCCAGCTCGACGGCACCTACTAGGGACTTCACGATCGAGAGTCGGGTCAGCGTTGCCCCGGTCCTCGATCGTGTGAACACCGGCCGGGTCGCTTCCCTTCGGGGCGGCGGCCCGGCCGTTCGCGTCGGAGCCGCCCGCCGCAGCCGCCCCGAGCCAGGCCGCCAAAGCGGCCCGAAGCCAGGCTGGCGAAGCGCCCCCCGAGTCAGCCCGCCGAAGCGGCCCGGGGCGGGCCGGCACGCTGAGCCTGCCGGGGGACGGTGCGAGACTGGGCCGTGCTCTCCGACGTGACAGTGGACCTGCCGGTCCGTCCGACGCTGCCGGCGCTGCTCACCGCGCTCGACGCGGCCGGCGCCGCGGTCCTGGTCGCCCCTCCGGGCACCGGCAAGACCACCCTCGCGCCGCTGGCGGTCGCCGACCGGATCGACGGCCGGGTGGTGATCGCCGAACCCCGCCGGGTGGCGGCACGCGCCGCAGCCCGGCGGATGGCCGACCTGCTCGGCGAGCGGGTCGGCGACCGGGTCGGCTACGCCGTACGCGGTGAGCGGCGGGTCGGCCCGTCCACCCGGATCGAGGTGGTCACCACCGGCCTGCTGGTCCGTCGGCTGCACCACGACCCCGAGCTGCCCGGCACCGGTGCGGTGCTCCTCGACGAGTGCCACGAGCGGCAGCTCGACGCCGACCTGGCGTTGGCCTTCGCGGTGGAGGCCCGGGCCACGCTCCGGCCCGACCTGTGGCTGCTGGCGATGTCCGCCACGCCGGACACCGACCGGTTCGCCGCGCTGCTCGGCGGGACCACTCCGGCCCCCGTGGTCCGGGCCGAGTCGGCGCTGCACCCGGTGGAGCGGATCTGGACGCCGCCGGCCCGACCCGCCGCGCCGGCCGGGGCCGGTCCGGTGGACCGCGCCCTGCTCGATCACGTGGCGACGACCGTTCGACGGGCGCTGCGCGAGCGCGACGGCGACGTGCTGGTCTTCCTGCCCGGGGCCGGCGAGATCGCCGCCGTCGCCGGGCGACTCGCCGACCTGCGCGACACCGTCTCGCTGCTGCCTCTGCACGGCCGCCAGCGTGGGGCCGAACAGGACGCGGCCCTGCGCCCCCGCAGCGCTGACGACCGGCGTCGCGTGGTGCTGTCCACCGCGCTCGCCGAGACCAGCCTCACCGTGCCGGGCGTGCGGACGGTGGTGGACGCCGGGCTGTCCCGGGTGCCCCGCATCGACCTGGCCCGAGGGCTGGGCGCGCTGGTCACCGTGCCGGTCTCCCGGGCCGCCGCCACCCAGCGGGCCGGCCGGGCCGGCCGCGAGGCACCGGGGTACGTCTACCGCTGCTGGTCCGAGGCGACCCACGAGCGGTTGCCCGCCCGGCCGGAGCCGGAGATCGCCACCGCCGACCTGACCGGGTTCGCGTTGGAGCTGGCCGCCTGGGGCAGCCCGGACGGCGTCGGTCTGGCGCTGCCCGACGCGCCGCCGGCCGCCGCGATGGCGGTGGCCCGGGACACCCTCGAAACGCTGGGCGCTGTCGACGAGACGGGCCGGATCACCGGACGGGGTCGCGCGATCGCCTCCGCCGGGGCTCACCCGCGACTGGCCCGGGCGCTGCTCGACGCCGCCGATCGGGTCGGCGTCGACCGCGCGGCCGAGGTGGTCGCCCTGCTCGCCGAGGAGAGCGCCGCCGGCCCGGGAGACGACCTGATGGCCGGCTGGCGTCGGTTGCGCGCCGGAGTCGACGCGGGCGCCACCGCCCGCTGGCGCGTCGAGGTACGCCGCCTGCGCGCCGCGCTGCCCGAGGGAAACCGTGCCGGTTCCGGCCGTGCCCGGGCAGCGGCCGCGCCCGGCACCGCATCGCCGGCCGGTACCGCCGCGACTCCCCGATCCGGCGCGCCCGCTGCCCCCGACCGGCTGACCGATGACCTCGCCGCCGGGCTGATCGTCGGTCTGGCGTACCCCGAGAGGTTGGCCCGGGTGCGGCGGCCGGGCGGGTCGTCGTACCTGATGACGGGTGGCACCGCCGCGGAGCTGGCGGCCGGGTCAGGGCTGGCCGGAGCCGACTGGCTCGCGGTGGCGGTCGCGGACCGGCGGCCCGGGGCGCCGTCGGCGCGGATTCGCCGCGCGACGCCGCTGGACGAGGCGACGGCCCGGGAGGCGGCGGGCCCACTGCTGTCCACACGGCGCGAGGTCGGCTGGTCCGACGGGGACGTGGTCGCCCGGCAGGTGACCCGGCTCGGCGCGGTCGAGCTGGTGGCACGGCGACTGGACCGCCCGGATCGCTCGGAGGTGGCGGCGGCGCTGCTGACCGGCCTGCGTCAGGAGGGGTTGGGGCTGCTGGCCTGGACCCCGGCGGCACGGGGGCTGCGCGAGCGGATGGCGTTCTGCCGGCACCACCTCGGCGACGAGTGGCCCGACGTCGGCGACGAGGCCCTGCTCGCGGCCGCGCCGACCTGGCTGGGGCCGGAGCTGGCGGCCGCCCGGCGACGCGCCGACCTGAGCCGGGTGGACGTGACCTCGGCCCTGCGCCGGCTGCTGCCGTGGGCCCAGGCCGCGCGCCTCGACGAGCTGGCCCCGGAACGCATCGAGGTGCCCAGCGGTTCCCGCATCCGCGTCGACTACGCCGACTCGGCCGCGCCGGTGCTGGCGGTCAAGCTCCAGGAGACGTTCGGTTGGCCGGCGGCCCCACGCATCGCCGGTGGTCGGGTGCCGGTGCTGCTGCACCTGCTCTCCCCCGCCGGTCGCCCGGTGGCGGTCACCGCGGACCTGGAATCGTTCTGGCGTACCGGCTATCCGCAGGTCCGCTCGGAGCTGCGCGGTCGCTATCCCCGCCATCCGTGGCCGGAGGACCCCGGCACGGCGACCCCCACCCGGCGTGCCGCGCCGCGTCGGCGCTGACGGGGCGCTACTCCTCGACGACGTCGGCCACCACGACCGTGACGTTGTCCGGTCCACCGGCGTGCAACGCCAGGTCGATCAGCTTGCCGGCGCAGGCGGACCGGTCGGGGTAGGCGGCGAGCACCTCGGCCAGGGTGTCCGGACGGACGACGTTGGAGAGGCCGTCACTGCACAGCAGCCACCGGTCACCGGCGCGGGGCACCATCGTGGCGTACGACGGTGACACGTCCTCGCCCTGCAACGCCTGGGTGACGACCGCCCGGCGCGGATGGCTGCTGGCCTGGTCCGCGGTGATCACGCCCTGGTCGACGAGCATCTGGACGAAGGTGTCGTCGCGGGTGACCTGCTTGAGCACACCCTCGCGGAAGAGGTAGGCCCGCGAGTCACCGACGTGGGCGAGGGCCAGGCAGCTGCCGGTACGGGCGAACAGCAGGGCGGTCAACGTGGTGCCCATGCCCTGACGCTCGGGGTCGTCGACGACCGCCTGCTTGATCCGAGCGGTGGCCAGCGCGATGCCGTCCTGGAGGGCGGCCACCAAAGCGTCCTCGGGTGTCTCGACGTCCAGCGGAGCGACCGCGTCGATGGTGAGCGAGCTGGCGAGGTCTCCGGCGGCCATTCCGCCCATGCCGTCGGCGACCGCGACGAGCCAGGCGCCGGCGTGCAGGGCGTCCTGGTTTCCGCTGCGGATCAGCCCACGGTCGCTCGTTCCCACGGAACGCAGCTTCAGGGTCATGGGAGGCAGCCTGCCAGGCGAAGGGCTCAGTTGTCTCTAGGAGATCAGGACGACGGCGCGTGGCGCGGCCAATCTCACGTCTCGCATTTCACCGCGTGCCGCTCCCCGCGCCCTCGTCGGACGGCAGATCCCATCCAGTCAGATCAATTGACAGGAGGTATCGCCACTGGAAACATCGAGCTTCGAGCTGGGAGCGCTCCCAGGTCACCACCGCCACCTGCCTCACCTCCCGTCCCGGAAGGACTCCCCCGTGACGTCATCCAAACGCCGCCTCCTCCTGGCCGCGGCGACCACGCTGGCCCTCACCGGCGCGGGCGCCGGCGCGGCCTACGCCGACCCTCCGCCGGACGCCCCCGAGCAGATCGACAACGGGGACTTCAGCGCGGGCGTGAGCCCGTGGTTCTCCTACGGCACCGACCCGCTCACGGTCACCGACGGCCGGCTGTGCGCCACCGTCCCCGGCGGACTCGCCAACCCGTGGGACGCCGGCATCGGTCAGGACGGCGTGCCACTGATCGCCGGCGCCGAATACAAGCTCGGCTTCGACATCACCGCCACGCCCGGCACGGCGGTCAAGGCCGTGCTCCAGCTCGGCAGTGCCCCGTACACGACGTACGCCGCCGTGGACGCCGCCGCCACCGGCACCACCCAGCGCGTCGAGTCGACCTTCACCGTCCCGGACGACAACCAGAACGCTCAACTAATCTTCCAGGTCGGCGGTAGCGCGCAGGCGCAGACCATCTGCCTCGACGACGTGTCGTTGCGCGGCGGCGAGCCACCCGCGCCGTACGAGCCGGACACCGGCCCCCGGGTACGCGTCAACCAGGTCGGCCTCCTGCCGGGGGGCCCGAAGAACGCCACAGTGGTCACCGAGGCGACCACGCCGCTGCCCTGGCAGCTCCACTCGGCGTCCGGGGCCGTCCTCGCGAGCGGCACGACCACCACGCGCGGCGTCGACGCCGCCTCCGGGCAGAACGTGCAGACCGTCGACTTCTCCAGCTACCGCACGCCGGGCACCGGCCTGACGCTCACCGTCGACGGCGAAACCAGCCACCCGTTCGACATCTCCGGCACCCTCTACAAGCAACTGCGCTCGGACTCGATGCAGTTCTTCTACGCCCAGCGTAGTGGCATCGCCATCGACGGTGACCTGATCGGCGACGAGTACGCCCGCCCCGCCGGCCACCTCGACGTCGCGCCCAACCAGGGCGACACCAACGTGCCCTGCCAGCCGGGCGTCTGCGACTACTCGCTGGACGTGCGCGGCGGCTGGTACGACGCCGGCGACCACGGCAAGTACGTGGTCAACGGCGGCATCGCCACCTACCAGCTGCTGAACACCTTCGAGCGGACCAAGACGGCGGCCACCGCCAACGGCGGCGCCGGGCTGGCCGACAGCACCCTGCGGGTGCCCGAGCGCGGCAACGGCGTGCCGGACGTCCTCGACGAGGCCCGCTGGGAGCTGGAGTTCCTCCTGCGGATGCAGGTGCCGGCCGGCAAACCGCTCGCCGGCATGGTCCACCACAAGATCCACGACAAGAACTGGACCGGCCTGCCGCTCGCCCCGCAGGACGACCCGCAGCCGCGCGAGCTGCACCCGCCGTCGACCGCGGCCACTCTCAACATGGCCGCGACCGCCGCCCAGTGCGCGCGACTCTTCGCGCCGTACGACGCGGCGTTCGCGTCCCGCTGCGGCACGGCCGCGAAGACGGCCTACGCCGCCGCCAAGGCCCACCCCGCGGTGTACGCCAGCCCGACCGACGGCACCGGCGGCGGCGCGTACGACGACTCGAACGTCACCGACGAGTTCTACTGGGCGGCTGCCGAGCTGTACCTCACCACCGGGGCGCAGACCTACCTGACCGACCTGACCGCGTCGCCGCACCACACCGGCGACGTGTTCGACCCGCGCGGCTTCGGCTGGCAGAGCGTCGCCGCGCTCGGCCGCCTCGACCTGGCCACCGTCCCCAACGGACTGCCCGCCGCCGAGCTGACCCGGGTGCGTGCCTCGGTCACCGCCGCCGCCGACGCGTACCTCGCCGAACTGCGCCGGCAGGCGTACGGGCTGCCGATGCCCGGTGACGCGAACAGCTACTTCTGGGGCGCCAACAGCAGCATCATCAACAACGCGATCGTCCTGGCCACCGCCTTCGACCTGACCCGCGACGCCCGTTACCGCGACGGCGCCGTGCAGGCGATGGACTACATCCTCGGCCGCAACGCGCTGAACATCTCCTACGTCACCGGTTGGGGCGAGCACGCCGCGCAGAACCAGCACAGCCGGATCTTCGGCCACCAGCTCGACGCCAACCTGCCCCACCCGCCCGCCGGCTCCCTCGCCGGTGGCGCGAACGCCGCACTACAGGATCCGTTCGTGGCGCAGTTGCTCGCCGGCTGCAAGCCGATGTTCTGCTACGTGGACGACATCAACTCGTACTCCACGAACGAGGTGGCGATCAACTGGAACTCGGCGTTGGCCTGGATCTCCTCGTTCCTGGCCGACCAGGGCGACGCCGGCGCGGTACCGGCCGTCACCTGCTCGGTGAACTACGCCAACTACGGCACCTGGGAGGGCGGCACCGGGTTCACCGCGCAGTTGACCATCCGCAACACCGGGACCACGGCCGTCAACGGCTGGAGCGTCCGGTTCGCGTTCACCGGTGACCAGCGCGTCCGGGAGGCGTGGCTCGCAAAGGTCACCCAGTCCGGCGCGACGGTCACGGCGAAGAACGAGTCGCACAACGCCAAGATCGTCCCCGGCGGCACGGTGACGTTCGGCTTCAACGCGACGACCAACGGCGGCGCCAACCCCAACCCGGGGCTGGTCACCGTCAACGGGAACGCCTGCTCGCTGTCCTGACCCCGATCCCTGGTGGCCGCCCCCTCCCCCCTCGGGGGCGGCCACCAGGCCCACCCGGACAGCACAGCTAGTGCCTGTTGTGCCCGGCGACCAGGCCCGGCAGCTCGTGCAGCGAGTCGATGCGGAACAGGCACCGGTCGGCCACGGCCGGCATGTCGAGGATGTGGCCCCAGGGAGAGCGCCGGATCAGGCACGTCTTCATGCCGGCCTGCTGAGCCGGACGGGCGTCGTTGTCGGGCCGATCCCCGACGTACAGGATCGACGAGGCGTCGCCGCCGCCCTCGGCCACGACCCGCTCGAAGAAGGCCGGCGCCGGCTTCGCCACCCCCCAGCCGTGCGACGTGCCGATCACGTCCACGTCAAGGCCGAGAGCCCGCAGGGTCGACTCGGCGTGTGCCGGCTGGTTACCCGCCAAGCCCACCAGCAGGCCCTGGTCGCGCAGGGCGGTCAGGCAGCCGCGCGCGTCCGGGTAGAGATCCTCCGCGCCGAACGTCTCCGGCTGACCGGCGGCCGCCCGACGGGAGAGTTCGGCGTCGAGGTCGAAGTCGGGCCGGAAGGTCCGGAACGTCTCCCGGTAGTCCTGACCCCGCGCGACGACCGCGCCGAAGACCGCCGACAACGTGTGCCGAGGGACGCCGAGCCAGTCCGCCCAGGCCGCGAACTCGCGGGACTCGTCGAGAACAACACCACCGACATCGAAGAAAACCGCCTTGATCACGTACGTCCCCCGTCCTGTTCCAGCCGAAGCCGGAGATCATAGGCGGCGGAAGCCACGGTCGATGTCCCCGTGACGGGCGAAAGTCAGCCGATCCGACCCGCCTCTTCAGTCACGGCGAGAGCCGTGGAGGCGGTGGACTGACCGACGCCGAGCGTCGGGTGTGGCCGACCGAGGTGGTGCCCCGCTGGCGCGAGGACTGCCTCGTCCGTCCGGCCGCCACGGACGCACACGTGATCGCACTGGTGGCGGGCCGCATCTGGGATCTGCTGCTCGCCGACGGGGTCCGGATTGGAGCTGTCGCGTACGTCGCCGTCAGCAGGGCGAGGTGCATCTGGTCGCCGCGGACCGCGGATCCGGCCAGCACCTGGCAGAGCGCCACGCCGCTCGTCCGGCACCATAAGGTGCTTCGCCGCCGTCCCGGTCAACCCCGAAAATTGTCGTACGTGTGTTCTAACATCGATGCATGCTGGAGGGGCTGGCGCAGGCGGGGGCGGCGGTGGCCGACTGCCTCGATGCTCCGGCCTGGGCCCTTTCCGAGCACGACCTCGTCGCGGCCCTCGACGCCGCGCACCGACTCGCGCAACGCCTGGCGGCCGTCCAACTGGCGCTCGTGCGTGAGGTGGACGGCCGGGGCACGGCGCGGGCGCAGGGCGCGTCGTCGACGGCGGTCTGGCTGCGGGACCGGCTGCGGCTCGACGGTTCCGCCGCTCGCCGGCTGGTCGATCTCGCCGGGGCGCTCGATGGCGGAGCGCCCGGGGTGCGCGCCGCGCTGGCCGACGGAGACATCACTGTCGAGCAGGCGCGGGTCATCGGCGAGACCGTCCAGACGGTGCACACGGCCGCTGGCGCCGAGGCGGCCGAGAAGGCGGTCGGCGTCCTCATCCAGTGGGCCGGGACGTTCGAGCCGACCCTACTGCGCAAGCTTGGCACCCGGGTCCTCGACCATGTCGCCCCGGAGCTCGCCGAAGCCGCCGCCAGGGCGGCTTTGGAAGCCGAGGCGCGCCGCGCCGACCGCGACCGGCATGTCACGGTCTCCGAGCTACGCGACGGTCGGCTGCGACTGTCCGGCAACCTGGACGCCGAGGCGGCCGGTCTGCTGCGCGCCGCGCTCGACCCGTTGACCTCGCCGTCCGGTCCGGACGACCCGCGCTGCCCCGGGCAACGACGGCACGACGCGCTCGCCGACCTGTGCCGGCTCGCCCTGCGCACCGGTGAGCTGCCCGAACACGGCGGCGAGCCGGCGCAGATCGTTGTCACCACCAGCTACGACGTGCTGGCCCGGCAGCTCGGCGCGGGTGCCCTCGACACCGGCTTCGGACTGACCGCCGACACCGTGCGGCGACTCGCCTGCGACGCGGCGATCCTGCCCGCCGTGCTCGGCAGCGCCGGCCAGGCGCTCGACGTGGGCCGGCAGCGCCGACTCGTCACCGGCCCCCTGCGTCGCGCGCTGGTCCTGCGGGACCGAGGCTGCGCCTTTCCCGGCTGCGACCGGCCACCCCGCTGGTGCGACGCCCACCACATCCGCCACTGGGCCGACGGCGGCGACACCAGCCTGACCAACGCGGTGCTCCTCTGCGGCCACCACCATCGGCACGTCCACCGGGGCGATTGGGCCGTCCGCATCGGCGGCGACGGCCACCCGGAATTCGTCCCGCCGGCCTGGCTCGATCCCGACCAGTTCCCCCGCCGCAACCACTACCACCGGCGAACGTGACGGAGTTCCAGCCGCCAGCTGCGATGACAAGGCCTCTCGGGCCGCTGCTGTGATCAGCCTCGCGTCGTCCGATACCGCCACCCAGGCCACCGACAGTGAGCGGGCCACCCCGTGCCGACCCGGCGGGCGTTGGACACCCGCCGGGCCTAGCAGAATGCCGGGCATGACGGATCAGCCGACCTTCACCATTCACCGCGGCGGTCCCGACGACGCCGAAGCCGTGCTGCGGCTGCTCGACGTGGCCACCGCCTGGTTGGTGGCGCGCGGCCGGACCGGGCAGTGGGGCACCCAGCCGCCCTCCACCGATCCCGGTCAGATCGCCCGCGCCGACGACTGGGCCGCGAGCGGCGGCCTGTACCTGGCGAAGCGGGGCGACCGTCCGGTCGGGGCGCTGGTGGTGGGTGCCGCCACCGAGCACGTGCCCCCGGCCACCGAACCGGAACTCTACGTCCGGCTGCTGGTCACCGACCGGATGCACACCGGGCTGGGGATCGGGGCCCGGCTGCTGGAACACGCCGCCGACCTGGCCCGGGCACGGGGGTTGGGCCTGCTGCGGGTGGACTGCTACGGCGGCGACGACCGGGCGCTCGTCCGGTTCTACGAGAGCTGCGGCTTTACCGCCACCGAGCCGTTCACCGTCGTGCGACCGGGCCGTGAACCGTGGCCCGGTCAGATCCTCGTCCGTCGGCTCGACTGAGCGTCAGCCGATCTCCTCGTCGACGAAGCACCAGCGCCACGCCTCGCCCGGCTGCGCCGAGCGGATCACCGGGTGACCTGTCGACGCGAAGTGCTTGCTCGCGTGCTGGTTCGGCGACGAGTCGCAGCAGCCGACCTGGCCGCAGCTCAGGCACGTACGCAGGTGCACCCAGTAGGTGTTGCCGATGGCGACGCAGTCCGCGCACTCGTCGGGGGTAAGCGGCTCGGCCGTGCCGGCCTCGGCCAGGTGCTGACAGCTCACTGCTCCACCTCCTGCCGCAACAGCGACTCTTCCAGGTCCAGGTCACGATAGGCCTGCACCAGCACCTCCTCAGGAATCCGACCGGAGTCCCGGGCAGCCCGGAACACGTCCCGCTCGGCGTCGATCATCTCTTGTCGCAGCCGACCGTACGCCTGCGAGGGGGTTTCGCGCTCGTCGCCGCCGAGCCTTTCCCAGGCCATGTTGGTGCGGTCCTCCAGCACCCGGCGCAGCCGGTCCACCACGGGCGCCGGAGCGCTGTCGGCCAGTTCCTCCAACCGTTCCCGCGCTGCCCTGCTGGCCTGCTGCTGCACTCCGGCCGCCGACAACGCGTCCTGCACCGGGTCGTCCTGGGGCAGTTTCAGGCGGCGGGCGACCAGCGGGAGGGTGGCCCCCTGGCCGACCAGGGTGACCACGATCACCGCGAAGGCCAGCCAGATGAACAGGGCCCGCGGGTACGGCTCGTCGTCGGCCAGGGTCAGCGGCAGGGCCAGGGCGGCGGCGAGTGTCACCACGCCCCGCATCCCGGCCCAGCCGATGATGATCGGGATCTTCGGCGACGGTGCCGCGTCCCGGCGGCGGATTCGGGGAACCAACCGGGCCAGGTAGGTGGCCGGGAAGAGCCAGACGAAGCGGGTCAGGAAGACGGTGGCCAGCACCACGAACGTGATCAGGATGAGCGAGCCGGCCGGCTCGTCGAGGTCCCCCAGCACCTCGCGGAGTTGCAGCCCGACCAGGAGGAAGACCAGTCCTTCCAGCAGGAAGCGGACCAGCCGCCAGAACGCGCCCACCTGCAACCGGGACGCCTCCGACAACAGTTGCGGCAGCTTGTGCCCGAGGGCGAGCCCGGTGACGACCACGGCGACCACACCGGAGGCGTGGATGTGCTCGGCGGTGAAGACCACCGCGAACGGGATGATCAACGACAGCGCGTTGTCCAGCAGCGGGTCACTGATCCGCCGGTGCAGGAAGCCGAAGACCACCGCGCCGAGGGCGCCGATCAGGATGCCGCCGCCGGTGGCGCGCAGCACCTCGATGGCCACGTCCGTCGTGCCGACCGCCGAACCGATGGTGGCCATTGTCGCGACGCGCAGCAGCACCAGCGCGGTGGCGTCGTTGACGAGGCTCTCGCCCTCCAGGATCGTGACCACCCGGCGCGGCAGCCCGACGCGACGGGCGACGGCCGTGGCGGCCACGGCGTCCGGCGGCGCGACCACCGCGCCGAGGGCCAGGCAGATCGCGAACGGGACCTGCGGCAGCAGCAGGTGCAGCACGACGCCCACCGCGAACGCGGTGAACAGCACCAGACCCACGGCGAGCAGCAGGATCGGCCGGATGTTGTTCTTGAACGCCGGCACCGACGTCTCCAGTGCCGCGACGTACAGCAACGGCGGCAGGATGCCGATCAGCACCAGCTCCGGCTCGAGGTGGATCTGCGGGAAGCCCGGAACGAAGGACAGGGCCAGTCCGAGTACGACCAGCAGGATCGGCGCGAGCAGACCGAGTCGGCGGGCCAGCGCCGCGCCGAGGGTGGCGATCGCCAGGAAGACGACGACCGGAAACAGGCTTTCCATGGGGTACGAGCCTAGGGGTCGCGTCGCCGAGGTCGGATCAGCCCGTCGGGCGCAGCTTCGGCAGCACCTCGGCGCCGAACGCGTCGATGAACCCGCGCTGCTCCTGCCCGACGTGGTGCAGGGCGATCTGGTCGAAGCCGAGCGCCACGTACTCCTGGAGCCAGCCGACGTGCCGGCCCAGGTCGGCTGAGACGTTCACCACCTGGGCGACCCGCTCGGCGGGTACGTCGGCCGAGGCCACGTCGAAGTGCTCGACGGTCTCCAGGTCCCAGCAGACCGGAGGGGCGAAGACGTTGCTGCGCCACTGGTCGTACGCGATCGCCTCGGCCTGCGCCTGCTCCGTGGCCCAGGAGACGTGCACCTGGAGGTGCAGCGGTCCACGGCCACCGGCGTCCCGGTACGCGTCGATCATCGCCCGCAGGTGCTCCACCGGCGCGTTCACCGTGATCAGGCCGTCGGCCCACTCGGCGCACCAGCGGGCGGTGGCGACGCTGACGGCAGCGCCGACCAGCGCGGGCGGCTCCTCGGGACGCGTCCACAGCCGGGCCCGGTCCACCCGGACGAGGCCGTCGTGGCTGACCTCCTCGCCGGCCAGCAGCGCGCGGATCACGTCCACGCACTCGCGCAGCCGGGCGGAGCGGACGTCCTTGCGCGGCCACACGTCGCCGGTGATGTGCTCGTTGCTGGCCTCGCCGGTGCCGAGGGCGGCCCAGAACCGGCCCGGGTACATCGCGCCGAGGGTGCCGATCGCCTGCGCGATGATCGCCGGGTGGTACCGCTGGCCGGGGGCGTTGACGACGCCGAACGGCATGCCGGTGGCCTGGAGGGCCGCGCCGAGCCAGGACCAGGCGAAGCCGGATTCGCCCTGCCGCTCGCTCCACGGCGAGAAGTGGTCGGAGCACATGGCGGCGTCGAAGCCGGCCCGCTCGGCGTGCATCACCGCTTCCAACAGGGCGCGGGGGTTGATCTGCTCGTGGGAGGCGTGGAACCCGAACGTCGTCATGGGCGCACCTCCTACCCACGACGACGTCCGGTGATGCGTGTTACTCGGCGTGCGCGCCGGCGCCGGCCGACGCCGCCCCCTCGCCCACCCACACCGTCTTGGTGTTGCAGAACTCCCGCATGCCCAGCTCGGACAGCTCCCGCCCGTAGCCGGAGTTCTTCACGCCACCGAAGGGCAGCTCCGGGTAGGAGGTGGTCATGCCGTTGACGAAGACGTTGCCGGCGTCCAGGTCGGTGGCGAAGCTCTCCTGCTCGGCCGGGTCCCGGGTCCAGGCGTTCGACCCGAGTCCGAAGCTCGTGCCGTTGGCCACCTCGATCGCCTCCTCGTAGGACGACACCCGGTACAGGCCGGCGACCGGCCCGAACACCTCCTCGGACCACATCCGCATCTGCGGCGTCAGGTCGGTGACGACGGTCGGCGGGTAGAACCACCCGTCGCCGCTGGGCAGCTCACCGCCGCAGAGCACCGTCGCGCCGTTGTCCACCGCGTCGCGTACCTGGGCGTGCACCTCGTCGCGGCCGTGTTCGCTGGCCAGCGGTCCCACGTCGGTGTCCGCGTCCATCGGGTCGCCGACGCGCAGCGCGGCCATGTTCGCGGCGAACTTCTCGGCGAACGCGTCGAAGACGTCGGTGTGCACGATGAAGCGCTTGGCGGCGATGCAGGACTGGCCGTTGTTCTGGCAGCGGGCGGTCGTGGCCACCTCGGCGGCCCGGTCCACATCGGCCGAGGGCATCACCACGAAGGGGTCGCTGCCGCCCAGCTCCAGGACCGTCCTCTTCAGCTCCCGGCCGGCGATCTGGGCGATGGAGCGCCCGGCCGCCTCGCTGCCGGTCAGTGTCGCGGCGCGTACCCGGGGGTCGGCGAGGATGCGCTCGACGGCGTCCGAGCCGACCAGCAGGGTGGTGAACGCACCCTCCGGGAAGCCGGCGCGGCGGAACACGTCCTCCAGCAGCAGCGCGGTCTGCGGCACGTTCGAGGCGTGCTTGAGCAGGCCCGTGTTGCCGGCCATCAACGCCGGGGCGGCGAACCGCATCACCTGCCACAGCGGGAAGTTCCACGGCATCACGGCGAGCACCACGCCGATCGGCTGGTAACGGATGAACGCCCTGGTCGCCTTCACGGCGGCGGCGTCGGCCGGCTGGTCGGCGAGGAACGCGGACGCCTTGTCGGCGTAGAAGCGGGCGGCCGCGGCGCACTTGGTCACCTCGGCCTGCGCGGCCGCGTACGTCTTGCCCATCTCCGTGGTCATGATCCGGGCGATCTCGTCCCGCTCGGCGTCGAGGAGGTCGGCGGCGGCGTTCATCCACCGGGCGCGCTCGTCGACGCCTGTGCCGCGCAGGTGCCGGTACGCGAGGTCGGTGCGCTCGATGGCGGCGTCGAGCTGTTCGGTGGACATCGCCTCGTAGGTCTTGAGCACCTGACCGGTGGCGGGGTTGGTGGTGGCGATGTGGGGCATCTCGTCCTCCTGTCACTCGAACAGCGAGTGTCGTACGCCCGGCTCCTCGCGGCGGCGGGCGGCGCGGCGGCGTTGGATCACGACCAGGTCGACCACGGCTACGGCGGCGAGGATCGCGCAGAGCACGCCGAGCCAGGCGATGCCGGCCCAGAACGCCAGCACCGCGAAGACCACCATGATCACCAGACCGAAGCTGGCGAGGGTGAGCCGGAGGTTCAGGGCGCTGTACGCGTGGCCGACCGTGCCACGGGCGCGCCGGGGCTGCGATCTCGTCATACCTGACGATCTACCCCCGATCGGCGCGGTTAACCGGTAGCCGAATCCCGACGTGGCAACGCTTATAGCATCCCGTCGGCAGGTCCGGGTCCCGTTCGCCGCATACCCGACAGCAACTTCCCGCCCGACCACGTCCAGCGCATAGAGTTACCGAGCTGTCGCTCTGTGCTGCGAGACGGGGGATGTCATGCCTCGACGCTGGGTCGCCGCCCTGGCCTGCCTCGCCGCGCTGGTGGCGCTGGCCTGTGAGGGCGGCACGTCCGCGTCACCGCGTCCCACGAAGAGCACGCCCTCGTCCGGTGGTCCCGGCGGCATCGCCGCCCTCGGCGACTCGATCAGCACCGGCTTCGCCTCCTGCCTGGTGCTCACCTCCTGCGAGCGCAACTCCTGGTCGACAGGGGACGGCCTGCGGGTGAACAGCCACTACCGGCGGCTGCTCGACCAGAACTCGGCGATCCGCGGCCGGGCGTACAACCACGCGCGGCCCGGTGCCCGCGCCGACGCCCTCGAAGGCCAGGCCCAGGCAGCCGTACGCGACCGCGCCGACTACGTCACGGTGCTGATCGGGGCCAACGACATCTGCCGGGGCGGGGTGGACGCCATGACGTCGGTGACCCAGTTCCGGGCCGACGTCGACCGGGGTCTGCGGGCACTGCGCACCGGCCGGCCGAAGGCCCGGGTGCTGGTGGTGAGCATCCCCGACCTGTACCGGCTCTGGGAGGTCGGACACGACGACGGGCGGGCGACGCGCGTGTGGAAGCGGGGCATCTGCCCGGCGCTGCTGGCCAACGCGACGTCGAACGCGCCCGCCGACAAGGCCCGCCGAGCCGCAGTCCGCGAGCGGATCGACGCGTACAACGCGCAGTTGGTCGCGGCCTGCCGGGCGTACGGCTCGCGCTGCCGACACGACGGCGGCGCGGCGCACCGGGTCCGGTTCACCCTGGACCTGCTCAACCCGCTGGACTGGTTCCACCCCAACGCCTCCGGTCAGGACCGGCTGGCCGAGGTGACCTGGCGCGCCTCCGGCCTGGCCGACTGAGCCCACCCCCCGCGAGGGGCGGGTCAGGGGCGACGCGGCTCCGGGACGTCGGTGCCCCGGCGGCCGTAGAGCGCCCGGGAACGCTCGGCCAGATCCTTCGTGGCGGACGAGTTGGCCCAGGTGCCGAGCACGATCGCGGCCCCCGGGACGATCTTGGCGACGAGTCGCTTGGCCGCCCGTACACCTGCCATCTGGGCCAGCCGGACGCCGAGCTGCACCATGACCCGGCCCAGCGGACGCTGGCCCCCCAGGCCGAACAGCGCGTCGGCGCGCTCCCGGCCGGCAGCCACCCCCAGCGCGAGGCGGGCGCTCTCGGCGACCTTGTGCACCCGCTGGAGCACGAGCAGATCGGTGGCCCGGTCGCTGTGCAGCGGGTCGACGTCGTACGCGGCGGCGACGTGCAGGACCATGCGCGCCTGGGTCCAGGCCAGCACCCCGACGTCGAGGACGGCGCCCGGCAGCCCGGCCGCGCCGGAGACCGCCCCGGACAGGCGGGCCAGGTTGACGAACTTGCGGACCGCCTGGTCGGCCAGGACGTCCGCCGAGACGCCGGGGTTGTCGTGGCGAGCCCGGCCGGCCCACTGCGCGGCCTCCGGCCCGAGTCGGCGTACCGCCTCCAGGGCGAGGTGCTCCGGCGCGTACTGCGGATCGTCGCGCATCCGGTCCCACAGTCGGGCCGGCGGGCCCTCGGGGGCGGCCGCCGGCACGGCCGGCAGACCGGCCGCCGGCTCGGGGGTGGGCGCCGTGGGTTGACCGTTGGCGGGCGGGGTGTCGGTCAACGGGTCTCCCCAGAGGTGGGTACGGGCAGGACGGCCGGTGACGCGGTCAGCGACGGCGGTTGGACAGCCGGGTGGCCAACCCCTTGAGCTTCTGCTGGTTCTCGGGCTTGGCCAGCTCGCGCCGGCCCCGGTCCACCAGCTGCTGACCCTTGGGTGATCGCAGGAACGTGCTGATCCGCTGCATCAGAGACATGTCGTCCTCCTGTCGGTGATCCCTCAGTCATGTGTACCCCGAACCCGCAACGGATGTACCCGGGACGCGACAGGCTCAATCCTCACCGTCCACAGTGGTCGGTAGGCTACCGCCCGCTCGGAACGATGGCGTCGACGACCCGGGTGGCCCGCCACTCGTGCTGCTGGTAGTACTCCGGGTACGCGGAGACCTGGACCGCCTGGGCGGCGTCGGTGAGGCGCATCTGCTGCCAGCCGGGCACCTGCTCAAGTGCCGTGAGGAACTGCCGGGTCGCGAACTCCGGGTCCATCAACCGACCGACCGGACCCCAGCCACTGCTGGAGCGCTGCTGGAACAGTCCGACCGAGTCGTGGTCCCAGCCGACGCCCTGGTGCGGGTAGTCCTGCGACTCCGGCAGGACCCCGCTGGCGACGTTGTAGAGGTTGCTCTCCTGCATGGCGGTCGCCACCGCGATGACCAGGCCACGGCGCGGGATGCCCATCTTGCGGCCGGCGCGGACGATCGCCTCGGCGTTCTCCATCTGGGCCTTGTCGAGACCGGCGACGGGCGCCGGGCGGCTCGGCTTCGTCGGGACGACCTTGCGCGCGCGGGGGGTGGCGTCCGGGTCGGCGGGGGTGGCGGACGCCGACGGGGTGGCGGACGCCGACGGGGTGGCGGACGCCGACGGGGTGGCGGACGCCGACGGGGTGGCGGACGGGGCCGCCGAGCGGTCGAGCCCGCGGGACGCGGCCTGCTGCTCGGCGCGCTGCGCCAGTTCGACGCCGGAGGTCTTCTCGGTCGCCTGCGCGTCGGCGTCCTGGTCCCGGACCTGCGCGACGGCGGCCAGACCGAGACAGCAGACCACGCCGGTGGCGAGTGCCACCCGGGCGCGGCGTCGGCCGCTCAGGTCGCGGGCGTACGCCCGGAGCCGACTCGCGGCGGTTGTCCGTTCGGCTGAGGTGCCTTCCCCTGTTTCGGTAGTGGGGCTGCTCGGGGCGTACGGGTCGTCGAGGGTGCCGTCGTCACGCATCAGCCGAGGCTAGGCAGACGGAAACCCCGATCACGCACAGTGATCACGTGGCCCTCGCCACAGAATCGGGTCACCCCGGTGGACGAGCGGGGCCAGTCGACTCGCCCGAGGAACGGACCTCGCGTACCGGAGAAAAGCGGCGGACCTCGTGCGGCGACACGGACGGCGACACGGACGGACATCGGACCGCGCGACCCGACATGATCGACAAACTCGGCCTTTGGGTTGAACCGCCCATCGGCCGATTGGCGTAATCGGGTGGTTCGTCCGATCGTGCCCAGCGGGCGGGCGACGGATCGCCCGACTCAGGAATGCACCAGGATGGCCTGTACGTTGCCCGAACCGGGTGCCACCCGTCGCGACGGCATCCGAGTAGGCACATTCCAGGGAGGTCCGCACCGGTGCTCGACCCACACGAGCTCTACCAGCTCACCGACGATCTGCCCGAACTCGGGCAACCGGTCCTGATCCAGGCCCTCACCGGGTTCGTGGACGCCGGCAACGCCAGCCGGCTCGCCCGCGAGCAACTGCTCACCTCGCTCGAGGGCCGGCCGATCGCGACCTTCGACGTGGACCAGCTCTTCGACTACCGCTCCCGGCGACCGGTGATGACCTTCAACGAGGACCACTGGGAGAGCTTCGACGCGCCGGAGCTGGAGCTGCACCTGCTGCACGACGACGACGAGACTCCGTTTCTCCTGCTCACCGGCCCCGAGCCGGACCTTCAGTGGGAGCGGTTCACCGCCGCCGTCGCAGGGCTCGCCGCCCGGCTCGACGTACGACTCACCGTCGGGCTCAACTCGATCCCGATGGCGGTGCCGCACACCCGGCCGACCGGCGTGACCGCCCACGCCACCCGCCCCGAACTGATCAGCGGGTACGAGCCGTGGCTGCAACGGGTCCAGGTGCCCGGCAGCGTCGGCCACCTGCTGGAGTTCCGCCTCGGCGAGCAGGGCCGCGACGCGCTCGGCTTCGCCGCACACGTGCCGCACTACGTGGCGCAGACCGAGTACCCGGCCGCCGCCGAGGTGCTGCTGAGCGCCGTGTCCCGCAGCACGGGCCTGCTGCTACCCGGCGACGGTCTGCGCTCGGCCGCCGAGGTGGTCCGGGTGGAGATCGACCGGCAGGTCGCCCAGACCGAGGACGCCGCCGCCCTGGTCCAGGCACTGGAAGAGCAGTACGACGCCTTCGCCCGAGGCCGCGGCGAACGCAGTCTGCTCGCCCCGGACGCCGGTCCGCTGCCCACCGCCGACGAACTCGGCGCGGAGCTGGAACGGTTCCTGGCCGAACAGACCCGCCCCGGCGACACCCCGGGCAACTGAGCCGGCAGCCCTCCGCCGCCACGGACGCCGACACGGCGCGCGGCTGAGCCCGCGTCGTGGCGGCGGATGCGGCAGGGTGGAGGCATGCGCCTGGCGACCTGGAACGTGAACTCGGTGAAGGCACGGCTCCCCCGGCTGCTGGAGTGGCTGGCCGGCACCGCACCCGACGTCGTCTGCCTGCAGGAGACGAAGTGCCCGGACGGCGCCTTCCCGGTGGCCGAGGTGGGCGAGCTCGGCTACCGCGTCGCCAGCCACAGCGACGGCCGCTGGAACGGGGTCGCGATCCTGTCCCGGGTCGGCCTGGAGGACGTCCGCGTCGGCTTCGCGGGTGAGCCCGGCTTTCCCGAGCCGGAGGCCAGAGCCATCTCCGCCACCTGCGCCGGGGTGCGGGTCTGGTCGGTGTACGTCCCCAACGGGCGTACGCCCGACGACCCGCACTACGCGTACAAGCTGGCCTGGTTCGCGGCGCTGCGCGACGCGCTGGAAGCGGAGCTGGCCGGCGGCCTGCCGTTGGCCGTCTCCGGCGACTTCAACGTCGCACCGACCGACGCCGACGTCTGGGACCCGGCGGTGTTCACCCACTCCACGCACGTCACCCCGGCCGAGCGGGCCGCCCTGGCCGCGCTGCGCGACCTCGGGCTCGACGACGTGGTGCCCACGCCGATGAAGGGGCCGCACCCGTTCACGTACTGGGACTACCGCGCCGGGATGTTCCACCAGAACAAGGGCATGAGAATCGACCTGGTGTACGCCTCCGCGCCGTTCGCCCGGGCGGTCCGCTCGGCGTACGTCGACCGGGAGGCCCGCAAGGGCAAGGGCCCCTCCGACCACGCGCCGATCGTGGTCGACGCGGACCTCGTTCCGGCGGTCGAGGCGTTCTGACCGCTCGCCGCCACCGGAGGCCGTCAGCGCTGGTTAGGGTGGGCAGATGGCAGTCGTGAAGATCAACGCAATCGAGGTTCCCCCGAACGCCGGCCCCGAGTTGGAGAAGCGGTTCGCGGCGCGGGCCGGCGCGGTGGAAGGCTCCCCCGGCTTCCTCGGCTTCGAACTGCTCCGCCCGGTCGCCGGCGAGACCCGCTACTTCGTCTACACGAGGTGGGAGAGCGAGGAGGCTTACCAAGCCTGGGCCTCGGGTTCGTCGCGCCAGGCCCACGCCACCGCCGAGGGCGACACGCCCCGCCCGCCGGTCTCCAGCGGCGCGACCCTCCTGGAGTTCGAGGTGGCCCTGCACGTCCCCCAGCCCTGACCACCGACCGGCACTCCCGGGCTCCACGGAACCCCGTCCCGCCGGTGACGTGCGCTGATAGCGTCCGGTCATGTTCGACGGGTTCGAGGAATTCGACATCGCCACGTCCGGCACGACGATCCATGGCCGGCGTGGCGGCGACGGACCTCCCGTCCTGCTGCTGCACGGCATCCCCGAGACGCACCTCATGTGGCACCGGGTCGCGCCCCGGCTCGCCGAGCACTTCACCGTCGTCACCACCGACCTGCGCTCTACACGAGTCCCGCCTCTGCACGCCTCCCGCGCTCTGCCTGGCCTGCGTTCTGCACCCGGCCGGCGCTTTGCGCGTGTCCTGCCTCTGCATGCGTCCTTTGCTCTGCTTCAACCAAGGCGACACCGGAAGGCCACGAGCGTTTCCTCCGCTGAAGCAGAGCAAAGGACGTATCACCCCACCCACGCCTGAGGTGCTGGTCGACTACATGCTGGAGAACTGGCCGGAGGGCAAGGACGCCTTCCCCGCCGAGGTACGGGCGGCTTACGTGCGGCAGTTCGGTGATCAGGCCAGGGCGCACGCGATCTGCGAGGAGTTCCGGGCGGCGGCGACGCTGGACTACGACCAGGACCAGGCCGACCGAGAGAGCCGAAAGATCGCCTGCCCGCTGCTGTTCCTCTGGAGCCAACACGGCCGGGTCGCCACGCTCTACGACGACCCGCTGCTTGATCGACTCGGGTTCGGCGAAATGGGGGTGTCAGCGCTACCGGGACACCACACCATCGCCGATCTCGTGTTGATCAAGGCAAGGCCGGCGCGGGTCAGGGCTTGCGGGACGACTGGAGGGTGGCGAAGGCGATCACGTTGTCGGCGTAGCCGGTGCGACCGCCGATGAACTGGCCACCGCAGGTGATCAGCCGCAGCCCTGCCGGTCCGTCGTGGCCGTAGATGCGCTCGGCGGGTAGCTGGTCCTTCGGGAAACGCTCGACGGTGTCGACCTTGAACACCACCGTCGACCGGTCCGCCCGGGCCACCTCGATCAGGTCACCGGGCTTCAGCTTGCCCAGGTCGTAGAAGACCGACGGACCGCTCTTGGTGTCCACGTGCCCGACGATGACCGCCGGACCGGGCTCGCCGGGCGTCGGCCCCCGGTCGTACCAGCCGGTCTCGTTGTGCTTCTCCAGCGGCGGTACGGCGATCGTCCCGTCCCGCGCCTGCCCGACGGGCGCGACCGGCGCGGCCACCTTGATCGCCGGAACGGTGAGTCGTACCGGGCGGCTGGCCGACAGCCCGACCGTCTCGCTGCGGGGCGGACGGTCGTCGCCGGCCGGAGTCAGGTCGAGCGGACCGACCGAACGGCCCAGTCCCGCGCCGGTGGCGAAGACGCCCACCAGCACCAGCACCACGGCCAGCGGCACCGACCAGGGGCTGCGCCCTGGTGCACGGCTGCGCCGGGGAGCGACGGCGGTCGGCGGACGGGCGGCCACCGCCGGCCGGTCACCGGAGACACGCGACGAGCGGGACACCGCCGACCCTGCGGAGGGCCCCGCGCCAGCGGGCGGGCGCGAATCGTCGGGCAGGCGGGCATCGCCGGGCAGCCACGCGCCGCCGGACGGACGCGAGCCGGCGGACGGACGCGAGCCGTCCGGCGGCGGTGTGGGGCGGAAGATCTCCATGGCGGGGCTCAGCGGCGCCCGAGGCCACGGACGGCACGGGGCCGACGCAGGGCCACCACCGCGATGACCAGCCCGGCGACGGTGAGCGCCGCGCCGCTGGGCAGCAGCAGCCTGCCGGTAACTCCCCCGGCACTGCCACCGAAGCCGGTTGCCGGGCCTCGACTGGGGTGGGGGGAAGGCACCGTCTTCACCACCTGCAACATGGTCGACGCCGTCTCACCGTCGCGGCACTCCAGCTTGACCCGGTAGTTCCCGGGACGGGTGCGCTCGCGCACCATCGGCGCGGCGGTGAGCACCCCGCCCTGCGGTTGCACGCCGACCGCGCCGAACGCGTCCGAGACGACGGTGGCGCCGACCGAGTTGTCCCGACAGCTGGCCCGGATGCCGACCAGATAGCCGGGCTGCACCGTGCTCGGGCTCACCTCGACGAAGACGTCCACCACGGGAGTGGGTTGGGGAGCGCCACCCGGTACGCCTCCGGGCTGCGGCGCGGGCGCGGCAGCGGGGGCCGACAGCGCCGCAGGAGCGGCGTGTGCGGGAGCGGTGGCCAGCAGGGGAAAGGCGAGCACTGTCGCCACCGACAGGAGCACGCCGCCGCGGGTCACTGCCACGATGCCCCCTCTCGACGCCGTCGGACCGCGCCGGGTAGCGGACCGCCCGGCCTGCCGTACCAACTGGATCCTCTCATTCCCGGTCGCACATCACATCCGATCCGCGGACGACGTCGCGTACGCTCGGGTCGCTGTGACCACCACCGACCCTGATCCCGCCACCGTCGCGCCTACGGCCCGGATGATCCGCACCTTCCACCCCCGCCGGGGGCGGATGAGCAGCCGACAGACCGAGGCGCTGGACCGGCTGTGGTCCTCGTACGGCCTGGACGTGTCGGGCGAGCCCGTCGACCTGGCCGCCCTCTTCGGCCGCCGAGCCCCGGTGGTGCTGGAGATCGGCTCGGGCATGGGTGACACCACCGCCACGATGGCCGCCGCCGACCCGGACCGAGATTATCTGGCGGTCGAGGTGCACACGCCGGGAATCGCCAACCTGCTCGACCTGACGGACCGCGCTGACCTGGGGAATGTACGGGTGGCGCGGGGTGACGCGTTGGAGCTGGTCAGCGGCCTGCCAGAGGGTGCGCTGGCCGCCGTACACGTGTTCTTTCCGGATCCGTGGCCGAAGGCCCGGCACCACAAGCGGCGGATCATCCAGCCGGCCCACGTGGCGCTGCTGCGGTCCCGGCTGGCCCCCGGCGGCGTGCTGCACTGCGCGACCGACTGGGCCGAGTACGCCGAGGCGATGCGGGAGACCCTGGACGCGGACCCGGAGCTGGTCGACGCGTACGGCGGCTACGCGCCCCGGCCGGCGCACCGCCCGGTGACGAAGTTCGAGCGGCGGGCGATCACGGACGGCCGGCCGGTCGCCGATCTGATCTACCTCCGGCGCTGACTGATCGTCCGGCTGCGCGCTGGAAACAGCGCCGGTTGGCGCCGGAGGGCATGATCCAGGCACCATGGACAGGCTATGACGCTCACCGCCGCGCTGCCGACAAGCGCCGACCCCGACACCCTCTTCGACGCGTTCGCCGGCTGGGCGAAGGAGCGTGGTCTCGACCTCTACCCCCATCAGGAGGAGGCGGTCATCGAGATCGTCTCCGGCGCGAACCTGATCATGAACACGCCCACCGGCTCGGGTAAGAGCCTGGTGGCGGTCGCCGCGCACTTCGCGGCCCTGGCCGACAACCGGACGACGTTCTACACCGCGCCGATCAAGGCGCTGGTGTCGGAGAAGTTCTTCGCGCTCTGCGAGGTCTTCGGCGCCGAGAACGTCGGCATGCTGACCGGCGACGCCAGCGTCAACGCCGACGCCCCGATCATCTGCTGCACCGCGGAGATCCTGGCCAACCTGGCGCTGCGCGAGGGTGAGCGGGCCGACGTCGGCCAGGTGATCATGGACGAGTTCCACTTCTACGCCGAGCCGGACCGGGGTTGGGCGTGGCAGGTGCCGATCATCGAGCTGCCGCAGGCCCAGTTCATCCTGATGTCCGCCACCCTGGGCGACACCACCCGGTTCGTGGACGACCTGACCCGGCGTACCGGACGGCCGACCGCCGTCGTGCGCTCGGCCGAGCGGCCGGTCCCGCTCATCTTCTCGTACGCGATGACGCCGCTGCACGAGACGCTCGAAGAGCTGCTGGAGACCAAGCAGGCCCCGGTGTACGTCGTCCACTTCACGCAGGCCGCCGCGCTGGAACGCGCCCAGGCACTGATGAGCGTCAACGTCTGCACGCGCGCCGAGAAGGACATGATCGCGCAGGCGATCGGCGGTTTCCGGTTCACCTCCGGCTTCGGCAAGACGCTCTCCCGGCTGGTCCGGCACGGCATCGGCGTGCACCACGCCGGCATGCTGCCCAAGTACCGCCGTCTCGTCGAGACCCTCGCCCAGGCCGGCCTACTCAAGGTCATCTGTGGCACCGACACCCTCGGCGTCGGCATCAACGTGCCGATCCGCACGGTGCTCTTCACCGGCCTGAGCAAGTACGACGGGGTCCGCACCCGCCTGCTCAAGAACCGCGAGTTCCACCAGATCGCCGGGCGGGCCGGCCGGGCCGGCTACGACACCATCGGCCGGGTCGTGGTGCAGGCCCCCGAGCACGTCATCGACAACGAGAAGGCGCTCGCCAAGGCCGGCGACGACCCGAAGAAGCGGCGCAAGGTGGTCCGCAAGAAGCCGCCGGAGGGCTCGATCGGCTGGGGGCAGCCCACCTTCGACCGGCTGGTCGACGCCGAGCCGGAGCCGCTGACGTCCAGCTTCCAGGTCAGCCACTCGATGCTGCTCAACGTGATCGGCCGCCCCGGGGACGCGTTCACCGCGATGCGGCACCTGCTCACCGACAACCACGAGGAGCCCACCGCCAAGCGCCGGCACATCCGCCGCGCCATCGCCATCTACCGGGCGCTGCGCGCCGGCGGGGTGGTCGAGGAGCTGCCCGAGCCGGACGAGACGGGCCGACGGATTCGCCTCACCGTCGACCTCCAGCTCGACTTCGCCCTCAACCAGCCGCTCTCCCCCCTCGCCCTGGCCACCATCGAGCTGCTCGACGCCGAGTCCCCGTCGTACGCCCTGGACGTGCTCAGCGTGATCGAGTCGATCCTCGACGACCCCCGGCAGATCCTGTCCGCGCAGCAGTTCAAGGCGCGCGGCGAGGCGGTCGCCGCCATGAAGGCCGAGGGCATCGAGTACGAGGCGCGCATCGAACTGCTCGACGAGGTGACCCACCCGAAGCCCCTGGCGGAGCTGCTGGAGGCCGCGTACGAGATGTACCGGCAGGGCCACCCGTGGGTCGCCGACCACCAGCTCTCCCCCAAGGCCGTCGTCCGCGACATGTACGAGCGGGCCATGACGTTCACCGAGTACGTGCAGTTCTACGGGCTGACCCGCTCGGAGGGCCTGGTCCTGCGCTACCTGGCCGACGCGTACAAGACGTTGCGCCAGACCGTGCCCGAGGACGCCAAGACCGAGGAGCTGATCGACCTCATCGAGTGGCTGGGCGAGCTGGTCCGCCAGGTCGACTCCAGCCTCATCGACGAGTGGGAGCGGCTGCGCAACCCGTCGGACGTGGCCGAGGTGGCCCAGGCGCACGCGGCACTGACCGATCGGCCGCCGGCTGTGACCCGCAACGCGCGGGCGTTCCGGGTGCTGGTGCGCAACGCGCTGTTCCGACGCGTCGAGCTGGCCGCGCTACGCCGCTGGGACCTGCTCGCCGAGTTGGACGCCGAGGACGGCTGGGACTACGACGCGTGGGCCGACGCCCTGGCGCCGTACTTCGAGGCGTACGACTCGATCGGGGTCGGCCCGGACGCCCGCGGCCCGGCGCTGCTCATGATCGAGCAGGGTCGGGAGCGGTGGACCGTACGGCAGATCTTCGACGACCCGGACGGCGACCACGACTGGGGCATCAGCGCCGAGATCGACCTCGTCGCCTCGGACGAGGTCGGCGCGGCGGTCGTGCGGATCACCGACGTCGGCCAGCTCTGAGGTGTCGATCGGCGCGGTGCCGACCGGCGGCGCCCGACCGAGGGCCCACCGGTGTCGGGGTACGTCGGGCGGCCACGTCCTCGATCCAGCCGAGCAGCAGCGCCGCCCCGACGGTCAGTAGGCACACCCCGGCCAGCCGCAGTGTGATCGAGGCGACCGAGGTGTACGGGAGCACCGGCGCGAGCAGCAGGAACATCCCGAGGCTGGCGGGGATGTGCCACAGGTAGATGGTGACCGCCCGCGCGTTGACGAATCGCAGCACGGCGTCCAGCGGCACCCGGCCGACGAGCCTGGGCCGCACTCTCAGGAGCACGGCGACGAGGGCCATCGACCACAGTGTGGTGCCACCCGCGATGTGGTTGAGGTCGACCGCCACGCCGGCCACCATGGCGGTCACGACCCACGTCCCGCCAGCCACGGCCAGACCCCCGACGAGGCAGCCGTACCAGCGCAACGGCACGCGGTGCAGCAGCCGATCGTGGTGGGCGAAGCCCAGCAGCCAACACGACAGGTAGGCGGCGACGAAGTATCCGGTGTGCACCTCCGCGAGGTGCATCCCGATCGGCAGGGCCGTGGCGGCCCCGATGCTGGGCCACGGCCAGCGACGCAACACCCGCAGAAGGACCGGCGACATCAGCACCAGCCACAGGTAGGTGACGACGTACCACAGTCCGATGTGGAAGGCCCAGGCCCAGGACGGCCCGCCCACGGGAGGCACCCGCAGGGGCAGGACCCACCAGAGCAGCTCTGCCCAGCCGGCCACGCCCCTCGGACGCCAGCCGAAGGAGAGCACCGCCAGGGTGATCACTCCGAACGCCCACAGCGGCAGCAGCAGCCGGCGCAGCCGCCGGCGCACGGCCGACGGACCGTGCCGGTCCAGCGACGCCGCCATCAGCGAGCCGGCGATGCCGAACATCAGACCCATCGCCGGCACCAACAGGCTCAGCCAGACCCAACCGGTCACGTGGAAGAGCACGACGCGGCCCAGGGCGAGCGTCCGCAGCAGGTCCAGGTAGCGGTCCCGGTGGACGGCGGGGTCGGCGGACGGGACGGTTCGCACCGCCCCGCCCCTGCCAGGGCTGACGACCCTGGACGTCACACCAATGACCACAAGGCACAATAACGCCACAAATGCCGCAAAGTTGCTGCATCTCGAAGCCGGGTGAGCGATTGGCAGGGCGCGCTTCACCCCGGAACTTCGCTGGGCAATGTCAGACCCGTCGATTAGAATGTATGTACTAATAGAGATCCTGACCTGCAGGATTACGACTGGGAGGACGCCCGTGACCGCGCCCACCTCCACGCCCCTGACGCCCTACACCACCCTGCTCGGCTTCACCCGCTACGTCGACCGCACCGGCCCCACCAAGGCGACCTTCGTGGGTGGTCTGCGCAAGCAGCGCGCCAGCCGCTCCGGCTTCAACCCGCACGGCCAGTTCGTCAAGGCGCTCAAGGCCGACATCGCCTTCCACACCGGCGGCACGCATCTGTCCGGGGTGGTCGACGTCGTCAAGCCACGCTGGCGCCCGCTCTACCAGGCGCTGGTGCCCGGCGCGACGGCCTGGCTGCACTCCCTCGGCGACCCGGCCACCCTCGATCTGGCCCAGACCCGCGACGCCCTGGCCATGCTGGGCGACCTGCCCGTCAAGATCAACCCCCATTTCGGCGTACGTCACGCCGACGGTCGCGCCGACGCGGTCCGACTGCACTTCGACGAGGCGCCACCGAGCGAGGAGTCGATGCTCGCCACCCTGCACCTGATGGCCCGCCACATGGACGCGGTCCTCCCGCACGCCGAGCCGGTCCTGGTCGACGTCCGGCGCGGTCAGGCCCACCGCATGCCCACCGACGCCAAGCCCGAACAGATCGAACGCTGGCTGGCCGGCGAAGCCGCCGCCTTCCGCGCCATCTGGTCCACCGCCGCCTAACCGCAAACCCCGACCGGCCCCCGCCCACGCCCACCCGCCCAACCAAGATCCGCGCAACATCAGGGATACTGCTGCCTCCCGCGACTGGGAGGCAGCAAGACCACTGACGTTGCGCGGATCTTGGCGAATCTAACCCCGGTGGGAGTTATCCACAGGGGCTGCCGGCGGCCGCCTCTGGCCGTCAGGGTGTCGTCATGCCTGCTTCTCCACGACGTCCGGCGAGACTGCAGGGGCGTGTCTTCCGCGGTTCCCTCGCCGTCGCCGACGGTCTGCTCACCCCTGCGGAACTACGCAGCTCGGCATGGCGCCCACTCTTCCGAGACGTCTATGCCGATGCCCAACTCGAGATCACCCATCGCACTCGTTGCGCCGCCGCAGCCCAGCTCGTGCTACCGCCTGGTGTGGTGATCGCCGGGCGCAGCGCGGCAGCGCTCTACGGCGCGACGACGATCGACCGCAGCGAACCCGTCGACGTGCTCGTGCCCACCGGCCAACGGTTCGGACCGGTGTCGGGGCTCGTCGTCCACGTCGGCGCGATCGACGACGCCGACGTCACCCGACACCAGGACATCCCGGTGACCACCCCGACGCGCATCTGCTGGGATCTGGCCCAGTGGTTGCCGACCGAGGAGGCAGTCGCCATCGTGGATCGGCTCGCTCACCAGCACCTGGTGGCGCTCGCGCCGCTGCGGGCGAACGCCCGAGCGCGGATCGGCCACCGAGGGTGGAGACGCATGGTGCGGGTGGCCGATCTTGCTGACGCGGGCTCGGAGTCGACACCGGAGTCCCGACTTCGCGTGCGGATCGTGCTCGCCGGGGTGCCGACGCCGGTCACCCAGTTCGTGGTCGAGCGCGAGGGGAGATTCGTGGCCCGTCTCGACCTGGCATGGCCGCATCTCAAGGTCGCCGTCGAATACGACGGACTGTGGCATGACGATCCCGAGCAGTTCCACCGCGACCGCCGTCGCCTCAATCGACTTGTCGGTGAGGACTGGATCGTGCTGCACATAACGGCGAAACGATTCCGGGAGGACTTCGACGGCTTCCTCGACGAACTCCGTCAAGCCCTCCGCTCCCGCTCCCGCTGACCCCCACCCCACCCCCCACCCTCCGGCCCCCGGCCCCCACCCCCCGGCCCCAAGATCCGAGCAACTTCAGGGTTACTGCTGCCTCATCGGCTTGCGAGGCAGCAGTTTCCCCGAAGTTGCTCGAATCTTGGGGCTCGTGCGCGGGGGCGCGGCGCGCGGGGGCGCGGCGCGCGGGGGCGCGGGGGGCGTCGGGGTGATCAGGTGGCGGGGAGGTACTTCGCCAGGTCGTCGAGGATCTTGTTGGCGGCGCCGACGCCGATGCCGGTCATCCAGACCTCGTCGGAGACCGGGTACGCCTTGCCGGCCCTGACCGCGCCGAGGCCCTTCCAGAGGGTTCCGCCGGCCACCTTGGTCTGCTCTGCGGCGGCCTTGTCGCCGTACGCGGTCACGAAGATGACGTCGCCGTCGACCTCGTCGATCCGCTCGGGGCTGACCAGGTCGAAGCGCTTGTCCTCCTTGTTGGCCAGCATCTGCCGCTCGGGACGACCGAGACCGGTGTCGCCGATGACGATGCCGGAGAAGGAGTCCGGCCCGTACACCCGGATGTTGCCCGGGATGAAGCGCACGATCGACACCTTGCGGGCGGCGGGGTCGCCGAGGGTGGCGCCGAAGTCCTTGGCCCGCTTCTCGTACGCGCCGAGCAGGTCCTTGGCCTGCTGCTCGCGGCCGAGCGCCTTGCCGTCGAGGAGGAAGTTGTCCTTCCAGGTGATGCCCACCTTGTCGGTGAACACCGTCGGCGCGATGGCGGCCAGCTCGTCGTAGAACTTCTCCTGGCGGAACTTGCTGCCGAGGATCAGGTCCGGCTTGAGCGCGTTGATCGCCTCCAGGTCGGGCTCGGTGAGCACCCCGACCTCCTTGATGCCGGCGAGCTTGTCCGCGCCGAAGTACGTCGGCCAGCTCTTGGCCTCGCCGGCGGTGGCCGCGCCGACGGGCGTGATGCCCAGCGAAAGCGCCGTGTCGATCTTGTCGGTGTCGAGCACGACGACGCGCTTGGGCTCGGCCGGGACCTTGGTGGTGCCCATGGCGTGGGTGATCTCCCGGGTCTCCCCGGTGGCGGAGCCGGCGACCGGGTCGCTCTCACCGCAGGCGGTGAGGCCGGCCCCGAGGGCGACGGCCGCGGCGAGAGCGGCGACGAGACGACGCATCAGTGTCCTTTCGAGGGGTACGTGCCGGCGAGCGGGGTGGCCGCGTCGCCGTCGGCGGATCGGGCGTCCGGTACGGACGCCGTCGACGAATCGGGGTCGCCAGGGCCAGCGGCAAGCGCGGCGGACCCGGCAGCAGCAGCGGCCGGCGCAGAGCCAGCGGCAGGCGCAGCGGGACCGGCAGCGGCGGGAAGGGCCGGGCCGCCGGTGTGGGCGGGAATCACCAGCGGGGCGCCGGTCACCGGGCAGGGAACCACGACGCAGGCCAGCCCGAAGACGTCGCGGACCAGCTCGGCGGTGAGGATCTCCCGGGGTGGGCCGGCGGCCACCACCGCGCCGGCGCGCATCGCGACCAGGTGGTCGGCGTAGCGGGCGGCCTGGTTGAGGTCGTGCAGCACGGCGACCACGGTCCGGCCCCGCTCGACGCGGAGCCGGTGCAGCAGGTCCAGCACCTCCACCTGGTGGGCCAGGTCGAGGAAGGTGGTCGGCTCGTCCAGCAGCAGCGCCTCGGTGTCCTGGGCGAGGGTCATGGCGATCCACACCCGTTGCCGCTGGCCGCCGGAGAGGCTGTCCACCGGCCGGTCGGCCAGGTCGGCCACGTCGGCCAGGGCCATCGCCTCGTCGACCGCCGCAGCGTCGGACGACGACCACTGCCGCCACCACCGCTGGTACGGCTGCCGGCCACGTCCGACCAGGTCGGCCACGGTGACGCCCTCGGGCACCAGCGGACTCTGCGGCAGGACGCCGAGTCGACGGGCCACGTCGCGGGTGGGCAGGTCACGGATGGCGGTGCCGTCCAGCAGGACGGTGCCGCGTCGCGGGGTGAGCAGCCGGGCCATCGTGCGCAGCAGGGTGGACTTACCGCAGGCGTTGGGGCCGACGATCACGGTGAACGCGTCGGTGGGCAGGTCCAGGGTGAGCCCGTCGAGCACGGTCCGCTCGTCGTAGCCGACGACCAGGTCGCGGGTGGAGAGCATCACACGACTCCTTTGAGGCGTCACGACGACCGCCGCCGTCCACGAAGCAGCAGGAAGATCAGGTACGGGCCACCGATCGCGGCGGTGAGCACGCCCGCCGGCAGTTGGGTGGGCGCGAACAGTCGGCGACCGGCCAGGTCGGCGAGGACCAGCAGCAGTGCCCCGAGCAGCGCGGCGCAGACCAGCGGGGGCCGTTCGGCGCGGACCAGTCGACGGGCCACCTGAGGCGCGACGAGCGCGACGAAGTCGACGGCGCCGACCTGGGCGGTGACCATCGCGGCGACGAGCACGCCGGTGCCGGCCAGGCCGATCCGGCGGGCCACCGGGCGCAGGCCGACGCCTCGTGCGGTGTCGTCGTCGAGGGCGGTGCTGTTCAGGGCCCAGCCGGCCCAGGCCAGCACCGGCAGCAGCACCAGCAGGGTGCCGGCGATCCAGGCGGCCTCGGTCCAGCCCTTGCCGGCCAGGGTGCCGATCAGCCAGATCTGTGCCCGCAGACCGTCGATCGGGTCGGCCGTGAGCATCACGACCTCGGTCAACGCCCGGAACGCGAAGGCGACCGCCACGCCGGCGAGGACGAACCGCTGCGCGGCCAGCCCGTGCCGGGCGCCGAGGGCGAAGAGCAGCACCGCCGCCAGCAGACCGCCGACCAACGCGCTCGGTGCCACCAGCACCGCCGCCGCACCGCTGGTCAACGCCACGGTCGCGGCGAGCCCGGCGCCCTGGGTGATACCGATGACGTCCGGGCTGGCCAGAGGGTTGCGCGCGACGCTCTGGATCAGCGTGCCGGCCACGCCGAAGGCCGCGCCGGCCGCCGCCGCCAGCACGACCCGGGGCAGCCGAAGATCGAAGACCACCAGGTCGTACGGGGTGTTGGCGCCGGAGAGCGCCCGCAGCACGTCGGCCGGGGCGACGTACGGGGTACCCAGCGAGAGGCTGAGCACGACGGCCAGCAGGAGCAGCACTGTCAGCACGGCGGCCACCAGCGTCGCGCGGCGGCGGATCAGCAGGCTGACCGGGCCGATCCGCACCAGCGACCGCCCCGACACCCGGGCCTGACCGGCGGCCGGTGCTGCGGCGGGCGCGGCAGCCGGCAGGCTGGCCCGGGTCACGCGGTCACCACCCGGGCGCGGCGGACCAGCACGGCCAGCAGCGGCGCGCCGATCAGGGCGGTGACGATGCCGGCCGGTATCTCGCCGGGCGGGGCGACGAGTCGGCCGACGACATCTGCCCCGAGCAGTAGTGCGGGCCCGAGCAGGGCCGAGACGGCGAGGGTCCAGCGGTGGTCGGCGCCGACCAGGGCACGGGCGAGGTGCGGCACGGCCAGTCCGACGAAGGCGACCGGGCCAGCCGCGGCCACCGCCGCGCCGGTGAGCAGCACGGCGGCCAGCCCACCGCCGAGGCGGACCAGGCCGATGCGGTGGCCCAGGCCACGGGCCACGTCGTCGCCGAGGGCCAGCGCGTCCAGGCCCCGGGCCACCAGTGCGGCGAGCAGCAGCCCGACGAGGACGAACGGCAGCACCTGGGCGGTGACACCGAGGTCCCTCCCGGCCAGCCCGCCCACCACCCAGAACCGGTACTCCTCGAAGGTGCGGGCGTCGATGCTGAGCAGCGCGTACACCATGGAGGCCAGGCTGGCGTCGAGCGCCGCGCCGACCAGCGCGAGGGTGACCGGGCTCGCGCCCTCTCGGGCCCGGCTGGCGATGGCGAAGACCAGCAGGCCGGCGGCGAGCGCGCCGGCGATGCCGAACCAGACGTACCCGGCGAGCGTGCCGATGCCGAAGACGGAGATGGCGAGCACCACGCCGAACGACGCGCCGGCGCTGATGCCGAGGATGCGGGGCTCGGCGAGGGGATTGCGGGTGAGCGCCTGGAACAGCACGCCGGCCACGGCGAGCGCGAGCCCGACCGCGAGGCCGAGCGCGGTACGCGGCATGCGCAGTTCCCGGACGATGGTGCTCGCATCGCTGCCGTCCGGCGCGACGAGGGCGTGCCAGACCGCGCCGACTCCGAGTTGCCGGCTGCCCAGCGCGAAGCTGGCCAGTACGGCGAGCAGCAACACCAGCGCGGCTCCGACGGTGACGACGACCCGCCGGCCGGTGCGGGCACCGGAGGAGTTGCGGGCCGACGTCGGCCGGGCGACGAGGGTGGTCACGAGTCTCCTGCACGTTCGAGCTTAGGTTCGCCTAACCTTAGCCGACCTGCGGAAAGTGACCTAACCGGCGTCGGTCGATGCTGTCGCGGCGGCCTGCGGCAAGCCCGCCGAGCCGCCGTCCCCGGCCGCCGCGCCGCCGCGTGGGAGCACGTTCAGCGGGCGCATCATCTCGTTGTCCTCGTGCTCCAACAGATGGCAGTGCCAGGAGTAGTGGCCCGGCAGGTCGAAGTGGGCCTTGATGCGGGTCACCTCCCACGGGTACGCGAGCACCGTGTCCATCCACCCGCGCTCCCCCGGCCGCGGCTCCGACCGGCCCGACCGCCCTCGACCCAGCAGCTCGAACTGGACCTGGTGCAGGTGGACGGGGTGGACGTTGCGGGTGAAGTTGCGCACCTCCCACACCTCGGTCGCGCCGAGGAGGGGCTGTTCGGTCGCCGGATCGGTCCAGCGCATCGGCAGACCCCGGCCGCGCTCGTCGAGGGTGCCGAGCAGCATCACCATCGACCGGCCGGACATGCGCTCGTTCAGCGACAACCGCCGGACCCGTTCCGCCGGGCCGAGGCGCGGGTGCGCCGGCAGTTGCAGGTGCTCCGGCGGCACACTCGGGTCCGCGGCGGTCGCCTCGGTGACGACGAACCGCATCACCTGCCCGGTGCTCCGCGGGTCGGACGGCGCGAAGTCCACCCCGGGCTGGCCGCCGTCGTACGCCCATTCGGGTCCCTCGTTGACGAGGTACAGCTCGGTGCCGACGGGCACGCCGGTGAAGTCGACGATCACGTCGGCCCGCTGGGCGGGGCCGAGGGTGAGACCTTGGTGCGGCACCGGTTCGGGCAGGAAACCGCCGTCGCTGCCGATCTGCCAGATGGGTAGCACCGGGCGGGCCGGCCGCGCGGTGGCGTGAGCGGCGACGCTGAGCATCAGGAAGCGGCTGTTGCAGCCGTTGAGCAACCGGAACCGGTAGCGCCGGCGCTGCACCGTCAGGTTGGGCCAGGTGCGACCGTTGACCACGATGGTGGAGCCGGAGAACGCCGACGTCCACGCCGAGCCGTCGTGGTGATTTCCCGGGTAGACCAGCTCGCCGTCGGGGCTGAAACTGCGGTCCTGGATCAGCAACGGGATGTCGTGGTAGCTGGTGTCCGGCGGGTCGTCGTGACCGGGCGCCGGGCCGGGCAGCACCCCGTCGGGCAGGTCGTCGCCGCCGAGCAGGTAGAACCCGGCCGGTCCGGCGTAGATGTTCTCGCGGGTGAGACCCAGCGCGTGGTCGTGGTACCAGAGGGTGCAGGGCCGCTGGTCGTTGTCGTACTCGAAGGTGGCCGAGCCCGCCTCCCAGCGCAGGCCGGACCGCTCGGCGAAGCGGGACCGGAAATCGTTGTACGCGCTGCCCGTCACGGCGAAGTCGGTCGGCAGGTCGCGGGCCACCGGCAGGTACCACGCCTCGGCGTGCCCGTCGCTCTCCTGCGTGCTGTGCCCGCCGTGCAGGTGGACCACCTGGGGCACCGGCCCCCGGTAGCCCCGGCGGCTGCCGTCGGGGTGGCCGTGCCCGTCGCGGTTCGCCCTTCCACCGGCCGGGTTGGCCCAGTGCAGGGTCGGGTCGACGGGCAGCAGGTGCGGCAGGTAGTCGCCCCGGTGGTCAACGAGCTCGTTGACCCAGGTCACCCGGACGGGACGGTTCACCTGCGCGACGATGCTGGGCGCCGGATAGCCGAAGCTGTCGGGGTGGGCGGTGGAGCCGTAACCCCACACCGTCGTCCGCGGCCAGGACGACGGCAGGATCTGCTGGCGGAACTGGCGTACACCGACGACGTACGTGTCCCGCTCCGGGTCGGACGTCACGCGCGGCATGGCCGGTGGGATTCGCAGCGGGGTGACGTACTTGGGGATGTCGGCGCCCCGAAGCTGGGTCGACGCGGCGAGCGCGCGGCCCGCGGCCGTCGAGCCTGCCGGAACCAGAATCGCGGCGCCACCGGCGGCACCGGCAACGAGCACCTGTCGTCTGCTGACCATGCCGCACCTCCCACTCGCATCCGTTCCTCAATAAAGAGAATGAGATTCGCGGACGAGGGCAAGTGGCGTGGACGACGAATAACACCCGTAAGAGGTACAGAAAGCGCCATAGGGTGTGAGACATGCGATTCGACCAGCACACGGTCGTCCTCCTGGTCCGACCGTCGGACCCACCGGACCTGCCCGGCGAGGCGATCGACCGGTTACGCGACGCCCATCTGGCGCACCAGGCGGGTCTCGTGGAACAGGGACTCGTGCTCGCGGCCGGGCCCCTCCTGGATTCCGACGACGACCGGATGCGAGGCTTCGTCGTGTTCTCCATCGCCCCGGACGAGGTACGCGGGCTCTACGCCGACGATCCGGCCGTTCGCGCCGGCCTGCTCACCGCGCGGGTGGCGAGTTGGATGGTGCCCGAGGGCAACCTGCGGTTCGAGAGCGTGCCGATCCCCGTGTCGATGGTCGAGGCGGCGGCCGGCGACTGACCCGTCAGCCGGGCAGGTCCTCGATCGGCAGTACCCGCAGGTCGTCCGACTCGCCCACGATGACCCGCAGCGCCGGGAAGTAGGCCGTCAACACCGGCCGGCACCTGTCGCACGGCCCGACGACCGCCCGGCCCCGGTCGGCGACCGAGACGATCGTCTCCAGCTCGGTCACGCCCTGTGTGGCGGCGGCGCCGACCACGATCAGCTCCGCGCAGGTGTCGCCGCTGTCGTGCTGGACGTTCACGCCGGAGAACACCCGCCCGTCGGCGGTCCGCGCGGCCGACGCGCCGGTGTGGCGCTGGCTGCGGCACCGCAGCTTGGCGACCGCCGTGGCGGCCTGCACCAGCGCCCGATCGGTGTCCCGCAGCTCCATCCCGGCCCCCCGCGCTCGACGTCGGCCGCAACTGTAGACCGCCGTCGACGCACCGGAGCGCCCACGCGCGGTAACCCAGGGGCGGCGCGCCGCCGGGCTGCCTATCCTTGGGCACGACATGCAGAATCAAGCCTCCTCCGCCGCGACCGATCCCGTCCGCGACCTGCACCGCCGCCTCAGTCCCCTGATGTTCCGTGACCAGCGCCGGCTCCAGCGGCGGTTGGACGGCGCCCGCAAGCTGCGTGACCCGCAGCGCCGGGAGGCGGCCCTGACCGAGATCACCGCCGAGCTGACCCGGGCCGAGCAGCGGCTGGCCACCCGGCGAGCGGCGGTGCCGGTGATCACGTACCCGGCGGGGTTGCCGGTCAGTGAGCGCAAGGACGACATCGCCGCCGCCATCCGCGATCATCAGGTGGTGATCGTGGCCGGCGAGACCGGCTCCGGCAAGACGACCCAGCTGCCGAAGATCTGCCTGGAGCTGGGGCGCGGCATCAACGGCCTGATCGGGCACACCCAGCCCCGGCGGCTGGCCGCCCGCACGGTGGCCGACCGCATCGCCGACGAGCTGGGTACCGAGCTGGGTGACGTGGTCGGCTACAAGGTGCGCTTCGCCGACCAGGTGAGCGAGCGCAGCCTGGTCAAGCTGATGACCGACGGCATCCTGCTGGCCGAGTTGCAGACCGACCGGATGCTGCGCCAGTACGACACGCTGATCATCGACGAGGCGCACGAGCGCAGCCTCAACATCGACTTCATGCTCGGGTACCTGCGGGAGCTGCTGCCCCGCCGGCCCGACCTCAAGGTGATCATCACCTCGGCGACCATCGAGACCGACCGCTTCGCCAAGCACTTCGCCGACGCCGAGGGCAGTCCGGCGCCGGTGGTCGAGGTGTCCGGGCGGACGTACCCGGTCGAGGTCCGCTACCGGCCGCTGGTCGAGGTCGCCGAGAGCGAGGAGGACGGCGACGCCGACGAGGAGAACGTCCGCGACCAGATCCAGGCGATCGGCGACGCCGTCGAGGAGCTGGCCGCCGAGGGGCCGGGCGACGTCCTGGTCTTCCTCAGCGGGGAACGGGAGATCCGGGACACCGCCGACGCCCTCGGCAAGCTGGTGCAGAAGAAACGGTCGCTGCTCGGCACCGAGATCCTGCCGCTGTACGCGCGGCTCTCCAGCGCCGAGCAGCACCGGGTCTTCGCCGCGCACAGCTCGCGTCGGGTGGTGCTCGCCACCAACGTCGCGGAGACCTCGCTGACCGTCCCCGGCATCAAGTACGTGGTCGATCCGGGTACCGCCCGCATCTCCCGCTACTCCAGCCGGCTCAAGGTGCAGCGGCTGCCCATCGAGCCGGTCTCGCAGGCGTCGGCCAACCAGCGCAAGGGCCGCTGCGGTCGTACGTCGGACGGCATCTGCATCCGCCTCTACGACGAGCAGGACTTCCTGTCCCGCCCCGAGTTCACCGACCCGGAGATCCTGCGCACCAACCTGGCGTCGGTCATCCTCCAGATGACCGCGATCGGGCTGGGCGACCTTGCGGCGTTCCCGTTCATCGACCCGCCGGACAAGCGCAACATCACCGACGGCGTCAACCTGCTGCACGAGTTGGGCGCGCTGGACCCGACCGAGGCCGACCCGGCGAAGCGCCTCACCGCGCTGGGCCGTCGCCTGGCCCAGCTTCCGGTCGACCCGCGGTTGGCCCGGATGGTGGTCGAGGGCGAGCGCAACGGCTGCGCCACCGAGATCCTGGTGATCGCCGCCGCGCTCTCCATCCAGGACCCGCGCGAGCGCCCGGCGGAGAAGCAGGCCCAGGCCGACCAGGCGCACGCCCGGTTCGCCGACAAGGAGTCCGACTTCGTCGCGTACCTCAACCTGTGGCGCTATCTGCGTGAGCAGCAGCGGGAGTTGTCGTCGAGCGCGTTCCGCCGGATGTGCAAGGCGGAGTACCTGAACTACCTGCGGATCCGCGAGTGGCAGGACATCGTCGGTCAACTGCGCCAGGTGCTGCGTACCCCGGCCGAGGGCGACCGGCGTGGCGGGCGGCCGGCGCGCGACACCTCGGCCGACGCGGACGCCGGCCGGGGCCGCCGGGGTGGCGCGGACCTGCCGGAGGAGATCGACACCCCGAAGGTGCACCAGTCGCTGCTGCCCGGCCTGCTCTCGCACATCGGCCTCAAGGACGCCCAGAAGCACGAGTACCTGGGTGCGCGGGGCGCGAAGTTCGCGCTGTTCCCCGGGTCGGCACTGTTCAAGAAGCCGCCGCGCTGGGTGATGGCCGCCGAGTTGGTGGAGACCTCCCGGCTGTGGGGGCGCATCGCCGGGCGGGTCGAGCCGGAGTGGGTCGAACCGCTGGCGCAGCACCTGGTCAAGCGCAGCTACAGCGAGCCGCACTGGGAGAAGAAGCAGGCCGCGGTGATGGCCTACGAGAAGGTCACCCTGTACGGCATGCCGCTGGTCGCGTCGCGGAAGGTCAACTTCGGGCGGATCGACCCGACGCTGAGCCGGGAGCTGTTCATCCGGCACGCCCTCGTCGAGGGCGACTGGCAGACCCACCACGGGTTCTGGGCCGACAACAAGCGGCTGCTGGGCGAGATCGAGGAGCTGGAGAGCCGGGCCCGCCGCCGGGACATCCTGGTCGACGACGAAACGATCTTCGGCTTCTACGACCAGCGGATCCCCGCCGACGTGGTGTCCGGCCGCCACTTCGACACCTGGTGGAAGAAGACCCGCCACGAGCGGCCCGACCTGCTCACCTTCACCCGCGACGTGCTGGTGAACGACGGCCGGGCCGGGGTGGACGAGAGCGACTACCCCGACGAGTGGCAGACCCAGGGGGTGACCCTCCCGCTGACGTACCGGTTCGAGCCGGGCACGGCGACCGACGGCGTCACCGTCGACATCCCGCTGCCGCTGCTCAACCAGGTCCCGGCGGACAGCTTCGACTGGCAGGTGCCGGGGCTGCGCGAGGAGACGGTGATCGCGCTGATCCGCTCGCTGCCCAAGGCGATCCGCCGCAACTTCGTGCCGGTGCCGGACTACGCCCGCGCCGCCCTCGCGGCGATCACCCCCGGCGAGACGTCGCTGCTGGACGCGCTCACCCGTGAGCTGCGGCGGATGACCGGTGTCACCGTGCCCCGCGACGCCTGGGAGCCGGACAAGCTGCCCGCCCACCTGCGGGTGACCTTCCGCATCCTGGGCGACGATGACAAGCCGGTCGCCGAGGGCAAGGACCTGCCGGCCCTGCAACGTCAACTGCGCCAGGAGGTACGCCAGGTCGTGGCCGCCGCCGCTCCGGAGGTCGCCCGGACGGGCCTTCGTGAGTGGAGCGTCGGCGATCTTCCTCGCACCATCGAGCAGGTACGCGCCGGCTACGCGGTGACCGCGTACCCGGCACTTGTCGACGAGGGCGCCACCGTCGGGGTGAAGGTGTTCGACTCCCCCGCCGAGGCGGAGGCGGCGCACTGGGCCGGCACCCGCCGACTGCTGCGGCTCACCGTGCCGTCCCCGGCCCGGTTCCTGCAGGGTCGGTTGAGCAACGAGGCGAAGCTCGCGTTGAGTCGCAACCCGCACGGCGGCGTGCAGGAGCTGATCGAGGACGCAGCCGGCGCAGCCATCGACCGGCTGATCGACGCCGCCGGTGGGCCGGCGTGGGACGCCGACGGCTTCGCCGCGCTGCGCGAGAGGGTCCGCGCGGATCTGGTCGACACCGTCGTCGAGGTGATGGACCGCGCCCGCAAGGTCCTCGCCGCCGCGTACGCCGTGGAGCAGCGGCTCGGCGCGACACGCAACCTGACGGTGGTGGCGGCGCTGGCCGACATCCGCAAGCAGCTCGCCGGCCTGGTGCACGCCGGTTTCATCACCGAGACCGGGTACGCCCGCCTGCCCGACCTGCTCCGCTACCTCACCGCCATCGAACGTCGACTGGACCGCCTCGGCGGCAACCCCCAGCGGGACCGTCAACAGCAGGACCGGGTCGCGGTGGTGCAGAAGGAGTACGACGACCTGCTCGCCGCCCTGCCGCCCGGCCGTCGGCAGGAGGCAGCCGTCCGACAGATCCGCTGGATGATCGAGGAGTTGCGGGTGAACGTCTTCGCCCAGGCGCTGGGCACCCCGTACCCCGTGTCGGAGCAGCGGATCTACCGGGCGATGGACGACGTCGAGGGCCGCTGAGCACGCCGGCCGGGCCGCTGCCGTCCTCTTCGCGGCGGCGGCCCCGGCCGGATCAGGTCAGTGGCTCGACGCCGGGCGGCAGCTCGCCACGGTCGATCGCGGACTGGACGTAGTCGAGCAGGATGCGCCGGAGTTCCCGGCCGGCGTGGGTGGGGACGACGTCGCGGCGGCGGGCCACCGCGATGGTCCGCCGCACCCCGGGGGGCGCCAGCGGAGTGATGCGGACCCCGGGCCGGCGGGCCAGCACGATGCCCGGCACCAGGGCGATGCCGAGCCCCGCCTCGACGAAGCTGAGGACGGCGTCCATCTCGCCGCCGTCCACCGCGAAGCTCGGTTCGAAGCCCGCCGCCCGGCACGCCTGGATGGTGGCGTCGCGCAGGTCGTAGCCCTCCCGGAACATCACCATCGGCTGGTCCCGCAGGTCGGTGATGCGCAACTCCCCGGTGTCCGACGCGGTCGGCACCTCGTCCACCGAGGCCACCACCAGGCTCTCGCGCAGGACCGGATCGACACGCAGGCCCGGGTCGGCGCCCTGCGACGGCATGATGATCAGGGCCAGGTCGAGGTCACCGCGCAGCAGATCGCGGACGAGATCCTGAGATCCACTCTCCTCGACGCGCAGGTCGACGGTGGGGTGCGCGTCGCGGAACCGACGCAGCACCGGCGGGGCGAGCGAGGTGGCCAGGCTCGGGGTGGCCCCGAGTCGTACCCGCCCTCGGCGCAGGCCGACCAACTCCTGCACCTCGCGGGTCGCGGTCTCCACGTCGGCGAGGATCCGGGTCGCCAACGGCAGGAGCACCTCCCCGGCCGCGGTGAGGGCGATGTTGCCCCTTAGCCGTTCGAACAGCGGGGCACCGAGGTCGGTCTCCAAGGCGTGAATTTGCTTACTCAACGAGGGCTGGGTTATGCCGACGATGTCGGCGGCTTGGGTGAAATGTCGTACTTCGGCCACCGCGACGAAGTACCGGAGCTGATGGAGCTGCATCTACATAGCCTACGGCTATCAACGCTGCGAGTTTGATGCATTGGACGACTGATCGAAGTGCTCCTAGCGTCGGTCCCGTGGTAATGACGAAAACTCGGTCGCCCATTCGCTCGAACGTCGGCCTCAAGGCCGTCATGGCGGTGACGGGCATCCTGCTGGTGCTGTTCCTGATCGCGCACATGCTCGGGAACCTGAAGGTGTTCACGGGGGAGACCTCGTTCGACCACTACGCGCACTGGCTGCGTGACATCGGCAAGCCGCTGCTGCCCGGCGTCTGGTTCCTGTGGATCCTGCGCACCGTCCTCGTGGTGGCCGTCGTCGCCCACATCTGGGCCGCCACCGTGCTGGCGCTGCGGGCCCGCGCCGCCCGTCCGGTGAAGTACGCCCACCGCAAGAAGGTCCGGGGCAGCTACGCGGCCCGCACCATGCGCTGGGGTGGCGTGATCATCCTGCTGTTCGTGATCTACCACCTCCTGGACCTGACCACCGGCACGCTGAACCCGGTCGGCACCGAGGGCAAGCCCTACGGCAACGTCGTCGCCGACTTCGCGCCGGAGCGCTGGTACGTCACGCTCTTCTACACCCTGGCGATCGTCACGCTCGGCTTCCACCTGCGGCACGGCGCGTTCAGCGCGTTCCGCAGCCTCGGCCAGCAGACGCCCCGGGGCGAGCGCCGGGCGCGCAACGCCGCGCTCGTCTTCGCCGTGGTGCTCTGCGCCGGATACCTGGTGGTCCCGTTCGCCGTACTCACCGGATTGGTGTCCTGACATGGAACTCTTCACCGAAGGCGACCCGATCGCCGACACGAAGGCGCCCACCGGCCCGATCGAGAAGCGCTGGGAGACCCGGCGTTTCGAGGCCAAGCTGGTCAACCCGGCGAACCGCCGCAAGATGACGGTGATCGTGGTCGGCACCGGCCTGGCCGGCGGATCGGCCGCCGCGACCCTGGCCGAGCAGGGCTACCACGTCAAGTCCTACTGCTACCAGGACAGCCCGCGCCGGGCCCACTCGATCGCCGCGCAGGGCGGCATCAACGCCGCGAAGAACTACCGCAACGACGGCGACTCGGTGCACCGGCTGTTCTACGACACCGTCAAGGGCGGCGACTTCCGCTCCCGGGAGTCGAACGTGCACCGCCTGGCCGAGGTGTCGGTCAACATCATCGACCAGTGCGTCGCCCAGGGCGTCCCGTTCGCTCGCGAGTACGGCGGCCTGCTGGACACCCGCTCGTTCGGCGGCGCGCAGGTGCAGCGCACCTTCTACGCCCGGGGCCAGACGGGTCAGCAGCTCCTGCTGGGCGCGTACCAGGCCCTGGAGCGGCAGATCGGCCTCGGCAACGTGGAGATGAACGCCCGGCACGAGATGCTGGAGCTGGTCATCGTCGACGGCAAGGCCCGCGGCATCATCGTCCGGGACCTGGTCACCGGTGAGATCAGCACCGAGATGGCCGACGCGGTCGTCCTCGCCTCCGGCGGCTACGGGAACGTCTTCTACCTCTCCACCAACGCCAAGGGCTGCAACGTCACCGCCACCTGGCGGGCGCACCGCAAGGGCGCGTACTTCGCCAACCCCTGCTACACGCAGATCCACCCGACCTGCATCCCCGTCTCCGGCGACCACCAGTCGAAGCTGACCCTGATGAGCGAGTCGCTGCGCAACGACGGCCGGGTCTGGGTGCCGAAGGCCAAGGGCGACGACCGCAGCCCGAAGGACATTCCCGAGGACGAGCGGGACTACTACCTCGAGCGGATCTACCCGTCCTTCGGCAACCTGGTCCCCCGCGACATCGCCTCCCGCGCCGCCAAGAACGTGTGCGACGAGGGCCGGGGCGTCGGTCCGACCAAGCTCGGCGTCTACCTCGACTTCGCCGACGCCATCGACCGGCTGGGCCGCAAGGCCATCGAGGCCAAGTACGGCAACCTCTTCGAGATGTACGAGCGGATCACCGGCGAGGACCCGTACGAGGTGCCGATGCGGATCTACCCCGCCGTGCACTACACGATGGGCGGGCTCTGGGTCGACTACGACCTCCAGTCCAGCATCCCGGGCCTGTTCGTGATCGGCGAGGCGAACTTCTCCGACCACGGCGCGAACCGGCTCGGCGCGTCGGCGCTGATGCAGGGCCTCGCCGACGGCTACTTCGTGCTGCCCACCACCATCGCCAACTACCTGGCCTCGGGCCCCCTCGAAAAGGTCGACGCCAGCCACCCGGCGGCGGTCGAGGCCCGTACCGACGTCGAGGACCGCGTCCAGCGGCTGCTGGCCGTCAACGGCGACCGGACCGTGGACTCGTTCCACCGCGAGCTGGGCCAGATCATGTGGGAGCACTGCGGCATGGAACGCAGTGAGGCCGGGCTGCGCAAGGCGATCGGTGAGATCCGCGACCTGCGCGAGCAGTTCTGGCAGCGGGTCAAGGTGTCCGGCACCGGCGAGGAGCTGAACCAGTCGCTGGAGAAGGCCGGCCGGGTGGCCGACTTCTTCGAGCTGGCCGAGCTGATGTGCATCGACGCCCTGCACCGCGAGGAGTCCTGCGGCGGTCACTTCCGGGCCGAGCACCAGACCCCCGACGGGGAGGCGCAGCGCGACGACGACCGGTTCGCGTACGTCGCGGCCTGGGAGTTCACCGCCACCGGTGAGCCCTCGGTGCTGCACAAGGAAGACCTGAAGTTCGAATACGTCCACCCCACGCAGCGGAGCTACAAGTGAACCTGACCCTGCGCATCTGGCGCCAGAAGGGCCCTGAGGACAAGGGTCGGATGGTGACCTACCCGGTCGACGACGTGTCCCCGGACATGTCGTTCCTGGAGATGCTCGACGTGCTCAACGAGCGGCTGATCCTCGACGGCGAGGACCCGGTGGCGTTCGACCACGACTGCCGCGAGGGCATCTGCGGCATGTGCGGCCTCATGATCAACGGCGACGCGCACGGGCCGCAGCGCGGCACCACGGCGTGCCAGCTGCACATGCGGCAGTTCAAGGACGGCGAGACGATCGACATCGAGCCGTGGCGGGCCAGCGCCTTCCCGGTCATCAAGGACCTGGTGGTCAACCGGAGCGCCTTCGACACCATCATCGCCGCCGGTGGCTACATCACCGCGCCGACCGGCAGCGCACCCGAGGCGCACTCCACCCCGGTCGCCAAGGCCAACGCGGACGCCGCCTTCGAGTCGGCGGCCTGCATCGGCTGCGGCGCGTGCGTGGCGGCCTGCCCGAACGGCTCCGGCATGCTCTTCACCGCCGCCAAGCTCACCCAACTCTCGCTGCTGCCGCAGGGCCAGCCGGAGCGCTACACCCGGGTGATCGGCATGGTCGACGCGCACGACGAGGCCGGCTTCGGTGGCTGCACCAACGCCGGCGAGTGCACGGTGTCCTGCCCGAAGGGCATCCCGTTGAACACGATCGGCCGCCTCAACCGCGACTACCTCGCGGCCACCGCCAAGGGCGGCAACACCCCCGGCTCCTGACAGCCACTCCGCGCCCCCCGGCCCGTACTTCACGGGCCGGGGGGCGCGGCCGGTTCAACTCCTCCTCCCCGGGTAGCAGACAGACAGGACCGAGGGAGGGCAGCCGGACATGAAGGCGTTGACCTGGCAGGGCAAGCGGGACGTACGGGTCGAGGACGTGCCCGATCCTCGGATCGAGGAACCGACCGACGCGATCGTCAAGATCACGTCGACGGCGATCTGCGGCTCGGATCTGCACCTGTACGAGGTGCTGGGGCCGTACCTGAAGCCCGGCGACATCCTGGGCCACGAACCGATGGGGGTCGTCGAGGAGGTCGGGTCGGAGGTGACCGGGCTCAAGCCCGGCGACCGGGTGGTGGTGCCGTTCAACATCTCGTGCGGCAACTGCTGGATGTGCCGACGTCAGCTCTACGCCCAGTGCGAGACGACCCAGGTGACGAGCGAGGGCAAGGGCGCCGCGCTGTTCGGCTACACCTCCCTCTACGGGTCGGTACCCGGCGGGCAGGCCGAGTACCTGCGCGTTCCGCAGGCCCACTTCGGGCCGATCAAGATCCCGGAGACCGGCGCGGACGAGCGCTACCTCTACCTCTCCGACATCCTGCCCACCGCCTGGCAGGCGGTGAAGTACGCGGACACCCCGCCCGGCGGCACCCTGGCCGTCTTCGGGCTGGGCCCGGTCGGCCAGTTCTGCGCCCGCATCGGTCGCCACCTCGGCGCGGAGCGGGTGATCGGGCTGGACCTGGTGCCCGAGCGGCTTGAGCTGGCCCGCCGGCACGGCATCGAGGTGCTCGACGTACGCGAGTTGTCCGACGTGCCGGGCGCGCTTATCGACCTGGTCGACGGACGTGGTCCGGACGCCGTCATCGACGCGGTCGGCATGGAGGCGCACGGCTCCCCGGTCGGCAAGCTGGCCCACGCGGCCGTCGGGCTGCTGCCGGACAAGCTCGCCCAGACGATGACGGACCGGGTCGCCGTGGACCGGCTCGCCGTCCTGCACGCCGCTCTCAAGGCGGTCCGCCGCGGCGGCACCGTCTCGCTCTCCGGGGTCTACGGGGGCGAGGCCGACCCGATGCCGATGATGGAGATGTTCGACCGGGGCATCCAGCTACGCATGGGCCAGTGCCACGTGCGCCGCTGGGTCGACGAGATCATGCCGTTGCTCGCTGGCGACGACGACCCGCTGGGCGTGGAAGACCTGCGCACCCACCGGCTGCCGCTGAGCGACGCGCCGCGCGCGTACGACATGTTCCAGAAGAAGGAGGACGGCTGCATAAAGGTGGTCCTCGCACCGTGAGTGCGAGGAGTGAGCCGGGGTTGCGAGCCCCGCAGTCACGAACCAAGGCTGCACCGTGAGTGCGAGTCGGGTGGTGCTGGTCGCGGGCGCGACCAGCGGGATCGGCCGGGCGACGGCGCGGGCGTTCGCCGAGCGCGGCGACCGCCTGGTCCTCGCGGCCCGCGCGCCGCAGACCCTCGCCGAGGTACGCGAGGAGTGCGCGGACGTCGAGGTCCTGACCGTGGCGACCGACGTCACCGAGGCAGGGGCGCTGGACGCGTTGGCGGAGGCGGCGATCGAACGGTTCGGCCGTATCGACGTCTGGGTGCACACCGCCGCGGTGATGGCCTACGGGCGCTTCGACGAGCTGCCGGAGCGGGTGTTCGAGCAGGTGGTGCGGACGGATCTGCTGGCCGCCGCCGGTGCGGCCCGGGTGGCGCTGCGGCACTTCCGGGCCACCGGCGCCGGAACGCTGATCCTCACCGGGTCGGTGCTGGGGCACATCACCGCGCCCTACATGAGTGCGTACGTGACCAGCAAGTGGGGGTTGCAGGGGCTGGCCCGCACGCTCCAGCAGGAACTGCGCGACTGTCCGGAGATCCGGCTCTGCCTGGTCAATCCGGGCAGTGTGGACACACCCGTCTACCAACAGGCGGCGAACTACCTCGGCCGGGTCGGCCGGCCCCCACCGCCGGTCGCCGGGTCGCAGCGGGTGGCCCGGGCCATCGTCGACTGTGTGGACCGTCCTCGTCGCGAGGTGTCGGTGGGCCGGCTGAACGTGGTGCTGCGGGCGGGCTTCACGGTGCTGCCGGGCGTCTACGACGTACTCGTCGGACCGTTGATGCGGCTCGCGGGCCTGAGCCGGCGGCCGGTCCCGGCGCACGACGGCACGGTCTTCGCCCCGAACCCGGCTGGCGAGGCGGTCCACGGCGGCCATCTGCCCGATCTGGGGCAGCTCGCCCGGGCGGTGGCCGGTCCGGCCGCGCAGCTCGGCGGCGCGGCGGCCGGAGCGATCGGTGCCGCGCTGCGCCGACGGCCTAGGTGACACTGTTCGGAACTGTTCGGAACCTTTTCCGGGGGCGTCATGGATAGATCAACTCGTCTAGCGTGGTGGGCCGGCAAGCGCTCCGGCGCCCCACGACGGGAGAGACGATTGACCATCCGACTGAACCGCAGGACAGCACTCGGACTGGGCACAGTGGCCACCGCCGGCACGGTGCTCGGCGCTGCCGCCCCGGCCAACGCGGCGAGGAGCAATGAGGCATCGCCGGTCACGCCCGCCCAGGCGGCTCGCCGGGTCGCCACCGCCGTCACCCAGCACCGCACCGAGGCCGGCGGCAACTGGCAGGCGTACGTCAGCGTGGCCGACCCGGCGGGCGCTCCGGTCGTCGCGGTGGCGGTGGACCCGGACCGGACGATCGAGGCGTACAGCGTCAACAAGATCGCGGTGGCGACGGCGGTGTTGGACAAGGTCGACCGCGGGCTGCTGTCGCTGGACCAGCGGGTCGAGGTGACCGAGTCGATCGTGGTGCCGGGCGGTGACGGCATCTTCAGCCTGGACGGCGCGTACCCGAGCAGTGTGACGCTGGGACACGTGCTGGCGAACCTGCTGACCGTCTCGGACGACACGGCGGTACGGCTGTGCGGGCTGGTCGCCCCGGCTGCCGAGATCAACTCGATCCTGGTCGCCAAGGGTTTCCCGAACACCCAGGTCGAGCCGGTGGCCAACCCGAACCGGTTCTTCCTCGGCACGAGCACTCCCCGGGAGACGCACGACCTGCTGCGCGCCCTGGTCGCCGGCACGCTGCTCTCGCCGGCGTCGACGGCGCACCTGCTCGGGCTGCTGCGCTCCCCGGTGGCCTTCACCGACGGCATCCGGCGCACCATGTCCTCCGACGAGCGGGCCCGCATCGCCACGAAGGCCGGCTGGTACGCCGACGCCCGGCACGAGGCCGGGGTGATCTTCGACCGTTCCGGGACGGCGGTGCTCACCTACGCCCTCTTCGCCGACGGGCAGGCCGACCCGGACAACTTCGGCGCCACCCATCCGGCGGTGCAGGCCCGGGCCGCCATGGGTCCGAAGCTCCTCGCCGCGGTGGACCGCCTCGCCGGCACGGGCACCGCGTACCGGACGACCGTCCAGCGTCCGAGCAACGGCGGTTGAGACGGGCCTCGGGCCGGCCGCCTCGGCAGCGACCGGCCCGAGGCGGGCGACCGCCGGGGCACGGACCTCGTGAGGTGACTACCGTGTAGTGCGGGACACGGCGGAGGGACGGGCAATGGCACCAGCGAAACGCACCGACGGGCAACGGTCGCTCGTGCGACGGATGGGCGGCCCGGCCGGACTGGCCGCGCTGGCCGGCCTGGCCTGGGTGGCCCGGGACGTGCCGGCGGCGCTGGGCGGCCGGCTCGCCGGGGCGCGAGCCGAGCGGGCGGCCCGCTCGCCCCAGTTCCGCGACGGCACCTTCCACAACCAGGCCGACGTCCGCACGATGGTCGCCGCCGAGCCGGGTCGCAACCTGGTCCGGGAACTGATCTTCGGCAAGCAGAAGCGTCGCCCCACCGCACCCGTGCCGCTCGTGCGGCCCGATGCGTCGCCGGCCGCCGACACCGCCGACGAGCTGAACATCGTCTGGTACGGCCACGCGTCGGCGCTCATCGAGATCGAGGGCCGGCGGGTCCTGCTCGACCCCGTCTGGAGCGACCGCTGTTCACCGTCGGGCGCGGTCGGCCCGCGCCGACTGCACGAGCCGCCGGTGGGCATCGACGAGCTGCCCCCGCTGGACGCCATCCTGATCTCCCACGACCACTACGACCACCTCGACATGCCCACCGTGCGGGCGCTGGTCGCCGGGCAGTCGGCGCCGTTCGTGGTGCCGCTCGGAGTGGGCGCCCACCTGGACCGGTGGGGAGTGCCCGCCGAACGGATCATCGAGCTGGACTGGTCCGAGTCGCACCGGGTCGACGGGTTGGAGATCACCGCCACCGCCGCCCAGCACTTCTCCGGTCGCGGACTGCGCCGCGACGGCACGCTCTGGAGCTCCTGGGTGGTCGCCGGGGCACGGCGCAAGGTCTTCTACACCGGCGACTCCGGCTACTTCGCCGGGTACGCGGCCATCGGCGCCGAGCACGGGCCCTTCGACGTCACGCTGATGCAGATCGGCGCGTACGACCGGGCGTGGCCGACGATCCACATGTTCCCCGAGGAGGCGGTCGACGCCCACCTGGACCTGCGCGGCGGGCTGTTCATCCCGGTGCACTGGGCGACGTTCAACCTGGCCCTGCACGACTGGTCGGAGCCGGTGAACCGGCTGTGGGCCGAGGCGAAGGCCCGCGACGTGCGACTCGCCGTGCCCCGCCCGGGTGAGCGAGTGGTGGTCGACGCCCCGCCGGCCGTCGACGGTTGGTGGCAGTCCGTCGCCTGAGCCGTGTCGGACGCTGGTACGGGGTCAGAGCACGAAGGCATCGGTCCAGAGCGCGCCGGAGCGGCCGGAGAGCGCGTCCAGCATGGCGACCGCCTGGCCGTCGGTGAGCTGCGCGACGAAGTCCACGATGGCACGTCCCCGGGCGCGGCCGATCCGGTGCGGCGTACGCGGGTGCAGCTCGGCCTCGGCCAGCTCGACCAGGTCGTGCAGCCGGCGCGGCAGGCGCGACTCCTCCTCCGGGTCGAGCAGCCACTCCCACAGCGCCTCGACGAGGGTGCCCAGCAACCGGGCCTGACCACGCTGGTGCAGGGCCAGGTCGGGGCGGGCCAGCACGAACCGGTGGTGGACGAACTTGAGCACCTGCACCTCGTGCCACTGCGCGCAGCCCAGCAGCACGTACCCGGAGCGCACCGACGGCTGGTCGGTCATGGTGATCGCGTCGACGAAGCGGGTGGACCAGCGGGCCGAGAAGCGCGCCACGTACTGCTCCGCCTCGATCGAACCGTCGAACGGCATCGCGAGCAGCCCGTCCACCAGCTCCTCGCGGACGTGCTCGACGGCGGCGGCGAACGCGTCGTCGTCGGCGATCCAGGCGTCCTTGCGGTGCAGTTGCCGGCGTAGCCGCTCGATGGCCGCGCCGGGCCGGCGGGCCGAGGTGGCCAGCGCCGCGCCGGTGATCGCCCGGAAGTGCCCGCTCTCGCGCTGCCACGCCATCAGCTCGGCGGACACCGCGCCCTGCTGGAGCACACCGACGCGGTAGAAGTCCTCCACGTCGTGGATGGCGTACGCGATGTCGTCGGCGGTGTCCATGACGGACGCCTCGACGGTCTGCTGCCAGTCCGGAATACGGCCGGCGAACGGCTCCCGGGCCTGCCGCAGGTCGTCCAGCTCGGTCCGGTACGCCCCGAACTTCGACGAGCCGCTCTCCGGGTCGTCGGGCGGTGGGGTGGCGCCACGCGGCGGCGGGTCCAGGAGGCGCGGGTGGGGGTCGGGGTAGTCCAGCCTCGTCCACGGGTACTTCAGCATCGCCGCGCGGACCGCGGCGGTCAGGTCCAACCCGGTGGTGGCCGCGCCCCGGATCTCGGTGCTCGTGACGATCCGGTACGACTGCGCGTTGCCCTCGAACCCGTCGGCGAGGCCGAGGCGCTGGCGGGCCAGCCGGTCGAGCACCCGCTCCCCCAGGTGGCCGAACGGCGGGTGGCCGAGGTCGTGGGCGAGCGCGGCCGCCTCCACCACGTCGGGGTCGAGGCCACCGAGCTTGTCCAGCAGGTCGCTCCACCTGTCGTCGCCCGTCAGCCGCTCGGCGATCGCCCGGGCCACCTGGGCGACCTTGAGGCTGTGCGTGAGCCGGTTGTGCACCAGCAGCCCGGAGCCGACCGGGCTGATCACCTGGGTCACCCCGCCGAGTCGGGCGAAGAACGGCGAGCCGACGATCCGGTCCCGGTCGGCGCGGAACGGGTTGGCCGTGAGGTCGCCGAGGGCGCGGGCGCTGCCGCCGAAGAGCCGCCGGGCGCGCGACTCCGCAGGTGATTCCATGATCGCCACGCTAGCGCAGGCCCGGTGGGCTCGGTCGAGGGATGGACCCGGCGCGGGCGCGGAGGCGCGACGACGCGACGCACGACCGGCCGGGCGCGACGACGGCGGTCGGGGGCGCCCGGCAGAATGCAGGCGGTAGCCGCTTTTCGAAGGCGGATCGAGTCGAAGGCGGATCGAGATCGTGACCCAGTCTGTTCATCAGCGGATCGCCGACGAGCTCGGCGTGGCCGAGCGTCAGGTGCGGGCGGCCGTGGAGCTGCTCGACGGCGGCGCCACCGTGCCGTTCATCGCCCGCTACCGCAAGGAGGCCACCGGCCTGCTCGACGACACCCAGCTGCGCACCCTGGAGGAGCGGCTGCGCTACCTGCGGGAGCTGGACGAGCGACGGGCCGCCGTACTGGAGTCGATCCGCGGCCAGGGCAAGCTGGACGAGTCGCTGGAAGCGCAGATCATGGCCGCCGACTCGAAGTCGCGGCTGGAGGACATCTACCTGCCGTACAAGCCGAAGCGGCGGACCCGGGCGCAGATCGCCCGCGAGGCCGGCCTCGCGCCGCTGGCGGAGACGCTGCTGGCCGACCCGTCCCAGGACCCGAAGGCCATCGCCGCCGGGTTCGTCGATGCCGAGAAGGGCGTCGCCGACCTCGCCGCCGCTCTGGAGGGCGCGCGGGCGATCCTGATCGAGACCTTCGCCGAGGACGCCGACCTGATCGGCACGCTGCGCGAGCAGATGTGGTCGCGGGGCCGTCTGGTGTCCCGGGTACGCGAGGGTCAGGAGACCGCCGGCGCGAAGTTCGCGGACTACTTCGACTTCTCCGAGCCGTACCCGAAGCTGCCCTCGCACCGCATCCTCGCGATGTTCCGGGGCGAGAAGGAGGGCGTGCTCGACCTGACCATGGAGCCCGAGGAGGCCGGCGAGGCGGACGCCGTGCCGACGGGCCCGAGCCGGTACGAGGCGGTGGTCGCCGGCCGGTTCGGGGTCTCCGACGCCGGCCGCCCCGCCGACCGCTGGCTTGCCGACACGGTCCGCTGGGCGTGGCGTACGCGAATCCTCATCCACCTCGGGGCCGACCTGCGGATGCGGCTGTGGCAGGCGGCCGAGGAGGAGGCCGTGCGGGTCTTCGCGACCAACCTGCGCGACCTGCTGCTCGCCGCGCCTGCCGGTACGCGGCCGACGATGGGCCTGGACCCGGGCCTGCGGACCGGGGTGAAGGTCGCCGTGGTCGACGCCACCGGCAAGGTCCTCGCCACCGACACGATCTATCCGCACGAGCCACGCCGACAGTGGGACGCGTCGATCGAGACCCTCGCCCGGCTGGCCGGCGCGCACGACGTGGAGCTGATCGCGATCGGCAACGGCACCGCCTCCCGGGAGACCGACAAGCTGGCCGCCGACCTGATCAAGCGACACCCGCAGCTCAACCTGACGAAGGTGATGGTCTCCGAGGCCGGCGCGTCGGTCTACTCCGCCTCCGCGTACGCCTCGCAGGAGCTGCCGGGCATGGACGTGTCGCTGCGCGGGGCCGTGTCCATCGCCCGCCGCCTCCAGGACCCGCTCGCCGAGCTGGTCAAGATCGACCCGCGCTCGATCGGTGTCGGCCAGTACCAGCACGACCTGTCCGAGGTGAAGCTGTCCCGGTCGCTGGACGCGGTGGTGGAGGACTGCGTGAACGCCGTCGGGGTGGACGTCAACACGGCTTCCGCGCCGCTGCTGACCCGGGTCTCCGGGATCGGGGCCGGGCTGGCCGAGAACATCGTGCTGCACCGGGACGCCAACGGGCCGTTCCGGTCGCGGACCGAACTGAAGAAGGTGGCCCGGCTCGGGCCGAAGGCGTTCGAGCAGTGCGCCGGCTTCCTGCGTATCCCCGACGGGGACGACCCTCTGGACTCGTCGAGCGTGCACCCCGAGGCGTACCCGGTGGTGCGGCGCATCCTCGCCAGCACCGGGCAGGACCTGCGCGCGGTGATCGGCCGGAGCGCCATCCTGCGCGGGCTGCGTGCCACCGACTTCGTCGACGAACGGTTCGGCCTGCCCACCGTCACCGACATCCTCGCCGAGCTGGAGAAGCCGGGGCGCGACCCACGGCCGGAGTTCCGCACCGCCACCTTCGTCGAGGGCGTGGAGAAGATCAGCGACCTGACGCCGGGCATGGTGCTGGAGGGCGTGGTCACCAACGTGGCCGCCTTCGGCGCGTTCGTGGACGTCGGGGTGCACCAGGACGGCCTGGTACACGTGTCGGCGATGTCCCGGACGTTCGTGAAGGACCCCCGTGAGGTGGTGAAGTCCGGCGACGTGGTCAAGGTACGGGTGCTCGACGTGGACGTACCCCGAAAGCGCATCTCTCTGACCCTGCGCCTGGAGGACGAGCCGGCCGCCGGTGGTCGGACGAGTCAGGAGGGGCGCGGCGGCCCGGCGCAGCGCGGACCGCAGGCCGGTCGCGGTGGCCAGGGCGGGTCCGGCGGTGGCCAGGGCGGGTCCGGTGGCCAGGGCCGGTCCGGTGGCCAGGGCGGGTCCGGTGGCCAGGGCGGGTCCGGCGGTCGCGGCGGGCAGGGCGCACGGGGCGGGCAGCAGCGACAGGGTGCGCCGGCGCCGGCGAACGACGCGATGGCGGAGGCTCTGCGCCGCGCTGGCTTGGCCTGATCGGTTGTCGCCCACTCGCCGTGCGGGCGGGCGGAAAAGGGCGCGCGTTTCCGCCCGTTCCTGGGTGATGATCTCGCGATGCGGATGCATGCCGACCAGGTGGACGTGGGCGCGGACGTGGTTGCCGCGTTGGTGGCCGAGCAGTTTCCCCCCTGGCGAGGGTTGCCGGTCCACCCGCTCCCCTCGGCCGGCACGGTGCACGCTCTGTTCAGGCTCGGCGGGGACGTGGTGCTGCGGTTTCCGTTGCGCCCGTCCGCCGATCCGGAGCTGCGCGCGGAGCTGCGGCGGGAGCAGGAGCACGCCGTGCTGCTCGCCGCGCACCTGCCGGTCGCGGTACCCGAGCCGCTCGGCATCGGCGAGCCGGGTGCCGGGTACCCCGGGCCGTGGATGGCGCACCGCTGGATCGCCGGGGAGACGGCCCAGCCCGACCGGATCGACGATCTGGAGGTGTTCGCCCGCGACCTGGCCGCCGTCGTGGTCGCCCTGCACGGCATCGACACCGGCGGACGGGCGTGGCCGGGGTTCGGCCGGGGCGGGCCCCTGGCGGACCAGGACGACGACGTACGGGCCGCCCTCGCTGTCAGCGGCGAACTCGCCGACACCGCCGCGCTCGCCGAGGTGTGGCACCGGTGCCGGGACGTACGCCGGGACGACCCCGCCGACGTGTGGCTCCACGCCGACCTGATGCCGGGCAACCTGCTGGTGCGCGACGGCCGGTTGGTTGCCGTCATCGACCTGGGGACGGTCGGCGTGGGCGACCCGGCTGTCGACCTGATGCCGGCGTGGAACCTGCTCGACGTCAGCGCGCGCCAGACGTACCGGCGGGCGGTGGGCGTGGACGACGCCACCTGGGAGCGGGGGCGCGGGTGGGCCCTGGCACAGGCGATCAACGCGCTGCCGTACTACGTCGACACCAACCCGGTGATGGCCGACACCGCCCGGCACACCCTGCGGGCCGTGCTGGACTGAGTCGGGGCGTACCGTCGCCTCGTGGGTGAGGACGACGGCCGTGAGTGGCGGGAGCGGCAGCAGCACGCGGTGCGGGCGCACGCCGACGCGGACGCGCGGCGGCGAGCCGCCGAGCAGGCGCAGGCCGCGGAGCTGGTGGCCTGGTTCGTGGCCGAGGCCGCCCGGCGCGGGCTGCCCACCACGCGGCTGGTCGCCAGGGGTTACGACGGGCGCGGTCGCTACCGGACCGGGCTGACCGGCTGGTACGTCGACCGGGCCGAGACCCGGGCGGTGGACGTGGCCGGGCGGTTCCATCTGCTGACCGTGCCGGGCGGCCTGCGGGCCCGACTCCTCGGCGTCGACCCGCAGCCCAGTCCGCCACCGCTGGTGGTGGGTGCGGGCGGACGCGACGGTGAGTCGATCCCGTTGCGGACGCTGCTCACCCGGCTGCTCGACGGCGGGACCGACGAGCCAGGTTCCACCACCAGAGCTGCTGCACCACGAGGGTGAGCAGGCCGGCCAGGACGATCGCGCAGAGGTTGATCACCAACTGGAGGGCCGAGCCGGCGGCCTCGTCCCACACCCGGTAGGCGGCGGCGACCGCCACGTTCGCCGCGGCCGGCACGGTGGTGACCGAGATCAGCACCCCGACCAGGCTGCCCGACTTCTTCGAGGTCAGCGAGAGCATGCCGGCCACACCGGCGAGCAGGCCGACCACCCAGGACAGCGCGTCCGGTCGCCAGATGAAGTCGGTGAGCGGTCGATCGGCGAGCAGCATCCCCTTGCTGACCAGGCCCGCGGCGGTCAGCGCCCAGGTGCTCAGCACGGTCGCCACCATGGCCGCCAGGAAGCCGACCGTGAGGGCCTGCACCGAGCGGCCGATCACGTCGAGGCGGCGGCGTAGCAGCGCCACGCAGAGCGCGGCGAGGGGGCCGAACTCCGGCCCGACCACCATCGCCCCGACGATGAGGATCGGCTGGTCGAGCAGCACACCGATGCCCGCGATCATGGTGGCCACCACGATCAGCACCAGATAGGTGCCGGACAGTTCGGTCTGCTCACCGGTCTTCGCGGCGATCTCGTCCCAGACCACGGCGTCCGCGCCGCTGCCGGGCGCCCGCTCGGCCGCCCGGTCGGCCGCCGCCGAGATGGTCAGCTCGACGTCGTCGGCGGCGATCCCACCGCGCGCGTCCACCCCGAGGCGCTGAAGGCCTTCCAGGACGGTGTCGGCGCTCTCCCGGACCACGTCGCACTCGACGAGGTCGCCGCGCGGCTGCCGGGCGGCACCGGGCAGCACCACCAGGTGGGTCACGCCGGGGTCGGCGGCCAGCAGGTCGGCCACCGCCTCCGACTGGTCCGTCGGTGCGATCACCCTCAGATGCAGCACCCACAGGCTCCCTTCGCGCGTTGAGCCCACCGGTGGGCGCGGCTCGCAGCACTGTAGCCGCCGCTGACGAGGGCCCGACGTGAAGAGCCTTCCGGGATCGGGACCCCCGCGACGAGTGGAATATCCCGAAAACAGCCTCGAATAGCGGAAACGCAGGTATGGGAGCTGGACCGATGGTAAAACCGGTTTGTCAGTTTGGCCCGGCGACGGCGGGAGTCATCCGAGCATGAGCAAGGTCTACCTCTCCCCGCCCGACGTCGGCCAGCTTGAGGAGTCGTACGCGCTGGCCGCCATCCGCTCCGGGTGGGTCGCGCCGCTGGGTCCGGATGTCGACGCCTTCGAGGCCGAGCTGGCGGAGCGGATCGGCACGTCGTACGCCGTGGCCACCAGCTCCGGGACGGCCGCCCTGCACCTGGCGCTGCTGGCTGTCGGCGCCGGCCCCGGGCAGGTCGTCGTCATGCCGACCCTGACCTTCGCGGCCACCGCCAACGCCGCCGTCTACACCGGCGCCGAGCCGATCTTCGTCGACTGCGACCCGATGACCGGCAACATCGACGTGGACCTGCTCGAGGCGCTGCTCGACCGGCTCGACGCCGAGCAACGACAGGTCGCTGCGGTCGTACCGGTGGACATGTTCGGCGTCTGCGCCGACTACGACCGCCTGCTTCCGGTGTGTGCCCGTGCCGGCCATCCGGTCATCGAGGACGCCGCCGAGGCGCTCGGCGCCACCCGGTCCGGCCGGGCCGCCGGGTCGTTCGGCCGGGCCGGGGTGCTGTCCTTCAACGGCAACAAGATCATGACCACGTCCGGCGGCGGCATGCTGCTCACCGACGACGCCGAACTCGCGGCCCGCGCCCGGTACCTGGCGACCCAGGCGCGACAGCCCGTCGCGCACTACGAACACACCGACATCGGCTACAACTACCGGCTGAGCAACGTGCTCGCGGCCATCGGGAGGGCGCAGCTGTCCCGGCTGGACGGCATGATCCGCCGCCGCCACGAGCTGCGTGACCAGTACGCCAAGCTGTTCGCCGCGGTGCCGGGGGTCCGACTGCTCGGCGACGGCGATCCAGGCGCCAACTGCTGGCTGACCACCATCGTGGTGGAGCCGGAGATCTCCGGGTGGTGGCCCGGGGAGTTGGCCGCCCACCTCGCCGCTCAGGACATCGAGACGCGTCCGGTGTGGAAGCCGATGCACCTGCAACCGGTGCACGCCGGGGCGCAGGCCGTGCTCAGCGGCGCGGCGGAACGGCTCTTCGCCACCGGTCTCACCCTGCCCAGCGGCTCGGCGATGGCCGAACACGAGGGCGACCGGGTCCGCCGGGCCATCGACGAGTTCCTGAGCCGCCGGTGACCAGCGGATTCACGGTGACCGGCCCCGGCGCTCCGGCAGCCGTACTGGACGCCTCCTGCCCTGACGTCTACTTCACGGCCGGCTACGGCCGGGCGGCCGCCGGGACCGAATCGGGCAGCTGGCAGATGATCCACGAGCACGACCGGCTCATGCTGCCCCACGTACTCCGGCCGGTGAGCGACACCGACGCCGACGCCGCGAGCCCGTACGGCTACTCGGGGCTGCACGTCGACGCCGGGTGCACCACCGCGGACCTGGTCAGCTTCTGGTCCCGTGCGGTCGCACACTGGCGGGACTCCGCGGTCGTCGCGCTCTTCCTGCGCTTCTCGCCGCTGGATCCCGCCTCGGTCGAGGCGGTCCGGGGGCTCGGGTCCGTCGAGCTGACCCGCCGGGCCGACACCGTCACCGTCGACGTGTCGCAGGGGCCGGACGAGGTGTGGAGCGGCATGGAGGGCCGATCCCGCACCGCCATCCGCAAGGCCCGCAGGAGTGGTCTGACCGGCACCGTCCGTCCCGCCCGGCAGGAGGACCTGCTTCCCGGCACGCCCTTCCGCCGGCTCTACGAGTCGACAATGGTCCGACTGGGCAGCCAGCCCTGGTATCTGTTCCCGGACCGCTACTACCGGCAGCTGGCCGCCGGGCTGGACAAGGCGCTGTCCATCGCGGAGATCCGCGATGCCGACGGCGCCGTGGTGGCGGCCGCCCTCGTGCTGCGGCACCGGGACCGGGCCCACTACCACCTGGCCGGGTCCGACCCGCTCGCCGCGCGCGCCGGCGCCAACAACCTGCTGGTCTGGAGCATCCTGGAGTGGGCCACGGAGCACGGGTGCCGGCTGGTCCACCTCGGCGGCGGCGTCCGCGCCGACGACGGGCTCTTCCAGTTCAAGCGCTCGTTCGGCGGTGTCCGCACCCCGTTCTGGACGGGCTCGGCCGTCATCGCCCCGGGCCGCTACCGCGAACTGGTCGCCGCGCGGGCCAGACGGCTCGACCGCACGGCCGAGGACCTGGAGTCCAGCGGCTACTTCCCGGCGTACCGGGCAGGTGTCGCATGAGCACCGCGACACTCGACACACAACGTCGGATCAAACGGCTCATCGACGTCGTGGTGAGCCTGACCATCCTGGTCGCGCTCTCTCCGGTGCTGGCCCTGGCCGCGATCCTGATCCGCCTGCGACTCGGCGGGCCGGTCCTGTTCCGCCAGCAACGAACCGGCCAGGCGGGCCGCCCGTTCACCGTCTACAAGCTGCGCACGATGACCGACGAGCGCGACGCGCACGGCGTGCTCCTGCCGGACGGAGAACGCTGCAAGGGCATCGGTCTGCTGCTGCGGCGGGCGAGCATCGACGAGCTGCCCCAACTGGTCAACGTGCTCAAGGGTGAGCTCAGCCTGGTCGGGCCACGTCCGCTGCTGCCCCGGTACGACCCGTTCTACACGGACCGGGAGCGGCTGCGCTTCGAGGTACCCCCGGGGATCACCGGACTGGCGCAGATCCACGGACGCAACGGGCTTGCCTGGAACGAGCGTCTGGAACTCGACGTCGTCTACGTCACGAACTGGTCGCTCGGACTGGAGCTGCGGATCATCGGCCGCACCGTCCGCGCGGTCCTCACCGGTGCCGGCGTCGCGGCGGATCCGTCCGCGCAGATGCTCGACCTCGACCGGGAGCGGATGCTGACGTGACCGTCCTGGTGTCGCGGACCGGCATCACCACCGTCGACGAGCCGACCGATCCGCACCTCGACGGGATCGTGGAACTGCTCCGCCAGTCCATACCCGCCGAGTGCGCGGGTCTGACGCCGTACCACGCGGCGACCTTCGCCGCCTTCCTCGGCGCCGCCGTCGCCCCGCCCAGCGGCCTCCGCACGGTCGTGCTCCGCTGCGTCCGCGACTCCTCCCGGGTACGGGCGGTCGCCGACTGGCGGGTGATCGGCAGGCGACTCTTCCTCAACGGCATAGCGGTCGCCGCAGGGCAGCGGGGACGAGGGTGGGGCGGGCTGCTGCTCGACGACGGGTACGACCTGGCACGCCAACTCGGGTGCGCCGACCTCGCGCTGGACGTGTCGTCGAGCAACCCCCGGGCGCGCCGCCTCTACGAGCGTCGCGGCTTCACCGACGAGTCGTACGCGCAGTGGACCGAGGTACGGCTCGACGGAGTCGCCCCCGACCCCACCGTCCGTCTGCTCGACTGGCCGTCGTTCGCGGCGCACCACGCGGCGTACGGCTTCGGGGATCTTCGGATCGGGTGGGCGACCGGCACGGCGAGCGTCCGGGTCGTCGGCCCGTCCCTGCGTCTCGCCGCAGAGGCGCCCGGCCCGGGTCTCGCCGCAGCACTCGCCCAGGTCGTGCCGGCCACCCGCTGCTATCGGATCGGCCCGACAACCGAGGCCGCCATTGCCGGAGGCTTTGCCCGATTCGTCCGGATGTCGCGTCCGGTCGATCTCCGGAGCTGAACACAGCGCCCGGCGAGGCGGTACGTGAAAAAGACAAGTGATCAATAAATAGGAGGTATCACTACATAAGGCGCAAAGCCGCCGGTCAGGCGGCCGAACGATTGGGACGAGGACACACATGCCGCAGCGGCACATCGAAAGAGAACGACGCTCGGAAAGGGCCGGAGCGCGATGGGGGGCGGTGCCTCGGGCGTGCGCTCTCCTCGGCGCGGACGCCGGCGCCTGGATCGTCGGGGTTGTGCTGGCCACCTGGGCGCGTTACGAGTTCACCCTCACCACTGGCCAACTGACGCGCGCGGTGACCCTCGGCGGCATCGCGGCGGTCCTGCACGCGGGGTTGGTTCCGGTGCGGCGGCTCCGCTCGGGCCGGCACCCCGTCGGCAGCCTCCACGAGGTCCAGCACGTCGCCGGCACGGCGATCATGATCGCGAGCATCCTGACGGTGGGTCTGTTGCCGCTCGCCGAGCGACCGGTACCTGCCAGCACCCCCCTCATCGGCGGCGCCCTGGCCGTGCTGTTCATGCTCGCCGCGCGGTTCGCGTACCGGCACCGCCACGATCTCGCCATGCGCCCCGACGTCCACTCGGCGACGCCGGTGCTGCTGTTCGGCATGGGCGACGCGGGCCAGGGCCTGCTGCGGGCCATGCTCGGCGACCCGCGCGGACACTACCTGCCGGTCGGCGCGCTCGACGACGATCCGGAGAAGCGCGACCTGCGCGTTGGCGGGGTACGGGTGCTGGGCGGCCGACACGACGTCGGCACTGCCGTCCGACGCACGGGCGCCGGTGCCGTGATCTTCTCGGTCGCCAACGCCGACGCCGCCCTGATCCGTCAGATCCGCGAGGCGACCCTCGAGACGGGCGCCGCCTTCAAGGTGCTGCCGCCCGTCCGGGACCTGGTGGACCACCGGATCACCGTCACCGACGTCCGCGACGTGCAGATCAGTGACCTGCTCGGCCGCCGCCAGGTCGTCGCCGACCTGCCACTGAGCGGCAACAGCCTCACCGGCCTGCGAATCCTGATCACCGGCGCCGGCGGCTCGATCGGCTCGGAACTGTGCCGACAGGTCATGAAGGCCGACCCGGGTGAGGTGATGATGCTGGACCGCGACGAGACGGCCCTGCACAGCCTCCAGATGTCGCTGGCCGGGCGTGCCCTGCTCGACGGCCCGGAGCTGATCCTCGCCGACCTTCGCGACGACGAGGGCATCCGCCGGGTCATCCGGGAACGCCGGCCGGACGTGATCTTCCACGCGGCGGCGCTCAAGCACCTCACCCTGCTCCAGCGGCACCCCGGCGAGGCGGTCAAGACAAACGTCTGGGGCACCCTGTCGGTGCTCGACGCCTGCCGGGACGTGGCCAGGTTCGTGAACATCTCCACGGACAAGGCAGCCAATCCGATCAGCGTCCTCGGCTACTCGAAGCGGATCACCGAGCTGCTGACCGCGCACGCCGCGTCGCGGTTCCCGGGCACGTTCCTCAGTGTCCGGTTCGGCAACGTGTTGAGCAGTCGGGGTTCGGTGGTGACAGCCTTCCAACGGCAGATCGAGGCCGGCAATCCGCTGACCGTCACCCACCCGGACGTGACCCGCTATCTCATGACGGTCCAGGAAGCCGTCCATCTGGTCCTCCAGGCCACCGAGATCGGTCGGGACGGGGAGGCTCTGGTGCTGGACATGGGCGAGCCGGTGCGGATCGCCGACCTGGCCCGGCAGATGGCCGAACACGCCACCAGCAGCGTTCCGATCGTCTACACGGGCCTACGGCCCGGCGAGAAGCTGCACGAGGACCTCCTCGGGGCTGGGGAAATCGACGCCCGACCGCTGCATCCTCTGGTGTCGCATGTGACGGTGCCGGCGCTGGACCCGAGGGAGGTGCGCGGGCTCGACCCGTACGCCGAGCCGGCGAAGGTCGTCGAGCAGCTCGCACTGCTCTGCACCCAGCCGACGCTTCCGGTGGTGAACGGTCCGCTGGGCGTACCGCTGCAGTCACGCTGACGATGGCCACAGGGCCGGGTCACCGCTCGACGCGGTGACCCGGCCCTGTCGACTGTCCGGCGCTGCCCGGTTCGGCGCTGCCTGCTTCAGCGGCGGATGCCCGCCCAGTCGTGGTGCCGGCGGACGGTGGAGAGGATGAAGTCGACGACCCGCCGGGAGGTGTCCGGCACCTGGTAGTCGACCGGGCAGGGAACCCCCTGCGCGGCCACCTGGGCCACCGTCACCTCGACCGCCTCGACCACGCCCTGCGGGTCGAGACCCGTCATGATGATGCCGCCGGCGTCGAGAGCCTCCGGCCGTTCGATCGACTCGCGCAACGTCACCGCGGGGAAGCCGAGGATGGCCGCCTCCTCGCTGACGGTCCCGCTGTCCGACAGGGTGCAGTACGCCATGGTCTGCAGGTGCACGTAGTCGAGCAGACCGAACGGCTCGTGGAAGGCGATGCCGTCCAGCGCGGTGGCGTCCGGGGCCAGCGCCTCCAGCCGCTTGCGGGTACGTGGGTGGGTGGAGACCAGCACCGGCAATCCCCATCGGTCCCGCACCGCGACCAGGCAGTCCAGCAGCCGGCGGAGCCGGTCGGGGCGGTCCACGTTCTCCTCCCGGTGCGCGCTGACCAGGAAGTACCCGCCCGGACCCAGTTCCATCTGCCGGAGGATGGTCGAGCCGGCGATCGATGTCCGGTAATGCTCCAGCACCTCCCGCATCGGCGACCCGGTGTGCAGGATGCGGCGCGGGTGCAGACCCTCGGCGAGCAGATTGCGCCGGGCGTGTTCGGTGTAGACGAGGTTGAAGTCGGCCACGTGGTCGACCAGCCGGCGGTTGGTCTCCTCCGGCACGTTCAGGTCGAAGCAGCGGTTCCCGGCCTCCATGTGATACACCGGCACCCGCATCCGCCTCGCCATCAGCGCGGCGATGCAACTGTTGGTGTCGCCCAGCACCAGCAGCGCGTCCGGGCGCAGCTCGGCGATCGCCTGCTCCATGCCGACCAGCACACCCCCGAGGACCCGGCCGAGCGACGAGGTGTCGACCTCCAGGAACCGGTCGGGCTGGCGCAGCCGCAGCTCGGTGAAGAACACGTCGGACAACGTCGGGTCCCAGTTCTGGCCGGTGTGGACCAGAACGTGGTCGACCGTGTCGTCGAGCCGGGCGAGCACCCGGGACAGCCGAATGATCTCCGGTCGGGTTCCGACCACCGTCATGATCCTGGTCATGCCCGTCCTCTCTGCGCAGCAACCTTGGTCAGGATGTCCTCGAACTGGTCGACGCCCACCCGCAGCGACATCCGCTCCTGGTAGGTGTGTCGGGCCCGGCGGCCCATCTCGCGACGCGCGTCGGTAGGCATGTCGGCTGCCGCCACGAACTGGTCGGCGAGCGCCCGCCAGTCCTCCGGTGGGCAGACGAGACCGAGCCCGGCCGAGCGGACGAGGGCCGCGGTGTCGCCGCCCGCCGCCGCGATCACCGGAATGCCACAGGCCAACGCGGCCTGGAGCTTCGACGGGACGGCGGCCCGCAGGGCGGGCACGTCCCGCAGGCACACCAACTGCCAGTCCGCCGCCGCGGACAGCTGCGCCATCTGATCGGGCGGGTGTCGACCGACGAACCGCACATTGTCGGCGCCCAGGTCGGCCGCGAGCCGACGGGCCGCGTCCTCGCCCGCGCCGGAACCGACAAGCACCAGGTCCAACCGGTCCCGGGCGGAGGCCGCCGCCCGGATGGCCGTGTCCAGGCCCTGCAGGAGCCCGAGGTTGCCGGCGAACATCACGGTGCACCGTCCGCGATGACCCAGCACCGCGCGGGCCTCGGCGGTGACCGGCACCGGCCGGAACAGGGCGTCGTCGGTCCAGTTCCAGACCACGCGCACCCGGTCCGGGTCGGCGCCTCCCGCCACCACCCGCTCGGCCATCGTCGGGGAGATCACCACGATGGTGTCCGCCAACCGGTACGTCGCACGCATCAGCGCGCCGACGGCCCCCTCCAGCGAGCGACCGGCCCGGCCGGTGGGTGCCATGCCGGAATGCGTCACCGAATCGGGCCACAGGTCCTGCACGTGCAGCACGATCGGTGTCCGCCGGGCGGCGCGCAGCAACGCCGCGGCGGCGACGGCCGTGGGCGGTGGGTGGTAGACGTACGTGACGTCGACGTCGGCGAGCCACCGTGCCCCGGGCAACGCGCTGCTGGCACCGAACGACAGGAGACTCAACGCCCGGCGCAGGGCGGAGGCGTCATGACTCGGATAGGCCGGAACCCGCCGGACCGCCACCGGCCCCTCGGTCTCCCGATACCCCCACCGCTGCCGCCAGCCGGGGTAGGTCCGGCCGTACGGGTAGCTCGGAAAGGTGGTGAGCACCCGGACCTGGTGGCCCCGGCCGGCGAGCCCGCTCGCCAGGTTGCCGGGGATGAACGCCCCCTCGGGGGGATACCACTGGCTGATCAGGCCAACCTTCACGCGCCGACCGCCACCGGCGCCGTCCGGGTCGCCTCCACCGGCTCAGGCCAGGTGTCCGGTCGGTCCGGATCGAACAGTTCGTTGGTCCAGAACATCGTCACCAGGTCGTCCGAGCCGGTGTTGACCAGCTTGTGCACCCACATCGTGGGCATGTCCACCAGCACCGGCTCGTCGCCGCTGACCGGGAACCGCAGCACCTCGGTGTCGTCCACCCGGCGCAGACTGATCTCGGCCGAGCCGCGCAGCACCACGAACCGTTCCACCTTCGCCAGGTGGAAGTGCTCACCTCGGGTGATGCCGGGGCGGGTGGTGGAGCAGAACGTCTGGCCGGCGCCGCCGTGCGCCTTGACCGTCTCGACCAGCTCGCCCCGGGCGTCGGCCCGGCGGGGCAGCGCGAGCGGATAGTGCGCCGGGAAGCAGTGCGACCGGTAGGTGTTGAACAGCCGCACGTCGTGCCGGCTCACCAGGGACGGGAACTCCCCGGTCCGGTACGTCGCGGCCATCCCGGTCAGCAGGCTGGCCAGAGCCTGCACGCCGATCCGCACCGGCGGCATGGCCGGATCCCACGAGCCGCCGGCCGGTACACCGATGAGCCGCGCGGCCGCGTCGGTGACGTGCACGAGGCTCAACTCGCGGTCGGCGTGCACCTCTGGCCGGCCGCCCTCGGCGAGCACCCGGCAGAACGTCGCCACGGCCGAGTTGTAGTACGGACGTCCGTGTTCGCCGTACAGATTCGGCAGCAACACGTCGTCGACCTCGATGCCGGTGGCCGCCAGCACCCGCGCGGCGGTGGCTTTGGCATCGCCGTACGGGGTGCCGTTGCCGGCCTGCACGGAGTTCGCGTAGACAACCCGTGCCGGCGGGTTCGCACACCGCTTGAGACCTTCGGCGAGCTGCGCGGCGAGTTGGACGTTCCCGGCCGCGACATCGGCCGGCTCGCCCCGGTTGACGCCGGCCAGGTGCAGCACACGGTCCACCCCGGCCACCTTGGCGGCGACCACGCCGGGATCGGTGAGGTCGGCCCGGGTGAGCACGACCGGTTCCGGCCAGCCCAGCGCCCGCAGCAGCACCCGCACGTGCCAGCCGAGGAATCCTCCGGCACCGGTGACGGCGAGCCTCAGCACGCCAGCACCGGGTCCCGCAGCGCCAGCTCCGCGCGTACCTCGGGCAGCGTCTTCAACAGCGCGATGATCTCGGGTACGCCGAGCTGCGGCGCGTTGGCCGAGTTGAAGTCCTCGCTCGGCCCGCCGCCGAGGTCACCCTCGGAGACGTACAGCGCGTAGTTGAGGTCGCGGGCGTCCAGCGGCACCCGGAGGAAGTCGCCGAAATCCTCGGCCTGGGCGAGTTCCTCCCTGCTGGCGAGCGTTTCGGCCTGTTTCTCTCCGTGTCGCACGCCGATCACGTCGAGCTTGGTGGGCACGTCGAAGAGCTGACACACCGCCTCGGCCAGGTCGCCGACCGTGCAGGCGGCGGCCTTGCGGATGAAGATGTCACCGGGTCGCGCGTGGTGGAAGGCGTGCTCGACCAGCTCGACCGAGTCGGCGAGCGACATCAGGAACCGGGTCATCCCCACGTCGGTCACGGTCGGCGCCCGGCCGGCCTTGATCTGCTCGACGAACAGCGGGATCACCGATCCACGCGAGTACATGACATTGCCGTACCGGACGCAGGAGACGGTGGTCGAGCTGTTCGGGTTGTTCCGGGCGTGCGCCTGGGCGACCTTCTCCATCAGCGCCTTGCTCATGCCCATCGCGTTGACCGGGTAGACGGCCTTGTCCGTGCTGAGCACGACGACCGATCCGACGCCGTTGCGCTCGGCGGCCTCGATGACGTTGGCGCTGCCCAGCACGTTGGTCCGGACGGCCTCCAGCGGGAAGAACTCACACGACGGCACCTGCTTGAGGGCTGCCGCGTGGAAGACGTAGTCGATGCCCCGGCTGGCCTTGAGCACCGAGTCGTAGTCGCGCACGTCCCCGACGTAGTAGCGGACCCGCTCGTCGCCGAGCAGCCGACGCATGGCGTCCTGTTTGGCCTCGTCCCGGCTCAGCACCCGGACCTCACCGGCACCACGGTCGAGGAGCCGGCGCACCATGGTCTGGCCGAAGGAACCCGTACCGCCGGTGATGAGAACACGGCGTCCGGTGGTTGCGAAATTCATTGATTCTCCCGTGTCGTCGCTGCGCCGGTCCGCAACCCGACGACTCGACGAGAGAGTCACGGGGCGCCCGCGCACCCGTCCCGGAGCAAGGGCCAAATCGGCCAGTTTCAGCATCCGGGATAACGAGAGGCGACCTCCACAGATACGCTCTCCGTCGCGATTCGACCGCAAGGCATTACCAGCAGCGAATCGATCCGGACGTCCAATGTGAATCGGGCACTCTATCGTGGCGCAGGCCAAGACGAATTGCGTTCGCGGACTGGAGCCCACCGCGTTTCCGATCGATTCGGAAACCTCTCGCACCCAGCGTCACGACGAGCCAGCGCGGACGGGGAAGATCGAAGTGGGCGAAGAGATTACGGGCGGCACGTCCTCGTCGGCCCGGTGCCGTCCGGCCATCTTTCCCGACCTCGGCAGTATCGACGTTCCCTTGGCCGCCCACCGCCACGTCCCTGGTGACAACCGCGACCACAGCGCCGCGACCAACCAACCGGCGGGAGACAGTTCCCAGTGACCGGACAGGAGGATCGGCAGCCACGCCAGGACCAACACGCCGGCGAGACATTTGCCGACCGTGCCCGAGCCCGCCGGCCCGATCAGCACCGCCACCCCGAGCGCGGCGAACAGCGCCAGCCCGACAGCACCCAGCTCCACGGCGATGGTCAACGGGACGCTGTGCGCTCCGATGCCGGTAACGGTCGGGAACATGCCCGGCCCGATGCCCGTCCAGATGTGCCCCTCCCACACCTGCCGGGCCAGCGCCCACAGATAGAGCCGCCCCGACATGTTGTCGTCCCTGCGGGCGAAGAACTCCTGCAACCACAGCAGCCGCGAGTCCCCGTACACCCCGAAAGGGATGGCGATGAGCAGGGCCGGAGCCGCTACCGCGATCGAGGTCCACGCGACCCGGGGCGCGGCCCGAGCCGCGAGCAGATATCCACCGACCAACACGAGGGCCATGAGCGCGCCCCGGGTGCCGTTCCACACCACCGCGTAGGCCAGCAGCGGGATCGCGGCCAGCACGGCGAGCCGCAGCCGCCGGGACAGCCCACCCGCCCGCGCCACCGCGACCGCTACCACCACCCCGGTGACCAGCGAATAGGCTGTGTAGTTCGGGTTCACCGCGCCGATCCCGACGCGGATCAGTGCCGGGTCGATCGTGGGGTCGACCCCCCGAGCGCTGCTCACCACCTCGACGGCCGCCCACACGCACCCGCCGAGGTAGGCGCAGCCCACCAACGCGAAATGCGAGGCGTTGGTCACCGCTCCCCGCGCCGCGACGAACAGCGTGCACATCCCCCAGTACGCCCACAGGGCGTTGGCAGACGACGGCACCCCGGTCACGCTGATTGCCGCGGCGCTCGCCCAGACGGCCAACACGACCGCGAGGAGATCCGGCCACCCGAGACAGCGCCACGCCGACGGCACGATCAGCAGCAGTGCCATCAACACATACCGCCCCTGCACGGTGGCCGGCGCCACCGGAGCCACTGCGGCGAGCACGCACACGAGGACCAGCCCCAGCCCGCCCCACAGGTTCACCGCCGGCAACTGATGGTCCCGACGGTAGCCGAGCTGCGCCCCCATGGTCCGCACCATGCCGTTGCGTCCCCTCTTCAAGGCGGCCCTGTCCCGCTCCTGCGGCCCGACCGATACCCCCTTCATCGCCCAACGCGACCGGGAGCCGCCGGGAAACTGTTGGACTGCACCCAATATCGGCAACTTTGGAGCCAGCTACGAGACGGTCGACGTCGTAGGCGCTGTGGAGAGCCGCCATGCGCGCGACCGGCATTCGCGAAAGCTGCCAGATATCGTTTCGGCCACTGATATAAAACCCTCAACACTTGTGACACCACCATCGGGAATGCCCCGCCCGCGACCTGACCTGCTCGCACGGCGACAGACCTCTGGTCGATCCACGTGTCGACCCGGCGGACCAGATCGGGGACGAGTGGAACCAGCCCGGCCGGGAGGCACCCGGCGGATCGGGAATTGACGCGGGAGCACCAGCCGGATGACCACGACAGCACCGAGCACCACACGTTGGAACGCACCTGCGCCCGTTCCCACGGAGCCCGTTCACCACCAGGGACCCTTTCGCCATTCGTCGCGCGCCTGGTTGCCACTGATACTGGCCGTCGGCTGGATGCTGGGGACATTCGGCTTCTTCTGGGCCGGGGCGCTGGCGCAACAGGTCCCGAACCCGGCCAAGCTGTGCCTGTTCGTGTTCAGCGCCACCGGCGCCTTCGCCGCCGGTTACGCCGCGCAGCTCTACCGCCGCGGTACACCTCGACGATCCGGCGGCGCGACGAGGTCGACCGACATCCGGCGGATCCGCAGGCTCGTCCTGGCCGGCGGGATCTACCACGTCGCGCTCGGCGTCGCCCTGCTGCTCGAATACGGGGCGACCGGCCCCGGCAGCATCCTCGCCAGTCTGCAGAACCCCGCGGCGGCCTACCTGAACAAGTTCACGGTCTACCAGCAGCAGCAGGACAGCGGGCGCACGAATCCGGCCATCCAGGTTCTCACTCTGCTCGGCGTGCTGGGTACGGTGCTCGTCCCACTGCTTGTCGTCCACTGGCGGCGGTTGTCCAGCGGCCTGCGAGCCGCCGGCATCGCGGGCGTCGGTGTCTACAGCCTCTTCTTCCTCTATATCGGCACCCTCAAAGGGCTCGGCGACGTCGTGCTCATGATGGCGGCCAGCCTGCTCATCGGCGCCTCGCGTGGGCCGGGCCGGCTCGGCCGGACGAAGAAGCGTCGACGCGCGACAGTGCTGGTGGCGGTCGTCGTGGCCCTCTTCTGCGCCTATCTGGTCAGCAACCAGGCCGATCGGGTGGACCAGTTCGGCACCCAGGACCGTGTCCGTGCCAACCCGACAGTGGAGCGGATCGTCGGCGAGCATGCCGCGACCGGAGTGGCCGCTCTGATGATCTATCCGACCCACGGCTATCTCGGTCTCGCGTACAACCTCGACACACCGTTCGTCTGGTCGCACGGTCTCGGCAGCACCCCGGCCGTCACCTCGTACGGCACCCAGTATTTCGGGGTCGACGCGGACCGGTATCCGGCCTATCCCACGCGTACCGAGGCCCGGACGGGATGGCCGGCGGGTATGTACTGGTCGACGATCTATCCCTGGCTGGCCTCTGACCTCACGTTCCCGGGGACCGTCCTGTTCATGGCGTTGCTGGGCTGGTTCTTCGCCGGGCTCTGGCGTGCGGTCAACCTCGCTGGCGGCATCCTGCCGACCCTGCTCTTCGTGCAGATGTGCCTGCTCGTCACGTACATCCCGGCGAACAATCAGCTCGGCATGTCCCGCCCGGGGATGATCGGTCTCGCCACCCTGCTGATGCTGTACCTGTGGAACGCCCTGACGAACGGCGCGGGCGATTCACGGCCGCCCGAGGTGCAGCGGCGAGCTGCGCCCCTGCTCGGCGGTGTCCACATCCCCTGATTGGGCGACCGACAGGCCGGCCAGGAACGACCGGATGCGTCGGCCCTGCGGTTCCGGACCGCGGGTCTCCCGCACGAAGGCGGCACCGGCAGCGCCGAGGGCGGCTCTCTCCCCGGGAGGCATCGCCAGCAGGTGCCGCAGCGCGTCGCACAGCCCGTCGGCCGTGTCCGTCTCCGCGAAGCGCAGGTACGGCTCGTAGTCGGGCGGGATGCCCGGCAACCGTGTGGTCACCACGGGAACGCCGGTGGACAGGTACTCGATGAGCTTCGACGGGAACGAGTAGCGGACGAACGTCTGATCCACCGGTCGCGGGTTCACCAGCACCGACGCGCCGGCGAGGCGTTGCACCAGCTCGGCGCGGTCCAGCAGCTCCGGCGGGGAGATCCGCGGATCGACCTCCGCCTGCGTCCGCGCCCACTCCTCCAGCTCGCCCCGCCCGAACAGGAGCAGGCGCAGGTCCGGGTCAGCCATACCGCGAAACGCCTCGACGAGACGGTCCACACCGTACGCGCGGGTCAGCCCACCGGCGTAGACGATGTCGCGGGTGGCGGTGTCCGGTCGGGTCGGGACGGCAGCGGGTCCGCCAGGTGACGCCCCGGCGGCGGGTGGATCGCAGATCCCCTCCATGACCAGGCGGGGAATCGATGGCGCGAAATCCTCGCCAAGTGCCGCAGTGAGCACCACGACGCCGGAGGAGCGACGCAGCGCCATCCGGACCAGCGCGTGATCCAGCCGGCGCAGCGCGCGGACGATCCGCCCGTCGGAGGGGAGAACCACACCGGGAGGATCGGTCAGCACCGGCACCACCCGTGCCGTGCCGCGCCGCGCGACCAGGACACCGAACCACAGGAACGGCGTGTGGACGCCGTGGATGAGCAGGACGTCGTCGCCGTGCCGGCGCAACGTCCGCGACCCGGCGCGTACGGCGGCAACGAACCGGGTCAGGTGCTTCAGGCCGAGCAGATTGACGAAGCCGAGCAGTTCCCCGTGCACGCCGTCCTGCTGGAACTGCCCCGAGCGGAAGTGGATCTGCCGGTTGCGCGGGAACGTCGATGCGGGTGCCGCGGAGAGCAGACGTACCGGACAGCCCGCCGCGCGGAGGCTCCGCACCAGGGCCCAGGCGAACGTGTGCGTCTGGGTGGGCAGGACGACATCGCGCGCCACGATCTCTCGGAGCACGTCGTCGGCGACCGTGAAGCCGAGCAGCAGTACGCGGGGGCAGTGCTCGTCGGTCACGCCGCTCCTCGCAGGATGCGCTGGTAGACGTCGTCGAGGGACCGGAGCATCACCGGCAGGCTGTACGCGTCGTGCACCACCTTGCGGCCCGTCTCCCCCAGGTGCCGACGTTCGGCGGCGTCGTCGAGCAACGGCTCGAGGGCGGCGGCGAACGCGACCGGGTCTCCCGCCGGCACGAGATGACCGCCACCCTGGCGCAGCACCTCGACGTTGCCGCCGACGGCGGAGGCCACGACGGGCAGCCCGTGGGCCATCGCCTCCAGCAGCGCGTTGGACAGGTTCTCGTGCAGGGTGGGAAAGACGAAGATGTCGGCGGCCGAGAGAAGATCCGGCACGTCGAGCCGACTGCCGAGCAGCCGCACCTCGATGTCGTGGACACCGGTCAGGGCTTCGGTGATTCCCGCGCGGTCCGGTCCGTCACCGGCGACCAGCAGCACCCGGCGGCGCGGTGGCGGCGGCAGTCGCCGCAGCGCGTCGGCCAGCACCCCGAAGCCCTTGTCCCAGTTCAGCCGCGCTACCGCGATCATGACCACGTCCTCGTGGCCCAGGCCGAGGGCGGCACGTCGAGTGCTCCGCACGCTGCCCACGTCGGCGGGTAGTGGAACCCCGTTGGGGATCACGCCGACGAACCTGCCGGCATGTGCCCGCACGAAGTCCCGGCCGGCGGCGTACTCGCACACCGTGGCGACGTGGCTGGCCATCCGCAGAGTGGCCGGTTCCGCGCCACCGGCCAACAGCGCTCTACGCCAACTGCGGCCGGTGTGCCTCAGGTCCCGCACGGTGCCGTGCACGGTGACCAGGATTCTGGGACAGCCGGCCAACCGGGCGGCGAGCACGCCGTGAAAACCCTCGTTCTGCAGGCCGCGCACGTGCACCAGATCGGGTCGCACCCGCCGCAGGAGTCGGACCCATTCGCGCAACAACGGCACGTTGAGACCGCCGTTGCCGCCGACCTGATGCATGCGGACGAACTCGTACCGCTCGCCGAGGGCGGAATCCAGCACCCGCCCCACGGCGGTCAGTGGCCCGTTGGCGCCGGGCGTGCCGGCCGAGTGCTGCACGACGACCGGCCGTGCGCGCACCGGTGGAGCGCTCGGACCGTGGTCGTCCCGGCGAACTGGCTGCACTGACACTCCATCGTCGACCGTGGGCCACCGACGGCGCGCCCTGATCCCCGGTAACCGCATCGGTGCGTACAGTAACACCGGCAATAGCCGTCAAACGTTTGAGACACGCTTTATACGAACGGAACGCATGAAAAGCGACGAGACCCTCACCTCTCCAGCTCGGTCGTCGATCGCCCCGGGCGAGCCGGCGCCACGAGTGGTCATGGTGGCGGCGTACCGGTTCCCGCACGGTGACGCCATGTCGAACCGGCTGCTCCAACTGGCCCGCTCCGCGACTCCCCCGGGCGCGACGACCGTGATCGTGAACGACTGGCCCGGCACCGAACGCCCACCCGAGCCGGTCACCCTGCCACCCGAACTGCGACTGATCACGCTGTTCGCCGCCGACGGGGGCGGGAGACTCCGGCGCTGGGCGCGCCGGCAGAGCCGCCCGCTTCGCGTGCTCAGAGCCCTGCGTCAGGCGGGGGTACCCACCGGTGAGGTCACCGGCATCTGCCTCCCGCTGGGCTTGTGGAACCTGAGCACCTGGATCGTGTTGCGGCTGACGATGCGCTGTCCGTTGACCGTGGACGTGCTCGAACGGCACGAGCCCGGACAGTTCCGCCACGGACGCCTGACGCCCTACTTCATCCGGCACCGGTGGCACTCCCTGCTCGCGGAACGGTTGGCGGATCGGGTCATCGCGATCTCCACGACGCTGCAACGACGCCTCGCCCGGCCGAACCGCCCCATCCTGGTGGTGCCGCCCCAGGTCGACTGCGCCGATTATCACGAACCCGCCCCGCCGTCGCTGAGGGACGGTCTGCGGTTGCTGTACGCCGGCACCGCAGGGCCCAAGGACCGCCTCGCCGCGGTGCTGGAGGGCATTCGCCGGCTGCCGGAACCTGAGCGTCAGCGGGTGCGGCTGACCGTGGCCGGGATGACCCAGGAGCAGGCCGCCGCCATGTCCGACCTGGACGATACGGTCGTGGCGGACCTCACCGACCAGATCGTCTTCCTGGGCCGGGTGTCGCGCGACCGCGTTCTGGCGGAGTTGCGCACGGCGCACTACTCGGTGCTGGTCCGACCCACCGGGGGCTACGCCGATGCGGGCTTCCCGTCGAAGGTGCCCGAGAGCCTGGCCGCCGGCTGCCCGGTCCTGCTCAACCACACCAGTGACCTGGCGACGTACATCGACGACGGGTGGCAGGGCATCGTGCTGGCCGGGCCCGACGCGGACGACGTCCGGGACGGCCTCCGGCGGGCGCTCAGCCTCGACGACGCGCAGTGGTGGCAGATGAGCCGCCGCGCCCGGGAGCGGGCGTCGGCGTTCGACTACCGCGCCTGGAGGCCCACGGTCAGCGCGTTCGTGGCCGGCCGCCCCTGACGTCTAGGACCTCGACACTCCGTAGATCTCGCGGATCACAGCGGCCTTCTCCTGCGCAGGCAGGTGGCCGCAGCCGAGCGACTTGGCCCTCATCGCTGTGAGGTACTCGTCGGTGGTGCGCAGAACGCGCGCGGGCACGCCAGCGGCGACGCTCCCGTCTGGAACGTCACGGGTGACGACGGAGCCGGCTCCGATGATGCATCGATTCCCGATCCGGACCCCCGGCATGATGATCGACCGGACACCGATGTAGACATCGTCGCCGACACTGATCGGCGCGGTCCACTCGAGATCCGGATATTCCCGGCGCAGGATGAGGGTGCCGCCGTCATGCGTGAGGAACTGCACGCCGGCCGTGATGTAGACGTTGTCGCCCAGTGTGATCAGCCAGGGCTCGGAGCCGAACATGCTCCGGTTGACGCCGTAGAAACGTACGCGCCCGCGTAGGTTCACCCCGATCGAGCGCGCGAACTCTTCCGGGTCGCGGGCCGCCGCTCGGCGATCACGCAGGGCAGCGAGGATGCTGCGCACCATCATGCTCCATCTCAGGTGAAGTGGACGATCTCGCGGAAACTCCCGCCAACGCCTTCCGGTAACCGACGATGGCGGCGGGGAGCACGGTCACCCCGTACGACAGCGCCGAGGCGAATGCGACACCGGAGAGGCCTTCGCTGCCCGCCAGCAGGATCTTCAGCGGTACGGCGACAGTCAGGCAGGCCACCCAACCGAGGAACTGCGGCCCCAGCAGCCCGACGCTGTTCTGCACCATGAAGAGCGGCGACGCGACGGCGACGCAGACCGACCACACGGCGAGCGCGACGAACAGCGGGATCGGCACCCGCGCGAGGTCGTCGGACCGTACCCAGATCCGCAGGATGTCGTTGCCACCCACCACGAGGCACAGCGCGGGCAGCGCCACCCCCGCGGCGGACAGGACGACCATCCGTCGGGTGCTGCGCCGGACCCAGCTCACGTCGCCCCGGGCGAGAGCTTCTCCATTGGCCGGCCAGAGCGGCAGGTTGACCAGAGTGACGAACAACGCCAGCACGGCGAACATCCGCAGGATCACCGCGTAGTTCGCGGCCGCGTGCAGACCGAGCACCCGGCCGACGAGGAAGCCGTCGATGTTGAGGGCGAGGGAGGTGAGCACGGAGAGCCCGAAGAACCGGGACCCCAACCTCAGGAGGCCCCGCACCTTCGTGGCGCGTACGTCCCTGCGGCGCGGTCGGAGGTCGGGCTGCTGCCAGCCGAAGAACCAGACGGAGTTGGCCAGGCTCATCAGGGGCACGGCAAGCACCGCGGCCGCGATCACCAGGACCGGGTCGGCGTTCGCGGCGGCGGCGACCACCACCAGGCCCGCCGAGATCAGGCTCCCGGCCGCCTGCCAGAGGTTGCTCGCCCCGACCTGCTGGTGGGCGTACTGCACCCGCTGGATGAGGGCCAGCGGAATGTTGACGAGGAAGGCGCCGAAACAGAGCAGCACGACCACTCGGGCGTCCCGGGCGACCGCCGGGTCCGCGACGTTCAGCAGCGCCGGCCAGGCCACCAGCCGGATGGTCGCCACCAGCACCAGCACCAGCGTCACCGCCAGGGAGCCGAGCAGGGCGTACGCGCTCGCGATCTCCCGGGCCGCCGCGCCGCGATCGCCTGTGGCGTAGAGCCGGGAGAGCCGGGTGAGCAGGCCGTTTCCGAGGCCGAAGTCGGCGAACAACGCCATCGCGGTCAGTGAGGTGATCGCCATCCACATGCCGTACCGCTCGGGGCCGAGATAGCGGAAGGCGATCGGGGTGATCAGCAGTGGCGCGACCAGGCCGACGGCCTTGCCGGCGAGTGACGAGGCGATGCCGGCGACCAGTGCCCGGCCACGCGAGCGCCGCGCCACCGACAGGTCGTCCTCGCCCACCGCCGACTCCGCCGTCGCGGCCTGTGCCGTCGACGCGGTGTCCACGGGCGTGTCGACCAGGGCAGGTGCGGCCGCCCCGGCCTCCGGGGGCCGGTCGAGCATCAGGCGGGCTGCTTCAACACATGCGCCTCGAACCATTCGACGGTGGCGCGCAGGCCGTCGATCCGGGGAGTCGGCACCACGTCGGGAAAGAGCGAGCGGAGCACCCGGTTGTCGGCCTCGGAGTGGCGGACGTCCCCGGTACGTGGCTCCACGTGCCGCCGGGCGATCGGGCGACCGATGATCTGCTCCAACTCGGACACCACCGTGTGCAGCTCGGCCCGGGCGCCGAAGGCCAGATTGACCGGCTGAGGATGGGAGACCGAGCGCTCCACCGCGTCGAGCAGCACCGCGCAGACCGTCTCGACATAGGTGAAGTCGCGGGACTGCCGACCGTCGCCGTGCAGCTCGACAGGTTCACCGCGCAGTGCCGCGTAGACGAAACGGGGTACGACGGCCGCGTAGCCGTGGTCGTGCCGTTGGGCGGGGCCAAAGACGTTGAAGAACCGGAACGCGAGGGTGGGAAGGCCGAAGGACGACTGGTACGCCAGCGCGTAGGCCTCGGTGGCGAGTTTGCTGACCGCGTACGGACTGAGCGGGCGGGTCCAGGCGAGCTCGGTCTTGGGCAGCACCGGGTTCGCGCCGTAGACCGAGGAGGACGAGGCGACGACGACGTGGCCCACCTCGTGACGGCGCGCGGCCTCCAGCACCCGCAGCGTGCCGGTGGCGTTGGCATGGTGCGACGCGATCGGGTCACGCAGCGAACGCGGCACGCTGGGCAGCGCCGCCAGGTGCACCACCGCGTCCCGGCCGACCATCGCCCGGTCCAAGGCCTCGTCGTCGAGCATCGAGCCCGGGATCGTGTCGACGTCGAGGCCGTCGAGATTGCTCATCTGCCCCGTTGCGAGATCATCGAGGATCCGGATGTCGGTGACGCTGCGGCGCAGGATCGCGGCACGGGCCAGGTTGGACCCGATGAAGCCCGCGCCGCCGGTGATGAGTAGTCGCATGCGTTCGCCTCCGCGATCCATGGAGTGGTCACCCGTTCCAACGAGCATCCACAGCGACCGTCACGTTTCGTCATCGGGCGACTACAAGCCGACATTGGCCCCGACCCTCAGTGCAGGGCAGCTGCGGTCGAGTTCGTTCGCGGCTCGGCCCCGGGCAGGCCCCGCAGGGCCGTCAGATCCGCCGGCGTCAGTCGGCGTTCCGGTGGATAGAGCAGTTGCTCGTGGGAAATGATCGTCTCCACGGGCCAGCGCAACCGGATCACGCGGGCCGGGTTGCCGGCGGCGACCGCGTAGGCCGGCACCGGGCGGGTCACCACGGCGCCGGCCCCGATCACCGCACCACGACCGATCGTGACGCCGTGCAGGATGACGGCGCGGGTGCCGACCCAGACGTCGTCACCAATCGTCACCCCCCGGTCGAGGTCGCCGTCGGCGTGCCCCTTCTCGACGGCGACCATCGGCACGCCGACGCGGTCGATCCGGTGGTTGCCACCCCGGATGGTCACCTCCGGGCCGAACATGACGTTGTCACCGATCCGGATCCGGGATCGAGCAGCCATGAGGATCGGACGGTGCCCGAGATCGACGTTGTGGCCCACCTCGATCGTCTCGTAGGTGTAGACGCCGTCCGGGTCGAAGGCGAAGTTGTCCCCGTGGGCGGCGAACCGACCGGCGTTCGCCACACCCCGGACGGCCCTGCGGGCCCGGGACCCGGTGGTCCAGACCAGATCCAGGAGCCGGGCGAAGCCCACGAGCACGCGCCCCGGGCCGCGCGAGGACACGCGCATCAGGCGCCACACCGCCCTGCGCCAATCAAGCCCTGCGAGGCCACACCAAGGACCTGACGCATCGACGTACTCCCTATCCGATGTCGTCACCACCACTGCGGACACGGGTGAGCGTACGTGCGGAATGCGGCTTCGATGGCGAAATGCTGGTTAACTGCGAAACGGGCGGTCGATCGCCACCACTGATCGACCTATTGACATCCTTAAGTGCAGACCGAAGGCTCGCGCCAACAGGTCCTTCACACAAGGAGGCGCGATGAGACCGAGACGACTGGCGATCGCCGGCGTGGTCACCCTGCTCGGAGCCCTGGCACTGGCGCCACCGGCGAGCGCGCGGCCACCGTCGGACCCCGGCGCCCGCGAGGGCCTGGAGGTGTACGTCGGCACGGTCGACGGCAAGCAGCGGGACCTGCTGCGCGAAGCCGGTGTGGACCTCGGTCACGACGCGACGGCGGACTCCACCGGACGCACAGCCGTCGAGACGGTCCTCACCCCGCGGCAGGCGAAGCGACTGATCGACAAGGGCGTACCCCTGCGGGTGAAGAAGGTGCGCGGCAAGGACGCGTCGCAGGCGCTCCGGGAGCAGGCCGCCGGAGGCTGGTCGGCGTTCCGCCCGTACAGCGAACCGGGCGGCCTGCGCGACGAGATGACCGCCACCGCCGCGCGGTTCCCGAAACTGGCCAAGGTGGAGACGATCGGCAGGACCCAGCAGGGCAAACCGATCCTCGCCGTCAAGGTGACCAGGGACGCGCGCAAGGTCCGCGACGGACAGCGACCGGCCGTCCTCTACTCCGGCGCCCAACACGCCCGCGAGTGGATCACTCCGGAGATGACCCGCCGCCTCATGCACCACGTCCTCGAAGGTTACGGCGCCAACCGGGAGATCACCCGCCTGCTCGACACGACCGAGCTGTGGTTCCTGCCCGTGGCCAACCCGGACGGCTACGACTACACGTTCACCCCCGGCAACCGCCTCTGGCGCAAGAACCTGCGGGACAACGACGGCGACGGCCAGATCGGCCCCGGCGACGGCGTGGACCTGAACCGCAACTTCGCCTTCAAGTGGGGGTACGACAACGAGGGCTCGTCGCCCGATCCCAACAGCGAGACCTACCGGGGCCCCCGACCCTCCTCCGAACCGGAGACGAGGGCCCTCGACGGGCTGCTGCGCCGGGTCGGCTTCGAGTTCTACGTCAACTACCACTCGGCGGCCCAACTGCTGCTCTACGGCGTGGGCTGGCAGGTCAGCACACCGACGCCCGATGATGTGATCTACGAGGCGATGGCCGGTGACGACGCCCATCCGGCCGTTCCGGGCTACGACCCGGACATCTCCGCGGAGCTCTACACCACCAACGGTGACACCGACAGCCACGCCACCGTCCGCTACGGGACGCTGGGCTTCACGCCCGAGATGTCCACCTGCGACTCCGCCGCGGCCGTCGATCCGGACGACGAGTGGCGCCCCGAGGACTGCGTCAGCGACTTCATCTTTCCCGACGACGAGACGCTGATCGCCGGCGAGGTCGCCAAGAACCTGCCGTTCGCGCTGGCCGTGGCGAAGTCCGCGGTCGACCCGGACGACCCGGTGTCGGTGGTCGGCCGCAGCACCCCCGACTTCGTCGTGGACGCCTTCGACACCTCGTACGGGCGCACCCAGCAGGTCGCCTCCATCACCCGTCGGGCCCTGAAGAACGTGCGGATGCACTACACGGTCAACGGTGGTCGGCCGAAGACGGTCGGGGTCCGCGAGTGGCGCGGCGGCGAGCGGTACGGCGACACCAACGACGACTACTACGCCGAACTGCGCGGCACGGTCACCGGCACGAAGCCCGGCGACCGGGTCGAGGTCTGGTTCACCGGCGTCAAGCAACGCGCCAAGGTGGTCGCCAGCGAACACTTCACCTACCGGGTGCACACCGACATCGGCGGTGACGTGCTGGTCCTCGCGATGGAGGACGTCACCGGGCTGAGCCCGACGCAGACCGGCGCCACCGCGAAGTACACGGACGAGATCGCCGCGTCGCTGACCGCCGCCGGCCGCACCAGCGACGTGTACGACTTCGACGCCATGCGCCGTACGGCCCCGCACCCGCTCGGTGTGCTGTCGCACTACAAGGCGGTGGTCTGGGAGACCGGCGACGACGTCATCCTGCGCTCCCCCGGTCAGGTGGCCGGCACCGCCGCCAAGGCGGCGCTGGACACCGAACTGGCCGTACGTGACTACCTCAACGAGGGGGGCAAGCTGCTCGTCAGCGGCCAGTACGCCCTCTACGCTCAGGGCGCCAACGGCGCGTACGTGTACCGGCCGGACGCGCCGCCGGAGTGCACCGACGGGGACGACCCGGCCTGCCTGCCGCTGCTGAACGACTTCCAGCAGTACTGGCTGGGCGCGCACACCTACGTCAGCGACGGTGGCACGGGCGACGACGGCCCGTACCCGATCCAGGGCGTCGACGGGGCGTACACCGGCCTGTCCGGCACCCTCAACGCGCCCGGCTCGGCCGGCAACCAGACCCACACGGCCTCGTTCCTGACCACGTCGAGCTTCCTGCCGGTGGACGACTTCCCGCAGTTCGCCAGCTCCGCGCCGGTCGGCTGGGTGCGTCCGGGGTCGGCCCCATTCGATCCGCGCACCGGTGACTGGTACCTGTGGAGCGGGCAGGCCGACGAGTCGTTCAAGCGGCTCACCCGGACCGTGGACCTCACCGCGGCCACGAGCGGCGAGCTGCGTTTCGCCGCCTCGTACGACATCGAGACGAACTGGGACTTCCTGGTCGTCGAGGCGCACGAGGTGGGCAGCGACGACTGGACCACGCTGCCCGACGCCAACGGGCACACCGGCCAGGAGACCGGGGACAGCTGCGCGTCGGGGTGGCAGACCCTGCACCCGTTCCTCACGCACTACCAGAGCGCGGACTGCTCGCCGACCGGCAGCACGGGTGCGTGGAACGCGATCACCGGAGCGTCCGGTGGCTGGCAGGAGATTTCGGTCGACCTCTCGGCGTACGCCGGTAAGCAGGTCGAGGTGTCGATCTCGTACGTCTCCGACTGGGGCACCCAGGGCCTGGGCGTCTTCCTGGACGATGCCCGGGTGCTCGTCGACGGTGCCACGGTCACCGAGACCTCGTTCGAGACCGAGGACCTGGGCGGCTGGACGGTGGCCGGTCCGCCAGCCGGTTCCACTGGTAACGCCACCGACTGGTCGCGCAGCCAGCAGGCGTTCGAGGAGGGGTCGGTGGTGGTCACCGGGGACACCGTCTACCTGGGCTTCGGGCTGGAGGGCCTGCCACCGGCCGCGCGCGACGACCTGGTCGCCCGCTCGCTGACCCACCTGACCGGGCGTCCGCGCCGCTGACGGCACGGGGTGCGCCGGCGGTCCGCGCGACCGCCGGCGCACCTTCGGGTGTACGCCGGACGCGTCCGACGCGGGTGTGGTGAGCTGTACGGGTGTCGGGGCTGGGTCTGGTGCTGCACCCCACCCGGGATGTCACCGAGGTGGTCGGGATCATCGAACGGTGGGCGACGCGCCACCACAAGTCGCTCTTCGTGCGCGCGGAGGACAAGCACCGCGTGCCGGCCAGCGTCGAGCCCCTGCCCGAGAAGGAGGTGGCCGTCCGCGCCGACGCGTTGATCAGCATCGGCGGTGACGGCACCATGCTGGGCGCGCTGCGCTCCGCCATCCTCGACCCGAAGCCGGTGCTCGGCGTCCACCTGGGCCGGCTCGGCTTCCTGGTCGAGATCGAGCCGCCCGCGCTGCCGGAGGCGCTGAGCCGGTTGCTGTCCAAGGACTTCACCGTCGAGTCGCACGCCTGCCTGGCCTGCGACGTGTGCGGCGACGACGTCGTGGCGTTCAACGACATCGCGCTGGTCCGGAGGCCCGGCTCGGGCTTCGTCACCGCCACCCTGGCCGTCGACGGGCAGCGGTACGGCTACTACCGTGCCGACGCCGTGGTGGTGAGTACGCCGATCGGCTCCACCGCGTACAGCTACGCCGCCGGCGGTCCGTTGATCTCCCCGGCGGCGGACGCCGTGGTCGTCACCCCGTCCGCGCCGATGGCCGGCATCTCCCGCTCGGTGGTGCTCTCCGGCGACGAGAAGATCCGACTGGAGTTGGAGCCGGGGTCGTCGTCCGTGGTGGTGGAGATGGACGGGCTGGTCTTCCGTGACGCGGCGGACGAGGGCGCCGTGGAGATCAGCTACCGGCGCAACGCCGGGCTGGTGGTCCGCTTCGACCCGCTGCGCTACCAGGAACGCAACCAGTTGAAGATGAGCCTCCTGGACCTGCCCTTCCTCCCGGAGCAACTGAAGGCCCTGCTCCCCAAGGAACTCCAGAACCCCAACGAAAAAGACATCCCCCCACGCTGCTAACCCCCCCCCAACCCCCCAACCCCCACCCCACCCCGTTGATCATGAAATTATTGCCACGACACGCCGAGGCGGATGGCAATAACTTCATGATCAACGGGGTGGGAGGGGCCGGGGGGCCGGGGGGGCCGGAGGGCCGGGGGGCCGGGGGGGTCGGGGGGTCGGGGGCGGTTCGTTAGCTTAGGACCTCGGTGACGAGCTCTTGGGCTTCCTGCTGGAGACGGCGGAGGTGGTCGGGGCCCTGGAAGGACTCGGCGTAGATCTTGTAGACGTCTTCCGTTCCCGAGGGCCTTGCCGCGAACCAGCCGGACTCCGTGCTCACCTTGAGGCCACCGATCGGGGCGCCGTTACCGGGGGCGGTGGTCAGGGTCGCGGTGATCGGCTCGCCGGCCAACTCCGTGGCGGTGACCTGGTCCGGGTTGAGCTTGGCGAGCACGGCCTTCTGCTCCCGGGTGGCCGGGGCGTCGATGCGGGCATACGCGGGCGCGCCGAAGCGCTCGGCCAGCTCCGCCCAGTGCTCGCTCGGGCTGCGCCCGGTGGTGGCCAGGATCTCGGAGGCGAGCAGGCAGAGCAGGATGCCGTCCTTGTCGGTGGTCCACGTGGAGCCGTCGCGGCGCAGGAACGACGCCCCGGCGCTCTCCTCGCCGCCGAAGCCGACCGACCCGTCGAGCAGGCCGGGCACGAACCACTTGAACCCGACCGGCACCTCCAGCAGGGGCCGGCCCAGGTCGGCGGCCACCCGGTCGATCATCGAGGACGACACCAGGGTCTTGCCGACGGCGGCGGCCGGACCCCAGTCGGCGCGCGTGCGGAACAGGTGCCCGATCGCCACCGCGAGGAAGTGGTTGGGGTTCATGAGGCCGCCGTCGGGAGTGACGATGCCGTGCCGGTCGGCGTCCGCGTCGTTGCCGGTGGAGATCTGATAGTCGGCGCGGGCGGCGATCAGCGACGCCATCGCGTTCGGCGACGAGCAGTCCATCCGGATCTTGCCGTCGCCGTCGAGGGTCATGAACCGCCAGGTCGGGTCGACGGTCGGGTTGACCACCGTCAGGTCCAGCCGGTGCCGCTCGGCGATCTCGCCCCAGTACGCCACGCTGGCACCGCCCAGCGGGTCCGCGCCGATCCGGATGCCGGCGTCGCGGATGGCGTCGATGTCGATGGCCGCCGGCAGGTCGTCGACGTAGTGGGCGAGGAAGTCGTACTCCCCGGTGGTGTCGGCGGCCCGGGCCCGCGCGTACGTGATCCGTCGGACCTCCTTGAGCCCGGCGGCCAGGATCGCGTTGGCCCGGTCCTGGATCCACCGGGTGACGTCGGTGTCGGCGGGCCCGCCGTTTGTCGGGTTGTACTTGAAGCCGCCGTCGTCCGGCGGATTGTGCGACGGGGTGATGACGATGCCGTCGGCGAGCCCGCTGGTACGACCCCGGTTGTGGGTGAGGATCGCGTGCGACAACGCCGGAGTGGGGGTGTAGCCGTCACGGCTGTCCAGCAGCACGGTGACGCCGTTGGCGGCGAGGACCTCCAGCGCGTCCACGGCGGCCGGCGCGGACAGCGCGTGGGTGTCCCGGGCGAGGAACAGCGGGCCGTCCAGGCCCTGCTCCCGCCGGTAGTCGCAGAGCGCCTGGGTGACCGCGACGATGTGGTCGGAGTTGAACGCGTTGCGCAGGCTGGAGCCCCGGTGACCGGAGGTGCCGAAGGAGACCTGCTGCGCCGGGTCCGCGGGGTCCGGATGCTCGGCGTAGTAGGCGGTCACCAGGCGCGGCACGTCGACCAGGTCGGCGGGCTCGGCGGGCTGGCCGGCACGGGGATGGGTCACTGCGGGATCCTCCTCGATGAGTACCTGTCGGTCACGGCTCGACCTTCTGGCCCTTGCCGATGACCACGATGCCGTTGTCGGAGACGGTGTAGCGCTGGCGGTCCTTCTCCAGGTCGACGCCGATCTCGACGCCCTCGGGGACGAACACGTTCTTGTCCAGGATCGCCCGTCGGACCACCGCGTGTCGGCCGATCTCGACGCCCTCCATCAGCACCGAGCCCTCGACGTGCGCCCACGAGTGCACCCGCACCTTCGGCGACACGATCGAGTTTTCCACCAGCGAGCCGGAGATCACCACCCCGGGAGAGACCATCGAGCCGACCGCCCGGCCGACCCGCTCACCCCACTGGTGGACGAACTTCGCCGGCGGCCACGGCGGCTGCTCGGTGTAGATCGGCCAGTCGAAGTTGTAGAGGTTGAACACGGGGTGCACGTTGATCAGATCCATGTGCGCGTCGTAGAACGAGTCGAGCGTCCCCACGTCCCGCCAGTAGCCACGGTCCCGATCGGTGCTGCCCGGCACCTCGTTGTCGCGGAAGTCGTAGACGTTCGCCTCGCCCCGCTCGACGAGCATCGGGATGATGCTGCCGCCCATGTCGTGCTTGCTGCTCTTGTCGGCGGCGTCGCGTTCGACTGCCTCGCAGAGCGCGCGCGTGGTGAAGACGTAGTTGCCCATCGAGGCGTAGATCTCGTCCGGCGCGTCCGGCAGGCCGACCGCGTCGGTGGGCTTCTCGCGGAACGCCCGGATCCTGCGGCCGTCCTCGCCGACCTCGATGACACCGAACTGGTCGGCCATCGACAGCGGCTGGCGGATGCCGGCGACGGTGACCGCCGCACCGGAGGCGATGTGGTCCTCGACCATCTGCCGGGGGTCCATCCGGTAGATGTGGTCGGCGCCGAAGACGATCACGTAGTCGGGCTGCTCGTCGTTGATGAGGTTGAAGCTCTGGTAGATGGCGTCGGCCGAGCCGGCGAACCACCACGGGCCGCGACGCTGCTGCGCCGGCACCGGGGTGACGTAGTTGCCGAGCAGCGTGGACATCCGCCAGGTCTTGGTGATGTGTCGGTCGAGGGAGTGGGACTTGTACTGGGTCAACACGACGATCTTGAGATAGCCGGCGTTGGCCAGGTTGGAGAGGACGAAGTCGACCATGCGGTACATCCCGCCGAACGGGACGGCCGGCTTGGCCCGGTCCGTGGTGAGTGGCATCAGGCGCTTGCCCTCCCCACCCGCCAGGACGATCGCGAGCACCTTGGCAGCCATGCCCCGACGCTATCCACCCGCGTCCCACTTCACCACTCGTACGGGGAGTCTTCTGCACTAGGGTGCGGGGTCATGACGGAACCCACCCCGCTGCGCGTCGACCTGCTCACCCGCGAGTACCCGCCGGAGGTCTACGGCGGCGCGGGCGTGCACGTCGAGTACCTGGCCCGGGAGCTGCGTCGCCTCGCCGACGTCCGCGTGCACTGCTTCGGCCTGCCGCGCACCGAGCCGGGCGTCACGGCGTACGCCGATCCACCCGGTCTGACCGGCGCGAACGCCGCGCTGCGGACGATGGGCGTGGACCTGGAGATGGCCGCCGGCGCCGCCGGCACCGACGTGGTGCACAGCCACACGTGGTACGCGAACCTGGCCGGGCACACCGCGAAGCTGCTGCACGGGGTGCCGCACGTGGTGACCGCGCACAGCCTGGAGCCGCTGCGGCCGTGGAAGGCCGAGCAGCTCGGCGGCGGTTACACGCTCTCCTCGTGGATCGAACGCACCGCGATGGAGGCCGCCGACACGGTGATCGCGGTCAGCGAGGGCATGCGCAGCGACGTGCTGACCGCGTACCCGCAGATCGATCCGTCGAAGGTCCGGGTGGTCTACAACGGCATCGACACCGTGCAGTACGCCCCGGACTCCGGCACCGACGTGCTCGACCGGCTCGGCATCGACCCGGCGCTGCCCAGCGTGGTGTACGTGGGCAGGATCACCCGCCAGAAGGGCCTGCCCTACCTGCTGCGGGCCGCCCGGGAGTTGCCGGCGGACACGCAGCTCGTGCTGCTGGCCGGCGCGCCGGACACGGCGGAGATCGCCGCCGAGGTCGAGGAGCTGGTCGCCGAGTTGCGCGCCAACCGCTCCGGCGTCGTCTGGGTGGCCGAGATGCTGCCCAAGCCCGAGGTGATCCAGGTGCTCACGCACGCGACGGTCTTCGTCTGCCCGTCCGTGTACGAGCCGATGGGCATCGTCAACCTGGAGGCGATGGCCTGCGAGACGGCGGTGGTGGCGACCGCCACCGGCGGCATCCCCGAGGTGGTGGCCGACGGCGACACCGGTCTGCTGGTGCCGATCGAGCAGGCCACCGACGGGTCGGGGACGCCGCTGAAGCCGGAGACGTTCGTGGCCGACCTCGCCGCGGCGATCAACACGCTGCTCGCCGACCCGGCGCGTACCGAACGGTTCGGTCTGGCCGGCCGGCGACGGGCGGTCGAGCACTTCTCGTGGGACGCCATCGCGCGGCAGACCCTGGACGTCTACCACTCGGTCAGCGCGCGCTGAGGAAGACGGGCGACGTTCCTCAGGCAACGTGGAGGGTGGCGGCGAGCTGGGAGAGTTCGGCCGGCGCGTCGGCGTTTCGCGACACGACGGCGACCAGCTTTCGTACCGCCGGACGATGGTGCACCTCGCTGTGGGCGACGCGCTCCGCGTCCAATAGCGTCCGGCCCGCCCGGGGCATGTCACCTGCCCGAGCGTGAACGCGTGCCACGTCGAGGAGGTACGCGGCACGGTGCTCGGGCGGCAGTGACCGCCACCGGTCGTCGGCGACCAGTCGCTGGTGCCGGGCTGCGGCCGTGGTGACGTCGCCCAGCGCCGCCTCGGCAACCACCCGAGCCGCGTCGACCGCCGCCCCCTTGTCCGCTCCGACCTCCCCCGCGGCGTCCGCCGCCCGGTCGAGCGACTGGTGGGCGACTCGTTCGTCTCCTTGGCCGGCGGCGGCGAGGGCGGATTGGACGAGCAGCGCTCCCCGTAGCGACGAGGCGGCCGTGGACCAGTCGCAGCGGTCGACGGCGAGGAGCGCGGCATCCAGAGCGGAGAGCCGCCGACCACGGGAGCGTAGGGCCTGACTCAGTGCCACGGTGGCGACGGCGGCCAGCCGGGGGTCGCCGGCAGCGGCGGTCATCGCGCGGTCGGCGGCCAACCACGCCAGGTCACCCTGGTCGACCTTGACCAGCGCCAGGGCGATGAGCGCGTACACCGACACCAGCAGCGCGTCCGTCGCGCCGGGGCGAGCCGCGTGCGCTTCCCGGGCCGCGTCGAGCAGGCCGGGCAACAGTGCGAGCAACGCCGGGTACCGAGCGTGGCGATAGCTCTGCTCGGCATACTCCAGCCGGGCCCGCAACTCCTCCGCCAGCGGCGGCCGGTCCGCGCCCGGTAGGTCGTACCGGGCGAGCGCCAGCCGTACCCCGTCCACCCCGGCCACGACCGGAGTCGGCCGCACTGGCCGTGCCGTCAACAGGACCTCCACGTCGATGCGCAGCGTCTCGGCGACCTCCCGGAGGTTCGACACCCGCTCCAACCGGCGTACCCCACGCTCGACCTTGTCCACCCAACTCTTCGACTTGCCGAGCCGGTCCGCGAACTGCTGCTGCGTCATGTTGCGCCGGACCCGCCACTGGGCGACCCGGCGACCCACCGGCAGCTCGTTCACCGCTGGCCCGTCGCGCTCACCGCACGACCCCAAGAACAAACAACAGGAGTACGACCACAGCGATCACGAGTCCGTAGAGGTACTGCCGACGGGTGAGCGACGCCCGCGCCGGGAGCGGCGGACAGGGGGCCTGATCCCCGTCCGGCAGCCGAGGACGCGCACCGGCAACGGGATTTGCCGGTGGCAACGGCCCATCCGGCGAACGTTCATACATCGTGCCTCCTGAACAGCGCGATCGAGATGGCGAACATGGGAAAAGGCGGCTGATCGGGCGATCGGCCCGGGGCGGAAGCGCCCTGGGGGCACTCCCGCCCCGGCTGGAGGCACTCCGTTGCTGACGAGAGAACCCCTACCCATCCCAACTTAGAAGGCACTGCCGTCACAGTCAACAGAGCATGCACGGCGAGTTACCCAGAGTGCGAAGATCGGTGCGCTGACGAGAGGTGGCGCCACCATGCCGCAAGCACCGCTGTACGAGCAGATCATCGATGACGTCGCTGCTTCAATCCGCAGCGGCACCCTCAAACCGGGCGACAAACTGCCGTCCATCGCCGAGATGCGTGAGCAGTACCAGTCGAGCGCGTGGCCGGTGCGTTACGCCCTTCGGATTCTCGAGGAGCGAGGCTGGATCGTCACTCGCCAGGGCAAGGGGTCGTTCGTCGCACCGAACCCGCCCGCCTGATCCGTTCGGGTCGCCCAGGCGACCTTGATCCACTCGTTTCGCAGGAAACCGTGGCATCCAAGGCGCATTGATGCCGCGGTTTCGCGGAACGCGAGTGGATCAGGACGAGCGCGGCCGACCAGACGGACGCCCCTCCCCACCGAGCTGCGGAGATCCGCGCAACTTCGGGGAAACTGCTGCCTCAACGCGCTCCGATACAGCAGTTTCCCCGAAAGTGAGCGGATCTTGGGTCGGGTGCCCATCGGGGCGAGGGCCGGGGCCGGCGAGTGGCGGTCAGTCGGCCGGCGTGATCAGTTCCAGGGTCGGGAAGTACGTGCGGTAGCGCGCCCCATCCCGGGTCAGCAGGTGGTATCGGCAGACGGCGGCATGCGCCCCGATGTAGAAGTCGGCTACCGGGGACCGCTTCGTGCCACCCAGTTTGCGGTACCGCGCGTAGGCCTTACCGGCCAGGAAGCCCGCCGGGTACGGCAACTCCTCGCGCAGGAAGTCCCCCGCCGGCAGCGCCTCGTCCAACTCCTCGACACGGGCGAAACGGACCGACACCTCGGCGTACACGATGGGGTTGATCACCAGATTCCCCGCGTCGCGGGCCTCGGCGAGGGCGGCGCCGGACCACTCCGCCCACTTGGGGTCGTCGGTCAGGATGTCCAGCAGCACGTTGGTGTCGACCAGGGTCGTCACCGCGTCGGATGAACGCGACGGAACCGCGCGGAGCCGGTCACTCGCCACGCAGCAACTCCATCAGTTCCTCGGTGGACATGTGCTCGGTCTCCTTGGCGCTCCCCCGACCCCGCATGTGGCGAACGAGACGATCACCACGAGTGTCGGCACCGTGCACGCGCACGATGCGGAGAGCACCGCCCTCCTCGACCACATCGACCTCGTCGCCCTCGTGCAGGTTGTACCGAACCCGCAACGCGGCCGGAATGGTGACCTGGCCCTTGCTATTCAACCGCATACCCGACCCCCTGTCACGTATCACACATGATACGCGACACCGGCTACGACGCATCACACCTGATGCGTAGGCGCATCACCGGCGGCACGCCAAGATCTGCGCAACGTCGGGGAACTGCTGTCTCAACGCGCTCCGATGCAGCAGTTTCCCCGAAAGTGAGCGGATCTTGGGTCGGGTCTCCGTCGGGCGGGTGCTTGGCCGCGCGCGAGCCGATCTCGCACAGTAGGTTGGCGGGGTGACAGGACGGTTCCCGATCGAAGACGTCTCCCCCGTCGTCTCGTGCGGGCGGTACCCGGCCAAGGCGGTCGTCGACGAGCCGGTTCCGGTGTCGGCGCGCGCCTACCGGGAGGGGCACGACGCGCTGGGCTGCAACGTGGTGTGGACCGGCCCGGACGGCGAGGAGCGCCCGTTCACCAGGATGCGCCCCGGCGAGCCCGGCCAGGACCGCTGGCACGCCGTGATCCGCCCGGACGCCGTCGGCTCCTGGACCTTCACCGTCGAGGCGTTCGGAGACCCGTACCTGACGTGGCAGAACGCGGTGACCAAGAAAATCGCCGCCGGGCAGGGCCCGGAAGACCTCGCCAACGACCTCGCCGAGGGCGCGCGGGTGCTGGCCGCTGCCCGGGACCTGGTGCCGGCCGCCGACCGCGCGAGCGTCGCCGACGCGCTCACCGCCCTCGCGGCCACCGACCTGCCGTTGCCGCAGCGCGTCGGGCCGGCACTCGCCCTCGCCGACCTGCTCTGGGAGCACCCGGTACGGGAGATGGTGACCGTCGGTGACGCGTACTCCCTCTGGGTTGACCGCAAGCGGGCCCTCTTCTCGGCCTGGTACGAGTTCTTCCCGCGCTCCGAAGGAGCAGCGGGTGGGCGCTCCGGCACCTTCGCCACCGCCACCGGGCGGCTGCCGGGTGTGGCGGCGATGGGCTTCGACGTGCTCTACCTGCCGCCGATCCACCCGATCGGCCGGGTCAACCGCAAGGGCCGCAACAACGCGCTCACCGCCGGGCCGACCGACGTCGGCTCGCCGTGGGCGATCGGCGCCGCCGAGGGCGGGCACGACACGATCCACCCCGACCTGGGTACGCCGGCAGACTTCCGGGCGTTCATCGAGGCGGCTGCCGCACAGGGCCTGGAAGTGGCGATGGACCTGGCGTTGCAGTGCGCGCCGGACCACCCGTGGGTCACCGAGCACCCGGAGTGGTTCACCACCCGGGCCGACGGCAGCATCGCGTACGCGGAGAACCCTCCGAAGAAGTACCAGGACATCTACCCGGTCAACTTCGACAACGATCCCGAGGGCATCCGGGCCGAGGTGCTGCGTGTCGTGCTGCACTGGGTGGGCGAGGGCATCCGGATCTTCCGGGTGGACAACCCGCACACCAAGCCGTTCGACTTCTGGCACTGGCTGATCGCCGAGGTCAAGAAGGTCGACCCGGACGTGCTGTTCCTGGCCGAGGCGTTCACCCGGCCGGCCATCATGCACGGGCTCGGCAAGGTCGGCTTCACGCAGTCGTACACCTATTTCACCTGGCGCACGACGGCCGCACAGATGCGGGAGTACTGCGAGGAACTGGTCGAGTCGGCCGACCACATGCGGCCCAACTTCTGGCCGAACACGCCGGACATCCTGCACGAATCGTTGCAGCACGGCGGCCCGCCGATGTTCAAGATCCGGGCGGTGCTGGCGGCGCTGCTCTCCCCCTCCTGGGGCCTGTACGCGGGTTACGAGCTGTTCGAGCACGTGGCCCGCCCGGGTGCCGAGGAGTACCTGGACAACGAGAAGTACGAGCTGCGCCCCCGCGACTGGGCCGCAGCCGAGGCGCAGGGCCGCTCGCTCGCGCCGTTCCTGACGACCCTCAACCGGGTACGCCGGGACAACCCCGCCCTGCACCAGCTCCGCAACCTGCGCTTCCACGAGATCGACAACCCGGCGCTGCTGTGCTGGTCGAAACACGACGCGGAGACCGGCAACACGGTGCTGGTGATCTGCTCGTTCGACTCGCGCGAGGTGCAGTGGGGCAACACCACCCTCGACATGCCGGCGCTCGGGTTCGACTGGCACGAGCGGTTCACCGTGTACGACGAGCTGACCGGCACCAGCTACGACTGGGGGCAGCGCAACGCGGTGCGGCTCGACCCGTACCTGCAACCGGCACACGTGCTGACCATCCGCCGCCCGACGCCGCCCGCCGTGCCCGAGCCGGCCGGCGTCGAACCGGCGGACCTCACCGTCACCGACGTACCGGAGGAGCTGTCCGGCGGCACCGCCCCGGTGGCCCCGGCCACCGCGCCGTCGCTACCGGCCAGCGTCGGAGAGTCGGCTAACCAGCCGTCGCCGCCGGCAACCGCGCCCGTGAACCCGGCCAGCGCGACGCCGCCCCCGGTCACCGCGCCGCCGCCCCCGGTCACCGCGCCGGTGACCCCGGTCACCGCGCCATCTGCCCCGGCCACCGCGCCGCCGACTCCGGCCACCGCGCCATCTGCCCCGGCGACCGCGCCGGTGACCCCGGCCAGCGGGGCGGCGACGCCGGCCATCCTGGCATCCCGCGCCGCGGCCCGTGCGGCTGCCGCCCGGTCCTCGGCCGGCCGTCGGTCCGCGCCCCGCCCGTCCGCCTCCGCACCGACCGCCGCCGCACCGAAGGACGACCGATGGACCAGCTGATCACCGGCGTGACGCACGACCCGCACGCGCTGCTCGGCGCGCACCCCGCCGACTCCTCGACCACGATCCGCACGATGCGCCGAGGCGCGGGTGACGTGGTGCTGCTCGTCGGCGACGAGCGGCACCCGATGAAGCGGGTGCACGATCTGGGCGTCTTCGAGGCGCAGGTCGAGGGCACCGTGCTCGACTACCGGGTGGAGGTCGACGGCACGACGCACGACGACCCGTACCGCTACCCGCCCACGCTCGGCGAGCTGGACCTGCACCTCATCGGCGAGGGCCGGCACGAGCGGCTGTGGGACGTGCTCGGCGCGCGGGTCTTCGACGAGGGCGTGGCGTTCAGCGTCTGGGCGCCCAACGCCCAGGGCGTGCGCGTGGTCGGCGACTTCACCGGCTGGGGCGCGGACGACGGCTGGCCGATGCGCTCGCTCGGCTCCAGCGGCGTGTGGGAGCTGTTCGTCCCCAACGCCCGGGTCGGTGCCCGCTACAAGTACCGGGTGCTCGGCGCCGACGGGCAGTGGCGGGACAAGGCCGATCCCCTGGCGGCGTACGCGGAGGTGCCGCCGGCCACCGCGTCGGTGGTGCACCACTCGACGTACCGGTGGAACGACGCCGACTGGCTGGCCCGCCGGGCCGAGCGGCGGCCGCACCAGGAGCCGATGAGCGTGTACGAGGTGCACCTCGGCTCCTGGCGGCCCGGCCTCGGCTACCGCGAGCTGGCCGACCAGCTCACCGCGTACGTCACCGAGCTGGGCTTCACGCACGTGGAGTTCCTGCCGGTGATGGAGCACCCGTTCGGCGGCTCCTGGGGCTACCAGGTGACCGGCTACTACGCGCCGACGTCCCGCTTCGGTGACCCGGACGAGTTCCGCCACCTCGTCGACGCCCTGCACGCCGCCGGCATCGGCGTGATCCTCGACTGGGTGCCCGCGCACTTCCCCAAGGACGAGTGGGCCCTCGCCCGGTTCGACGGCACCCCGCTCTACGAGCACCCCGACCCTCGGCGTGGCGAGCACCCCGACTGGGGCACGTACGTCTTCGACTTCGGCCGCCGTGAGGTCCGCAACTTCCTGGTCGCCAACGCGCTCTACTGGTGCGACCAGTTCCACGTCGACGGGCTGCGCGTCGACGCGGTGGCGTCGATGCTCTACCTGGACTACTCCCGCGAGGAGGGCCAGTGGGCTCCCAACCAGTACGGCGGTCGGGAGAACCTGGAGGCCATCGCGCTCATGCAGGAGGTGAACGCGACGGTCTACAAGCACCACGCCGGGGTCGTCATGATCGCCGAGGAGTCCACCGCGTGGCCGGGGGTCACCCAGTCCACCGCCAGCGGCGGGCTGGGCTTCGGGTTCAAGTGGAACATGGGCTGGATGCACGACACCCTGCTCTACACGTCGAAGGACCCGATCTACCGCCAGCACCACCACCACCAGCTCACGTTCTCCCTGGCGTACGCCTGGAGCGAGAACTACGTGCTGCCGATCAGCCACGACGAGGTCGTGCACGGCAAGGGCTCACTGGCCGGCAAGATGCCCGGCGACACCTGGCAGCGGTTGGCCAACGTCCGGGCGCTGCTGGCGTACATGTGGGCGCACCCCGGCAAGCAGTTGCTGTTCATGGGCTCCGAGCTGGCCGACGACCGGGAGTGGAGCGAGGAGCGGGGCCTCGACTGGTACCTGCTGCATGACCCGGCCCGCGCCGGCGTGCAGCGGCTCGTCGGTGACCTCAACCGCGTCTACCGGGACACCCCGGCGCTGTGGGCGCAGGACACCCAGCCGGCCGGGTTCCGGTGGATCGCCGGCGACGACGTCGCCAACAACGCCGTCTCGTTCGTCCGGATCGCCCCGGACGGCTCGACGCTGGTGTGCGTGGCGAACTTCTCCGCCCAGCCGCTGCACGACTACCGGATCGGGCTCCCGGCCGGCGGTACGTGGACCGAGGTGCTCAACACCGACGCGCACCACTACGGCGGGTCCGGCGTGGGCAACCTGGGCGAGGTGCACGCCCAGGACATGCCGTGGCACGGTCTGGTGGCGTCGGCGGCACTCCAGGTGCCCCCACTGGGCGTCATCTGGCTCCGCCAGAGCTGACCCTCGAAGGGGGCAGGGCTTACGGCTGATCGGCGCTGACCTGTACTAGCGTTGACGCCGTGAGCAATCGTGCGGCGAGGTACGAACCGATGACGATCGCACGGCTGGGTGTCCTGCTCGCCGGGAGCGACGACACCAGGCGGTGGCGTCTGGTGGCGGAGTTCCTGGAGGAGTACGGCTGGGAAGCATCCGAGCATCGCGCTGACCTGCTGATCCAGGAGCCAGCGCCAACCGGTGACGATCATTGGGATGTCTTCCTCGCGGCATTGGCGGAATATCTCTCCGCCCGTGACGGGCGCGGCGCCCCCTCGTGGGTCGAAGCCCGGTCGCTACGGCAGTTCTGGTTCCCCTTCAATACACGAGCCGCCCGTGTCGACGCCGTGGTGCACGCGCCAGCGGCATTCCGGCGCCGTGGGGTCTTCATCTCCCCGCAGGAGTTGAAGGTCGCGTGAGCGCCGACGACCCCCTGCTGGATCGAACTGCCATCGAAGACGCCTTCCGCCGGCTCGGCGACCGGCTGGCAACGCGGGGCGTGGTCGCCGACCTGTACATCTTCGGCGGAGCTGCCATGGCACTGGCCTACGACGCCCGCCGGGCGACGCGCGATATTGACGCCGTTTTTCAGCCGCATGGCATCGTCCTCGACGAAGCGCGGGCCGTCGCGGACGAGCTAGGGCTGCCGCAGTGGTGGCTGAACGAACAGGCGAGCTCGTACGTCGCCGTTGGCGGGGACCCGGAAGCACCACGGGTCTTCGATCACCCTGGCCTGCGGGTCTCGGCGGCGTCCCCGGAGCATCTGCTCGCCATGAAGGTTCTCGCGGCACGACGCCGAGACGCCGAGGACATCCGCTTCCTCGTGGAGCACCTCGGGCTGAACAACCCCGAAGAGGTCCTCGGCCTTTGCGCCGAGATCTTCCCGGACGAAGAGGTCCCCGGCCGGGCGAGGCTTGTCCTCGAAGACGTGTTCGACGGCCGGTAGCCCGGCGGGAGCCGCCGGTCAGACCAGCCCGGCCTCGCGCAGCAGTCGCCACAGGCCGGTGCCGTCGGGGGCGGGTAGGCATTTCTGCCCCACCGGCCCCAAGGACGGCCGGTAGGGGCGGGGACGGTCGGCGGATCGCCACCTCGGCGAGGTTCTCTGGACGGGCGGCGGACTCGTGGGCTCGGAGCTGGCCGACGACCGGGAGTGGAGCGAGGAGCGCGGCCTCGACTGGTACCTGCTGCACGACCCGGCCCGCGCCGGCGTGCAGCGGCTCGTCCGTGACCTCAACCGCGTCTACCGGGACACCCCGGCGCTGTGGGCGCAGGACACCCAACCGGCCGGGTTCCGGTGGATCGCCGGCGACGGCATCGCCAACAACACCGTCTCCTTCGTCAGCATCGCCCCGGACGGCCGACGCTGGTGTGCGTGGCGAACTTCTCCGCCCAGCCGCTGCACGACTACCGGATCGGGCTCCCGGCCGGCGGCACGTGAACAAAGGTGCTCAACACCGACGCCCACCACTACGGCGGGTCCGGGGTGGGCAACCTGGGCGAGGTGCACGCCGAGGACGTGCCGTAGCACGGACTGGTGGCGTCAGCAGCCCTCCAGGCCCCCCCGTTGGGCGTCATCTGGCTGCGCCAGAGCTGATTTCGCTTCAACCGTGACAGTGATTATCAACGGGACCGACTGAGGTTATCTGGCTCCGCAAAAAGCCTACCATTGCACACTACCCGCCATTATACGATCGTCGAGTGATGGCGGATTGTCATCAATAGCAGCCCCTTGTGCCCTACCACTAGATAGGGCACAAGGGGCGCCACCTATTTCATGCCGTCTTTGCTCGCGGGCTTCGGTGGAATTGCCAGGAGATCCGTCACGAACATCTGACTAAAACGTGTCTGACGTTCGATCGGCCCCCTGCCGAGTGGATTGGCAGAGAAGTGCGCGGCCTGAATAGCAAGCGCTGGGATCGCGACCAGCACTGATGCAAGGAACACCAGCACGGCCGGCGCAATCACCGCCACCATCATCGGACGACTGATTACGTGGTTGGCCCACAGGACCTGCGTCAGAACCAGTACGGCAGCCGACAGGAGCACCGCCCGCCCAGCCCATACCAGCAGGCGGTAGGATTTTCGTCCTCTCGCCTCAGCCATGATGTCGCTCAAGGCCTAACTCCTCACCCAAGTAGACCTGTCACATCGGACCAATCGAACCAGCGGCCGGCAGCCGTTTTGGAGCCACCCTCCGTATAGCCGCCGCCTACGCCCACTCCAGCGCTCGCGCCGACGCTGTGCACCGGCTGTCCGTGCTTTCCGGTGCCAGCCGTGAAGGACACGCTGCCGGAGGCCTCGGCGCCGGCGCCGGCCTGCCAATACTGGGACGTGCCGGCCTGATCGTCAATGCTACCGTCCGACGCCACAGAGCCCACGCCTCCAAACACCCCGAAGTTGGGCCCGATGTCGATGCCTTTCGTGTAGGTCCAACCCACGCCCTGGCGATCGAAAGCCACACACCCAGTGACTCCACCGCCCAGGATCCCTGCGAAACTTCCGGTCAGGCAAACTCCTTCCATTTTGACATTCGCAACCAGCGGCTCTTCGGCCGCGCAATCCGTCGGCTTCGCCGCCCAACAACCGATTGGGCCAGGATCAGGCGTGCCCGCCAGAAGCTGGGACACGTCAGGTTTCGGCCCAGGCCCTGGCTTCGGCGTCTCGCGGCGCGGCGCAACATGCTTGTCAACGATCTTTGCCTTGGTGGTGGACTTGTGGTTCGCCTTTCCCCAAGCCTTGTTCTTGGCAGTTCCACAGCCCCCGGGACAACCGCCGGCACCGCGGCCATCGCCCTTCTTAAGAGGCCGAGGATCGTAGCCGTAGCAGTCAAAGTGCCGGCAGCCCTCCGGGATGAGACCGGTCGGATCGCTCGACGTGACCGGTGTGTTGTTGGAGTAGGAGTAGCCATTCCACTGCTGCGGCTGTCCGGCGGCCTGCAGTGGGTCCACCGATGTGAATCTGCCGATCGCGGGGTCGTATGAGCGGGCGCCGATGGTCGTGAGTCCGACCGGGCTCATGGGCTTGTTCAAGAAGCCTCGGTTGTCGGGTGCGGCGACGGCCGCACCTCGGGCACCGCCGTACGGGGTGTACTGCCGCCAAGTCGGGTTCTGGGCGGTGTTGTCGAGGTAGAGCGACGGGGTTCCCTGGTGGTCGGCGATGGCGAAGGTGTACGCCGTGCCGCTGCCGGTGCGGATGCAGCTACCGCCGCCAGGGAGGGCGTAGTAGCGGCTGCCGGTCACGACGCTGGTGGCGGTGTTGAGGGTGAGTTGCTGCCCCGGCAGGTAGAGGGTGTTCTTGCCCGGCTCCTTCTGCAGCAGCAGGTTGCCGTCGGCGTCGTAGATGAAACTGTTGTTGCCGCTCGTGCCGCCGGTGACGTCGGCGAGCTTGCCGGCGTCGTCCCAGGTGAGAGTCTGGCTTCCCTGGGCGGCGTTGCGACCGGTGGTGTTACCGGCGTTGTCGTACGAGTACGACGTGGTGCCGGCGGTTCCGCCGGTCGTGGTGGTGGAGGTCAGGGTGTGGGGCTTGTTCTGACCGTTGCCGTTGTAGGCGTAGACCGTCTTGGTGTCGGCACCGCCGGTGAGGTTGTGCTCGGTCTGTTGGGTGCGGTTGCCGATCAGGTCGATCTGCCAGCTGGTCCAGTAGGCGCTACCCGCGCCGATGGTGTTGCCGACCATGGACTTGTTGGCGTCCGTGGGCGTGGCGGCGCAGGCGTCGGTGCCGAGCGGTCTCGGCGACGTCACCAACGACGGGAAGGTCGACCTGGTGGTCCGTCGCCGAAGCAACGGCACCATGACCCTCTACCCGGGCAACGGCGCCATCGGCACCGTCACCTGGGGTGCACCCTCGTTGCTGTAGTAGGCGAAAAGAACCCCCGGGCGCCGCAGGAGTCGCGGCGCCCGGGGGTTCTCGCGTATCCCGTCGAGGGGTCAGACGAGGCCGGCGTCGCGGAGTAGCTGCCACAGGCCGGCGCCGTCGGGCGCGGACAGCCACTTCTGCCCCACCAGCCCCGAGGAGGGCCGACCCGCCGGGGCGGGCAGGCTACCGGCCAGCACCGACTGGGTCGGGGACAGCCTGCGGATCGCCACCCCGGCGACGTTCTCCGGGTGGGCGGCGGCGAACTCCCGGTAGATCTCCTGGTCGTGCTGGCCGTCGTCGCCGACGAGGAGCCAGCGTACGTCGGGGAACTCCTTGGCCAGCCGCGCGAGGGTGGAGCGCTTGTGTTCCATGCCGCTGCGGAACCAGCGGTCGGCGGTCGGACCCCAGTCGGTGAGCAGCAGCGGCCCGGCCGGGTAGAGGTGCCGGGACAGGAACCGCGTCAACGTGGGCGCGACGTTCCAGGCGCCGGTGGACAGGTAGAAGACCGGGGCGCCGGGGTGTGCGGTGACGAGCCGCTCGTAGAGCACCGCCATCCCGGGTACGGCCGCACGGGCGTGCTCGTCGAGGACGAAGGTGTTCCACGCGGCGAGCAGCGGCCGGGGCAGCGCCGTGACCATCACCGTGTCGTCGATGTCGGAGAGGATGCCGAACTTGACCTCTGGGTCGAGGATGCGCACGGGCGCGTCGACCGGCTCGGCGTCGGCCACGCTGAGGCGTACGGTGCCCCAGCCGGGCGGCAGGTCGGCCTCGACGAGCGTGTCGACGAAACCGCTGCGGTCGGCGCGGGCCTCGTGTCGTACGCCACCGGCCTCGATCTGCACGGTGACGTGCTTGGCGGGCAGGGTCGTGAAACTGCGCCAGCCACGCACCTTGTCCAGCCGGCCCCGCTGACGGTTGTCCGGACGGCCCAGCAGCACCCGGCACATGACGCGTACCCAACCGGGACGGCCGTAGCCCGTGTAGGCGACGATGTTCATCCGCCAGCCGGTGCGGCGCAGCCGACGCTCCACGAGCTGGTGCACGGCGTCTTCGATCCGCGCGGCCCGGTGCAGATTCGGCACGGCCAGTTCGCCGGCGGGAGTGGGTGGCACCCGCCAACCCTGCCACAGGTCGACGCCGACGGCCACGCGAGCGGGTCCGAACCGCAGCCCGCCAGCCAGGCCGGACTGGGCCGAAGCGGCCCGGCCGGCCCACGGTCCGTGAAACACTCCGGTCGGGACGACGACGGGGGCGTGGTCGTGTCGCATCCAGAGCAGCACCGCGGGCGGTGGCGTCCGCAACTCGACCGGCCGGCGCTCGTCGCGCTGGTGTTCGGGCTGGTCGGTGTCGGGTACCGGCTGGTCCTGACGCTGTACACCGTGCCGGTGTCGAACAGCGACGAGGCGACCTTCGGGCTGGCCGCCCTGCACATCGGCCAGGGCCGCGAGCGTCCGGTCTTCCTCTACGGCCAGCACTACATGGGGATGCTGGAGTCGTACCTGGCCGCGCCTCTGCTCGCGGTGGCGGGGCCGAGCTGGCCGGTGCTGCGGCTACCGATGCTCGCCCTGTACGCGGCCTTCCTCTACCTCGTGTACCGGCTCACCCGTCGGCTCTACCCGCCGTGGTTCGCCGTCCTCGTGGTCGGTCTGCTGGCGCTGGGCCCGGAGCGGGTGGTGCGCGACCAGCTCACCGTGGTCGGGGGTCGGCCGGAGGTCAAGCCGGCGGTGCTGCTGATGCTGCTGATCACCGTGGGGCTGGCCGCCGGGTCGGTGCGCTACCGTCGACTGGCGTTCGCGCTGTTCGGGTTGCTGGCTGGGCTGGCCGCCTGGTCGGACTGGCTGATCCTGCCGTACCTCGCGGTCGCCGCGTCGGCCCTGGTCTGGGCGGTGCGGCGGGAGCTGTTCGGCTGGGCCGGGCTGCTGCTGGTGGCGGGTTTCGTGGTCGGGGTCGCGCCGATGATCGTCGACAACCTGCGCGCCGGGCCGGGTGAGGACTCGCTGACGGTGTTCCGGGAGGTCAGCACCAAGGCCGGCCCGCTGCCGCCATGGTCCGACCGGATTCGGGGCGGCCTGCTGGAGGGGGTGCCGCTGGCGCACGGGCTCTGCCCGGTCGACGGCTGCGGCCGGGGGCAGCAGTGGTTCGGACTGCTCTACCCGGCGCTGCTGGTGGCCGCCGCGGCGCTGGCGCTCGTCGCGTACCGCCGGGCCGCCGGCACGCCACCCGCCGAGAGCACGCCACGGGCCGCGCGGGTCGGGCCGGTCGTGCAGCTCGCGCTCGTCGTCGGCGCGGCGTTGACCCTCCTGTCGTACGTGCGCAGCCCGCTCGCCGCGACCAGCCCACTGGACAACGCCCGGTACCTGTCGGTGCTGCAACTGTCGCTGCCGGCGGTGCTCTGGCCGCTCTGGGCGGTGGCCGTGGCCTGCTGGCGGGGCACGGTGGGCGCCCTCGGCCGGCTGACCGGCGCGCTGGCCACCGCCGCGCTGGCGGCGCTGGCCACGACGACGCTGGTGGTCACCGTGCTCTTCGCGACCAGCGGCACGGCCGCGTCGCGGACCGAGGAGCGCCAGGCCCGGGAACTGGCCTCCGCGCTGCGCGCCGACGGACCCCACGAGGTGTACGGGGACTACTGGACCTGCAACCGGCTCATCTTCAACACGGACGAGACGGTGGTCTGCGGAGTGCTCGACGGCAATCTGTCCCCCGGGCAGAACCGCTACCGGCCGTACTGGCGGCAGGTCGGGCGGGCCGCGCGGCCGGGTTACGTGGTGGAGATCGACTCGCCGATGGACCGGCGGCTGCGCCGGCTGCTCGCCGACCGGCCCGACGCCGCCCCGGTACGTGAGGTGGGCGGCTATCGCGTGTACCACCCCGACACCCCGGTGCGGCCGTGGCGCTGACGACGGGTCGTACGCTGGCTGGGCCGCCTCCGTACCCGTTCGAGGAGACCCGATGCTCATCCTGCTGCCGCCCTCGGAGGGCAAGGCCGACGCCGGCACCGGGCGGCGGTGGACGCCGGACAGGCTCTCGCTGGCGGAGCTGAACCCGGCCCGCGAGCGGGTGCTCGACGCGCTCGTGGCGCTCAGCGCGGGGCCCGACGAGGAGGCCGCGCTGACCGCGCTCGGGCTCAGCGACGGTCAGCGCGGCGAGTTGCGGCGCAACGCCCGGCTGCGGGAGGCGGCCACCGCGCCGGCCGAGCGGCTCTACACGGGCGTGGTCTACGAGGCGCTGGAGCTGGCCACGCTCCCGTCGACGGCGCTGCGGGCGGCCCGCCGGTCGATCCTCATCAGTTCCGGGCTGTGGGGCGCGGTACGTCTCGCCGACCGGATTCCGCCCTACCGCTGCCCGATCGGGGCCCGCCTACCGGGCGTCGGGGCGCTGTCGACGTACTGGCGCCGGGAGCTGCCGTCGGTCCTCGCCGGCGCGGCCGGTCGGGGCCCGGTGCTGGACCTGCGCTCCGGCGCGTACGCGGCCACCTGGACTCCGCGCGGTGAGCTGGCCGAGCGGACGGTCACCGTGCGGGTGCTGCACGAGCGGGAGGTCGACGGTGTGCCCGTCCGCTCGGTCGTGAGCCACTTCAACAAGGCGACCAAGGGGCGTCTGGTGCGTGACCTGCTCCTGGCCGGCGTCAAGCCGCGTACCGCCCGGGAGCTGATCGGCACCCTGCGCGAGCTGAAGCACACCGTGGTGGAGGAACCGGCCGCCGCCGGCCGGGTACGGCAGGTGGATCTCGTGGTCACCGACCTGTAGCGGCGCGCAAGCCGCAAGATTTGCTCAAGGCTGGGCGGGACACGTTCCGTAACGGCCGCGCAGGGGCCACGGTAGGGGAACCCAGACTCCGGCAAAGGAGCCTCCGTTGGCCCTAGATCCCGCCCTGCTCGACAGGCCCCGCTCGCCGTCGACGCCCCCTCCGCTGGACTGGCTGACCCTGGGCGACGCGTTCGAGGCGGCCTGCCTGCTGCGTTGCACGGCGCCCCCGGCGGGCGCCCGGCCGATCGCCGCGCTGCCGTCACACGCGCCGGGAGTCGAGTTCAACCGGGAGGACGCCGCGCAGCGGATGCGACAGCTGCTCGCGCGCCTCGACATCCCGGTCACCCAGGAGGTCACGGTCGGCGGACTGCGCCGCCGATACGAGGTGCACCGGCTCTGGGTGCCGCCGGAGCACCGGGGCGCGTACGCCCGGCTGGTGGACGCGGGCTGGTGGCAGGGGCGTCGGGAGCTGCTTCGCGGTCCGGTGCCGGGCGCGTCGCCGGCCCGCCGCCGGTGGACGTCCCGCCTCGCGGCGGCGGCGTGGCGGTCGGCGCTGCTGGCCGGCGGACGACACGTGCGGCGGCACATCCTCGGCGTCCGGCTCACCGACCGGGAGTTGGCCGCCGTGCTGATCCGCGGCGCGGCAGTGCTCGACGTGCCGGCCGTACTCCGCCCCGGCACCGGCTGTTTCCTGGTCAGCGTCGCCGACGGGCCGGACCGTGAGCGCATCCTGCGCAGCGCGTCGACGGAGCCGGCGCGCGGCGCGGTATCGGAGCCGGGCCGCCGACCGGCCTGCTGAGCGAGGCTCGGCCCCACCTGCCCCGAGGTACTGACGGGTACGGGCTTGCGCCCGCCCGCCGGAGCGCGCACAGTGCAGCGCGTGAGTCGTACCTCGTCGGATCGGGCCGGTCGGCGCCGCGCGGGGGCGGCGGCGCTGGCGCTGGTCGTGGCTCTGACCGCCGCCGGCTGCCGTGACGACCCGGGCGAGCCGGTGGAGATCCGGATCGCCACCGGCAGCCCCACCGCCGTCTACTACGCGTTCGGACAGTCCCTCGCGACCATCCTCAACCGCGAACTGCCCGGGGTACGGGCCAGCGTGGTGATCACCGCGGCCTCGGCCGAGAACGTCCGCCTGGTCGGCTCGGGGGCGGCTGAGCTGGGTTTCACCCAGGCCGACGTGCTGCCCACCAGCCCGACGCAGAGCCTGCCGGTGGACGCGGTGGCCCGGGTGTACGACGACCAACTGCACCTGGTCACGACCGACGGCGGCCCGGTCCGTACGGTCGGCGACCTGCGCGGCCGACGGGTGTCGGTGGGGGCGGCCGGCTCCGGCACGGAGATCACCGCCACCCGACTGCTGGAGGTGGCCCGGCTCGGCGGTGACGCGGTACGCCGGGAACGCCTCAACCTGGACGACTCGGTGGCCGCTCTGCGCTCGGGACGCATCGACGCGTTCTTCTTCTCCGGCGGTCTGCCGGTACGCGGCATCGTGGAGCTGGCCGGACGCAGCGCCACCCGGATCGTCGACCTGGGCGAGTGGACGGAGCCGCTGCGCGCCCGCTACGGGCAGGTCTACGTCTCCCGGGACATCCCCCGCTCGGTGTACGGCATGAACCCGGTCACGACGGTCGCCGACCCGAACTACCTGATCGTGCGCGCCAACCTGCCCGAGCCGCTGGTCCGGGACGTGACCCGGCTGTTGATGGAACGTCGGGCGGAGCTGGGCGCGGCGCATCCGGCGGCGGGACGGATGAGTCCGCGCTCGGCGATCGCCACCGCTCCGCTGCCGCTGCACCCGGGCGCCGCCGCCTGGTACCGCGCCGCCAAGCCCTGAGCCGCCGGATGACGACCGCCGCGGCCCGCTCCGCCGGGCCCGTCAGCGCGCCGGGGCGGGCCGCCGTTCCGTGCTTGGCTCCTCGTCGGCCGGCTCCTCGTCGGTCGACTCCGTGGCCGGTTCCGGCGCGGGGAACCACAGGCCGGCGACCAGCCCGCGCGGTGTGCCCGCACGCATCGTGAGCCGGCCGTCGGAGGCGTCCACCAGCACGGCGGCGATGGTCAGGCCGAGCCCGGCGCCGTCGACGTTCTGCGCGTCCGGGGCCCGCCAGAACCGCTCGGTGGCCTGGCCGAGTTGACTCTCGGTCATGCCCGGGCCGGTGTCGCGCACCTCCAGCACCACCCCGTCGTCGCGCCGTGCCACGGTCACCGTCACCGCGCCGCCGGCACCGCTGAACTTCACCGCGTTGTCGATCAGGGCGTCCAGCGCCTGGTCGACGGCTGTCGGTACGGTCCGCGCGTACGCCGGGGCGTCGCTCGTGGCGAGGCGCAGCGCGACCGACCGGTGCCGGGCCAGCGGCGCCCAGGCGGACACCCGGGAGGCCGCCACGGCGGCGGCGTCCACGGTGACCCGCTCGTTCTCCTCACGCTCGGCGCGGGCCAGGGTGAGCAGCGCGTCGAGCACCAGCGCCAACCGGTCGGTCTCCTCCAACGCCAACCGGTGCTCGGAGCGCCCGTCCGCGTCGGTCAGGCTGGGACCCAGTTCCTCGACCCGCAGCCGCAACGCCGTGAGCGGATTGCGCAGCTGGTGGCTGGCGTGTGCGACGAACGCGCGCTGCCGGTCCATCACGTCGGAGACCACGTCGGCCATGTGGTTGAAGCTGGCTGCGAGACGGCGCAGCTCCGGCGGCCCGAGTCGGTGCTGCACGCGGGCGCTCCGGTCGCCCTCGGCGATCTCGTGGGTGACCGCGTCCAGCTCGGTGACCGGCCGCAGCACCCAGCCGGCCAGTCCGAACGCGGTGAGCACGCAGGCCAGCACGACGAGCAGGCCGGCCAGGGTGAGCAGCAGCCACCAGGTGGTCACGGCCCGGCGTATCTCGTCGGCCGGCGTCACGATCACCACCGCGCCGAGGACCTCCCCGCCGTCGTTGATGGGCACCGCCACCACCACCGGGCCGGCGGACCACGGCCAGATCGATTCCGGCGCGCTGCTCTGCTGGCCGGACAGCGCGACGTCCAGCACCGTGGCGGTCCCCGAGGACTGCCAGCTCGCCGAGTCCACGACGATGCCCCGGTCCCGGTCGACGACCGCCGCGCCGATCCCGTACAGCTCGTCGTAGCTGCGCAGCTCCGCGCCGATCGGCCCGGGTTCGCCGCCGCGCAGCGCCGGCCCGGCCAGCGAGGCGAACCGGGTGGCGTCCGCGAGCCGGTCGGCGCGTACGCGTTCGGTCTCCCGGCTGGCCAGGGTGACGGCGAGAGGGCTCTCCAACGCGACGAGGACGAGCACCATCAGCAGCAGGTAACTGATCACCAGTCGGCGGCGCACGGCGACCCCTCACGCATCGCGCAGCCGGTAGCCGACACCACGGACGGTCTCCACCAGGCGCGCGTCGCCCAGCTTGCCGCGCAACGACCCGACGTGCACCTCGACCGTGTGCGGGTCGGCCCAGGTGGTACCCCAGGCGTCGAGCAGGATGCGGTCGCGGGGCACCGCCACTCCCGGCTGGCGGGCCAACGACAGCAGGACGTCGAACTCCTTGCGGGTCAGCGTCACCGCGCGCCCCGCCACCGTCACCGTGCGGGCGGGCACGTCGATGCGCACCGTCCCCGCCTCGATCAGGTGCCGCTCGGGGGCGGCGTTCGCGGCGCGCCGCAGCACCGCCTCGATCCGGGCCTGCAACTCCACCATCGAGAACGGTTTGACCACGTAGTCGTCCGCGCCCAGGCGCAGCCCGAGCACCCGGTCGCGCTCCTCACCCCGCGCGGTCACCGCGATGATGCCGAGCTGGCTGCTGCGTCGGCGTAGTTCCCGACACACCTCGGTGCCATCGCCGTCGGGCAGGGTCAGATCGAGTAGCACCAGGTCGCAGGGGGCGGCGGAGAGCGCGGCGGCGACGGTGGCCGCGTGCTCGACCTGGTAGCCGCGGCGGGTCAGGGCGGAGGAGAGCGCAGCGGCCACCCGGCGGTCGTCCTCCACCAGCAGGATCCGCACCGTGCCCCCATCCGTCGCAGCCGTCCTGCGAATGGTGGCAGAAGGGTGCCGCGAGCGGGAGGGCCGGTCTGCTACAGACCAAAGACGTCGTCGGCGACCGCGTCGCGGACGCCGTCGGTGAAGCCCCGGAAACCGGGGTCGTCGTGCCGGGCGGGCACGCTCGTGACGTTGACACCGCTGGCCTGCGTGACGGCGTCGACCAGGGGCGGGAAGTCGATCTCGGCGTCGTCGAAGGCGTCGTCGTCCGCCTCGGCCAGGTTGATCACGTGCTGCACGTCGTCGGACGGGGTGTCCGGGTCCTCGGCCCACTCGCCGCCGGCCCGGTAGCACTCGTCGTACAGCCCGCGCTGGGTGTCGGTCCAGTCGTCGTCGTAGCTCGCCATCGTCCATCCCCTCCCGGCCGCTCCACCTGAGCATGCCGGGCGGTGGCCGGCGTCGGCGGCGGTACGGCCGAAACGCAGGCGACGTAGTCTGCGGAGGTGATCTACAAGCTGTTGCCGACCGTCGAGTGGGACGACGCCCGGGCCGCCGGAGTCGTCGCCGGCTCGGCCGTGGACCGCCAGGACGGCTTCATCCACCTGTCCGCCGCCGACCAGGTGGTGGAGACGGCCCGCCGGCACTTCTCCGGCGCCACCGGTCTCACCCTGCTCGGAGTGGACGAGGAGCGGCTGGCCGACGCCCTGCGCTGGGAACCCTCACGCGGCGGGCAGCTCTTTCCGCACCTGTACGGGCCGCTGCCGCTGAGCGCCGTGGTGACCGCGCGGGCGTTGCCGGCGGACAGTCCGGTCGCCGACGCGGTCGCCGCCCTGCTCGACTGAGCCGCACCGACGGCACCGACACGACCGCGCCCGGTCCGACGGGTGTCGGGCCGGGCGCGGGACGTGGTGCGCGGGTCAGCGGCAGAGCCGGGTGATCTCCTCGGCGAACCGGTCCATCGGGTTGGTCTCCGCCGGCCCCAGCAGGTACGTCTTCAGGTCGCGGCGCGCCTCGGTCATCGGGTCGTCGCCGACCCGGGTCACCGCCACGATCTTCTCCAGCTCACCGCAGTCGGCCGAGAGCAGGTACGCGGCCCGCGCGGTCGGGTACTCCCGGCGGAACTCGTCCTCCGGCAGGCCGGACGGGTTCGCCACCACGTACGGCCGCTGGCTCTGCACGAAGTCCGAGACCACACTGGACACGTCGCTGATCAGCAGGTCGGTCTGGTTGAAGCAGTCGAACAGCGCGGGCGTGCGGCCGGTCACCACCAGGTGGTCCGTACCATCCAGGGACGCCGCGTTGGGGTCGCCGCCGGCGGCCCGGATCGCCTCGACGATGCGCTCGTGCACGGCCCGGGCGGCCTTCGACCGTGAGCCGGTGAGCGGGTGCGGCTTGTAGACCAGACGCACCCGGGGACTGGTGGCCAGCAGACCCTTGACGATCCGCTCACCCATCAGCACCAGCGAGGTGTGGTACGGGTCGTCGTCGAGCCAGCCCTCCCAGGTGGGCGCGTAGAGCACGGTGAACGGACGGTCCACCGACTCGGCTCCGAAGGTGTGCACGCCGGCCAACTGCGGCCGGCCGACCTCCACGATGTCCTGGTCGAGCACGCCCACCGCGGCGCGGGCGTACCGCTCACGCCCGGCCAGGCCGGCGACCCAGACCTCGTCGTACACCTTGCTGTAGGGGTTGACGCTTGCCTGCTTGTCGCTGTCGCCGTGCCCCACGAAGACGTGCTTCATGCCGGGCTCGCGCAGCATGTGGATGTTGGCGCCGACGTTCGCGGCGTAGAGGGCCGCGCGGACGCTGCCGAGTTCGAGGTTCATGAAGTCCACCCCGGCCGGTACGCAGATCACCGGCAGACGGGTGTCGGCCAGCTCGGCGAACGCCTCCCGGCTGCGCATCAGCACCACCGCACGCTGGTTCAGCGCCTCGGTCGGCGCGAGCCACATGTTGGCCTGGTAGACGTCCTTGGCCGGGCCGGCGAAGTAGAGCGCCACCTCGGGCCGGTACGTGTCGAGCCAGCGCTGCACTGCCGGCATCAGCGGACCCTGGCCGGAGCCACGACCACGCAGCCAGGTCACGGCGATGATCGCGCCCACCACCGCGGTCGTCGCCACCGTCACCGCGGCGGCGACGAAGTACGGCGTCGGCTCGTGCCGCACCGCGGCGACCACCGCGGCCGGGACCAGCAACAGGTTGAGCAGAGGCATCCGCTCACCCGCGACCGCCGCCGCCCAGGCCGGCGGGCGGGGGGCCGAGCGCAGGGGGCCCAGCTCGATGTTGCGCACCAGGGCGGACTGCGGGTTACGACGGTCGATCATGGTGGAGAGCGCGCCGGCGAAGACGGAGACGACCCACACCGCCGCCGGCAGGATCAGCAGCAGGCTCAGCTCGGTGCCGTCGAGGGCGACCTCCGCGGCGACCAGCAGCACGGCCGCCAGGTCCCGGGTCAACTGCCGGTACGCCCAGTGCAGACCGACCTTCTCCAGCAGCACCTGCGACGGCGGGGACCAGCGGGCCACGGCGAACTCGCCCACCACCGCCGCCAGTCCGGCAACGGCGAACAACGCGACCCAGCCGAAGGCGCCTGCGACGAGCATGACCAGGTAGGCCAGCACCAGCAGCGCGCTGCGGGCGGCCACTCCGATGCGTCCTGTCAACGTGCCGAACAACGAGTTCGCTCCCTACTAGATCGTTTGCGGGCAGGGCCCGAGGTCGTCGCGGCGTCACCGCACGTGGCCAGGCGGGGAGTCGAGGCCTTCCGCAGTCGCCATGAGCGACCTTTCCGGAGCTGGATCGCCGCCGATCCGGCAGCCTGTTCCGATGTCCGAACTCCCGCTCCACGGCTGAATGGCGGGAAACGATCTCCCACGTGCCGCTCGTACACATGCGACCTTAACGCGAGGGGTCACCGAGCTACCGCTCGGGTATCAGAACCCTTTCCGGTCAGAACACGCCGCTGCTCAGCGTTCGACGAGCCCTCACCCGCGACGGAAGCAGGTCATCGCTCCCGGGCGCTTACGGGTGGCGAACTGCTCGAAGCCCAACGTCGGAGCCAGCTCACGGGCCACCTGGTTGCTCGAGTAGACGCAGATCGTGGTGACGTCGAGCCGCTCGATCGCCCCGGCCAGCTCGGGCACCGGCGCGAGGTCGGTCCTGCCGTTGGCCAGTGCAACCAACTTCAACCGATCCTGGACGAACGGCGTGTTCATCCCGTAGTCGGGCAGGTAACGGTCGTTCGGGCTGACCACGCGCATCCTGCTGGTGACCATCGGGGCGGTGTGCATGAGGGTGGACGGGGCCAGCACCACGCCGTCGGGCCGATCGAGCCGGGCCATCCAGAAGACGATCGTCTTGCGCTGCTGAGGCAACTTCCAGACGGGCTGCTCGTGCACCGCGACGTAACTCTTCGGCGACCACATGGGTGTGCCCAGGATGGCGAAGCCGGCGACTAGCGCCAGTGCGATCGCGACGCTGCCGAACACCCGCAGGCGCGGCAGGTCGACGGTGCACAGGATCCCGATCACCGCCGGGAGGGCGAACATCCACGGCGTCCGCCAGAGCACGACACCGATGCCGGTCAGGCTGTTGATCAGCTCGAGGACGCCGGGGAAGAGCAGGACGCTCATCGCCAGCGTGCTGCCCGCGACGAGCAGTTGGGGCGTCCGACGGCGAGCGATAAGGGGGCCGAGCCAGAGAGCCAGGCCACCGATCACGCCGAGCACACCGAACAAAACGGTCCGCCGGTAGGTGATTTCGGCGTCGTAGAAGGCCGCGGCCGCGTTCTCGGTGATAGGGCCTGCGGTGAGCCGCGACCAGATGGTCGCGCCGACGGGGTAGACCAGCGCCGCCGCCCCGGCCAGTAGCGCGTCCCGCCATCGCCCGACGACGATCATCGCGAACATCGCGCCGCCGACCAGCAGCGGAAGGACGATGGCAGAGGTGGTGCTGAGGCCGGTGGCCACGATGGAGAGCGCGGCGATGAGAATCAGCCCGCGACAGGACCGCGAGTCGAACCAGTCGGTCAGGTAGACCCACATAAGCGGCACCACGGCCGCCACAAACATGGTCTTGCCCTGGTGAAGCCGCGTCAGGTGGAAGGTGCCCAGGGCCGCGTCCTGCCCGGCGACCAGGTAGAGATAGGCCACGGCAACGGTGAAGGCGAGTGCGGCACGGCCCGGCGCCCATCGCTGCACCAGCCGCCACAGAGCCAGCACCGCCAGTACGGACATGACCGGCATCACGATGTACCAGGTGGCGGACGCCGCGTGCAGGCCGAAGACATGGGCGAAGGCGCCGTAGAAGACCTCGATCGAGGGCACCGGCGGCTGCGAGTTCATCGCGGGCGCGACGCCGTCGGTGAACAGGAAGTCCCGCAGCGGCACCTGGTTGCGTTCGGCGACCCAGACCGACTTGCCGACGAAGAAGGCGTCGTCGACGGAGTTCCGGGCGAAGAAGAGCCCGGACACGGCGGCCAGCACGGCGACGATCAGGGCGTACGCCGACGACAGGGGGGACGCGGCGGCCGCCGGGGCGACTCGCGCTGGCGTGGTGAGCCAACGACCCCGGGCGAGCAACAGGGCTCCCACCCCGGCGAGGGCCCCGAAGCCACCCGGGATCCACCAGGGGATACCTGCGCCGATGCCGTCATCCGCGGCGGTCAGCCCTGCCGTGACGGCGGCGACGGTGCCGGCGCCGAGCACCACGGCTAGGAGAGGACGCGAATACGCGTAGGTGGCGTCCTCCGCGGTCTCCTGCTGCACGGCATCGGCGGCGGCCGACGGCTGGACCCGGCGGCGGTGCCCCAGCCACGCGCCGAACGCGACCACACAGCCGACAACCCAGATCAGGAACGTCGTCGCCGGGGCCAGGTTGATCAGGAACGCCAGGTGGTACATGACGGTCCAGAGCGCGAACGCCAGTACGCCAGCATCGGTGAGCAGCGTCGGCGCCGCGGCCACGAGGGCGCGCAGTCGCGCTCCGGTGGTTGGCCGAACCGAGTTGAGCTGCTGTCGCTCCGGCTCTGGCCCGGCGTCCTTCGAGGTGGGCTCGGCGGGCGCGACGGCGACCTGTTCGACGTGGGGCACGGGACGTCCTTGTCGTCATACGAACGAATTCGGGAGAAACTGCGGGTCACACCTGGGTGGCGAGATGGGGCGTCGCCACGGCGGGGGCCAGCCTAGCGGAATCGGTCAGAGCGCCACCTCGTCCGACGCGGCAGGAAAGGTCAACTGAGAGCCGAGGCGTCACGTTGACGCGAGACGGAGTTGGTCGCGCCCAGTCCGGCGGCCACCGATTCGACCAGGTTGTCCAGGTAGTTGTCGGTGAGCGGCAGCCGCGCGATGGCGAGTCGCCAGTAGAGCGGCCCGACGATGAGGTCGACGGCGGCGTCCGGGTCGGTGTCGGCGGGTAGCTCGCCGCGCTGCACGGCACGGGTGACCAGGCGACCGCCGATCTCCTGCTGGCGGGAGTGCAGCACCTGCCGCAGGGTCGCGTCGATGGCCGGGTTGCGGGCGGCCTCGGCCAGCAGGTCCGGGATGATCTGGGACGCCAGGGGGTGGCGCAGCGCGTGTGTCACGGCCTGGAACAGCAGCGCCAGATCGCCGCGCAGGCTGCCGGTGTCCAGCACCGGCAGCTTGCCGTGGGCCGCCGCGGCGACGATCTCCACCACCAGGTCGAGCTTCGAACTCCACCGGCGGTAGACCGCCGTCTTGCTGACGCCGGCCCGACGGGCCACCGCCTCGATGGAGAGCCGGCCGTAGCCGACCGCGGCGAGCTCCTGCATGAGCGCGCGCCGGATGGCCGAGGTGATCTCGTCGCGCAGCACCGCCGCGCCGGCCGGCACGCGCCTCTTTTCGGTCGTCACCGAGGACTCTTCTCGCAGGTCACGCCGGCTAGAATAGCGCAACGACGGTACGGTTGCGTCCCGACGTGTTTCGGACTACTGTCCACGCAGCGACGAGGCGACGTCCCGCGCACGCTTCCCACTAGGATTCCATCGTCGCGAGCAACCCGTCTGCACGAAAGATCGGAGCGCCATTTCCATGGCCACCACCGCGCTGGTCGACCCCGACACGGGCCTGACCCAGGCGCAGCTGGCCGCTCGGCACGGGCTACGGGTCGCTGGTGAGCGACCCACCCTCACCGAGTACAGCCGCCGACTCTGGGCCTACCGGCACTTCATCGCCGCGTACGCCAACGCCAAGCTTGTCGCCTCGTACAGCAACGCCAAGCTGGGCCAGCTCTGGCAGGTGCTCACCCCGCTGACCAACGCCGCGGTCTACTACCTGATCTTCGGGGTGGTGCTGGCACAGAACAGCATCCCGAACTTCATCGCGTACCTGACGACGGGGTTGTTCATCTTCAACTTCACCCAGAGCGCGGTGCTGGCCGGCACCCAGTCGATCAGCAGCAACCTCGGGCTGATCCGGGCGCTGCACTTCCCCCGGGCCAGCCTGCCGCTGTCCACCACCATGACCCAGTTCCAGCAGCTGCTGGCCTCGATGGTCGTGCTGGTCGGCATCGTGCTGGTCACCGGTGAGCCGGTCACCTGGGACTGGCTGCTGCTGGTGCCGGCCCTGCTGCTGCAGGCGGTCTTCAACGCCGGCGTGGTGCTGCTGGTCGCCCGACTGGGTTCCAAGGCCAGCGACCTCAAGCAGGTCATGCCGTTCGTCATGCGCACCTGGATGTACGGCTCCGGCGTCCTCTACAGCGTCAGCCTCTTCGAGCGGCTGCCCGGCTGGGCGACGACGGTGGTCCAGTTCAACCCGCTGCTGGTCTACATCGAGCTGGCCCGGTACGCGCTGCTCGACCGGGCGCCACTGCTCAACGAGTCGCTGACCCAGCTCTGGCTGGTCGCCGCCGGCTGGGCGCTGGTGGCCGGCATCGGCGGCTACCTCTACTTCTGGCGCGGCGAACAGGAGTACGGCCGTGGTTGATTCCCTGCCGGCCGCCGACGAGGCGACCGTCTCCCTGCCCGTGCTGACGTCGGAGCGGATCCCCACCGTGGTGGTGGACGACGCGCACATCATCTACCGGGTCCACCAGGGCGCGACAGGTGGCACCACCCCGGTCGCCGCGCTGCGGCGGCTGGTCAAGCGCACCAACGCGCCGAACGTGCGGGAGGTGCACGCGGTCAAGGGCGTGTCGTTCACCGCGTACCGGGGCGAGGCGATCGGGCTGATCGGCAGCAACGGCTCCGGCAAGTCCACGATCCTGCGGGCCATCGCCGGCCTGCTGCCGGTCAACCGGGGCGCGATCCACACCCAGGGGCAGCCATCGCTGCTCGGCGTGAACGCGGCGCTGCTCAACGACCTCTCCGGTGAGCGCAACGTCGTCCTGGGGTGCCTGGCGATGGGCATGCACCCCGACGAGGTCGCCAAGCAGGCCGCGGGGATCATCGACTTCTCCGGCATCAACGAGCGGGGTGACTTCGCCAGCCTGCCGATGCGCACGTACTCGTCGGGCATGGCGGCTCGCCTGCGGTTCTCCATCGCCGCCGCGAAGAGGCACGACGTGCTGCTCATCGACGAGGCCCTCGCCACCGGCGACAAGGGTTTCCGCAAGCGCAGTGAGCAGCGCGTGCGTGAGCTGCGCGAGGGTGCCGGCACGGTGTTCCTGGTCAGCCACCAGCTCTCCTCCGTGCGCGACACCTGCGAACGGACGATCTGGCTGGAATCGGGCCTCATCCGGATGGACGGCCCCACCGACGAGGTCATCCGTGCATACGAGGCGTACGCGAACAGCAAGTAGAGTGCCGGCCAACCCCCGGCATCGACACGGCTACCAGGACCGCGTCGCCCGCGTTGGGGCGGCGCGGTCCGCGCGTTAAGGTTCATTCCGTCGCCGCTCGGGCGGAACCTTCCGTTAACGCAACCCTGAGAGTGAGGATCCGGCAATGACGCAGGACCAGACCACTGGCCCGGACGCCGCAACGGAGACCCCCGCACCGTGGCGGCCCTCGCGGACAGTGGCCGTGGTGCTGGCGGGCGGCACCGGAACCCGGCTGGGCCTCGGCATCCCCAAGCAGCTCCTGAAGATCGCCGGTAAGCCGATCATCGGGCACACGCTGGCGGTCTTCGAGTCCGCTCCGGAGATCGACGAGATCATCGTGCTGATGGCGAGCGGTCACCTCGAGGATGCCCAGCGGATCGTCGAGAAGGCCGGCCTGCGCAAGGTCACCAAGGTGATCGAGGGCGGCGACACCCGCAACGCGACCACCCGGATCGCGCTCGACGCCGTCGGTCCGGCCGACTGCAACATCCTCTTCCACGACGCCGTCCGTCCACTGCTCAGCGGCCGGATCGTCCGCGAGTGCGTGAACGCGCTGTGGACCTACTCCGCCGTCGACGTCGCCATCCCCTCCGCCGACACGATCGTCCAGGTGGACGAGAACGACTGCATCACCGACATCCCGGTGCGCTCCCGGCTGCGTCGGGGCCAGACCCCGCAGGCGTTCCGCTCCCCCACGATCCGCGAGGCGTACCGGATCGCCGAGGACGACCCCGACTTTGCCGCCACCGACGACTGTGGCGTGGTGCTGCGGTACCTGCCGGGTACCCCCATCAAGGTGATCGACGGCTCGGACGAGAACATCAAGGTCACCCACCCGGTCGACGTGCACCTGGCGGACAAGCTCTTCCAGCTCGCGGCGGCGCAGGCCCCCCGGCTCACCGACCACCGCAGCTACACCGAGGAGCTGACCGGCCGGACGATCGTGGTGTTCGGCGGCAGCTACGGGATCGGCCACGAACTGACCGAACTGGCGCGGCGCTACGGCGCGCAGGTCTTCCCGTTCAGCCGGTCCACCACCGGCACGCACGTCGAGCGCGCCGAGGACGTCGAGGCCGCGCTGACGACCGCCTTCGAGGCGACCGGCCGCATCGACCACGTGGTGGTCACCGCCGGAATCCTGGAGAAGGGCGCCCTCGCCGAGATGGACGAGGAAACGATGGACCGGGTGTTGCAGGTCAACTTCGTCGGTCCGGTGACCATCGCCCGGCAGGCCCTTCCGTACCTGCAGCAGACCAAGGGTCAGCTGCTGCTCTACACCTCCAGCTCGTACACCCGGGGTCGGGCCCGCTACGCCCTCTACTCGTCCACCAAGGCCGCCCTGGTCAACCTGACGCAGGCGCTCGCCGACGAGTGGGCCGACGTCGGCGTACGGGTCAACTGCATCAACCCGGAGCGGACCGCCACCCCGATGCGCACGCGGGCGTTCGGCGAGGAGCCGGAGCACACCCTGCTGGCCGCGGAGGCCGTCGCCCAGTCCTCGCTTGACGTGTTGATCTCCGACCTGACCGGTCAGGTCATCGACGTACGCCGGGCACCCGGTGACGGGCCGTCCGTGCCGGCGCAGTCCGGCCCGGCCCGGTCCGAGGCGCCGGCCGCGGCGTCCGCGAACTGACGCCGACGGCACCGCGACACCGACGGCGGCGAACGGAGCAACATGCGTGGTGACCTGGTCCGCAAGCTGGCCGCCCGATGCCTCAGCACCGGGCTCGCGGTGCTGGCATTCGTCGTGCTGGCCCTCACCGGCGTCACCGGATGGGGGCTCGCGCTGGCCGTCGCCGCGCTGGCGGCGGCGGCCGTCGAGCAGCGGGTCCGGCCCGGCGCGGACCTGGTCGCCGAGACCGCGCTGATCGCCGCGGCGGTCCTCGTCGGCTACGCCCGTCGGCTCGACGACGGGTTCGATCCGGCGCTGGCCGCCACGGCCCTGGTCCTGCTGGGGCTGGTGCTGCTGGTGGGGCCGCTGCGCACCGCGGGCAACCTGGAGATCCGGGCGGCGAACCTGCCGGTACGCGCCTGGACTCCGCTGATCGCCGACCGGCTCGGCGTCGCCCTGCTGGGGCTGCTGGCGGTGGTGGCGGTCGCCGCCGCGCTGACCCTGCCGGCCGCCGTGGCGCTCGCCGCGAGCATGCTGGTGGCCGCCGGCGCCGGGGCCGTCGCGCTGGACCTGGCCCGACGACGCTTCCGGCCGACCGCCGGCGGTGGGCAGGTGGCCCGCGCGCTGCGTCGGCACGAGCCGAAGTTCCTGCTCTACTTCTCCGCGCCACCCGGTTCGGAATACCAGGTCACCATGTGGCTGCCGTACCTCGAACGGATCGGCCGGCCCTTCCTGGTGTTGGTCCGCGAGCCGGAGTTCCTCGCGCCGCTCGCCGCGGCCACCGACGCGCCGGTGGTCTACTGCCCCACCCTGCGGGCGATGGACGAGGCGCTGGTGCCGAGCCTGCGGGTGGCCTTCTACGTCAACCACGGGGCGAAGAACAGCCACTGCATCCGGTTCACCCAGCTCACCCATGTGCAACTGCACCACGGCGACAGCGACAAGGCACCCAGCGCCAACCCGGTGTCGGGGATCTTCGACCGGATCTTCGTGGCCGGTCCGGCGGCGATCGACAGGTACGCCCGGGCCGGGGTGCAGATCCCGGCGGAGAAGTTCGTGGTGGTGGGCCGTCCCCAGGTGGAGTCGATCGAGGTACGCCAGGAGCCGACACGAGGGCTCGCCCACCCGACCGTGCTCTACACCCCGACCTGGACCGGGCACCACGCCGACGCCGACTACTGCTCGCTGCCGGTGGCCGAGGCGCTGCTGCGGAGGCTGGTGGAGCGCGGCGCGACGGTGATCCTGCGGGCGCACCCGTACACCGCGCAGAACCCGACGTCGGCCCGGCACCTGAGCCGGCTCACCGAGCTGCTGGCCGCCGACCGGGCGCGCAGCGGGCGGCAGCACGTCACCGGGGCGGCGGCCCGGGAGCTGAGCCTGACCGAGTGCGTCAACCGCTCGGATGCGCTGATCTCCGACGTCTCCGGGGTGATCTCGGACTACCTCTACTCCGGCAAGCCGTACGCGGTCACCGACATGGGCGACGAGGGTGACCGGTTCACCGAGCGCTTTCCACTGGCCGGGTCGGGCTACGTGCTGCGGCGCGACATGTCCAACGTGGACGTCGTACTCACGGCCCTGCTGGACACCGACCCGCTGGCCGACGCACGCTGGGTCACCCGCCGCCGCTACCTGGGCGACTTCCCGGCCGAGTCGTACGCCGAGGGTTTCCTGACCGCGGCCCGCCGGGAGCTGACGTCGGCGCGGGAACTGCCCGCGCCCGCACCCGCCTAGCGGTACGGCTCCAGCAGCTCCAGCACCGCCGCCGGGTCCTCCAGATGGGCGTTGTGCCCGAGGCCGGGCAGCGTGACGACCGGTACCCCATACTCCTTGAGCTGCGCGTCGGTGACCATCGGGTCGTGCTCCCCGCGCGCCAGCACCACCGGCACGTCGGTGGCGGCCAACAGCCCGGCCAGGTCGGGCTCGCCGACGGCGAACGCGCTCGTGTCCATCGCGAGCCGCCAGCGGCCATCGACCTGACGCAGGCCGGCGTCCACCATCGGGTGGTCCGGTGCGACGAGGCCGGCGAGACCGGCGACCCGCAGGTAGCGGCGGGCGGCCTCGGTGCGGGTGGCGTACCAGCCCACCGGACGGGCTGCCAGCTCCGCCGCACGGGTCAGCTCCGTGGGTGACCAGACCGCCTTGATGCCCAGCCCCACCACCGCGTCCACCGGCAGTCCGGCGGCGCGGGCCGCCAGCGCCACGCCGACCACACCACCGAGCGAGTGCCCGAGGACGACGAGGCGGTCGTCGGGGGTCAGGCCCTGCGCGACCCGCTGGGCGAAACCCTCGAAGGAGTACGACGGCAGTGGCGCCGACCAGCCGTGGCCGGCGAGGTCGGGTGCCGACCACCGCCCGGGCCAGTGCTGTTCCAGAAGTGGTGCCCAGGGCAGCCACACGTCACCTGTCGCCCCCATGCCGTGCAGCAGCAACAGGATCGGCTCACGGCCGGCTTGACCACCCGGTTCTTCCGCCACGGCCGCAGTCTCCCACGGTTCGCCGCCCGGTACGAGAGCCGTTCAGCGGCGGTCGCCGCCCGGCAACGAAGACGCCGCGGGCGCCGGCCCCTCGTGGGGACGCGGCGCCCGCGGCGTCGTGGGGTGTCCGCCTGGATCAGGCGGAGTAGCCCCGGCTGGTGATCCAGTTGGCCAGGTCGATCGTGGTGACCCAGTACGCCGGGTCGGCCGGGTTCGCCGAGTCGGCGATCCGCACGGTCCGGCCGTTGTCCTTGTAGCCCACGACGGCGATGTAGTGCCCGCCGCCGTAGGAGTGCCAACCGCCGTCGGTGTCGGTGGCGTCGCCGACGACGTTGGCCACCACGCCCCGGCCGTCGGTGATGGCCCTGACGACGTCGGCCGCAAGGCGGTCGATCTGGGCCGGGCTGGGCGCGCCCTCGAACATGCGGGTGCGGTACGGGGAGCCCTTCACCTCGGCGTTGAGCACCCGGGTGGTGTCCTCAGCCGAGTTGGTGCCCATCTCGGTGGTGCCCAGCTCGGCACCCAACTCCTCCTGCGTACGGTCGATGCCGCTGGCGCTCAGGGCGTTGCGGGTGGCCGCCGGGCCGCAGTTGTAGTACGTGTTCTGCGCCTCGTAGTCGTAGTCGAGCACCTTGGTCGCGGGCGGCTTCGGCTGCGTCGGCTTACGGGTGAGGTCCGGGTTGCTCGTGGCCTTCGCGGCGGGCGACGCGGCACTGGTGGCCGGGGCGGCGGTGCTCGGCGCGGTGCTCGGCGACGGGGCCGCGGACCGGACCTCGCCACGGGAGGCGACGGTGTCACTGCGCATCTCGGCGACCGTGGTCGGCGTGTGCTGGCCGGCCGGGGCGTCGGCGGCGCCGGCGACCAGGGCGCCGGTGGTGGTGGCGATGGCGAGGGCCGCGGCGGAGGCGGCGACGATCTGGTACGGGCGCTCGGTCGCAAGACGACGGAGCTGGCGCTTCAGGGTGTGCTTCACGAGGTCCTCCACGGTTCGGGGGGTGAGCGGCACACCGGGGCTCGGCCGGTATCCGGGCAGGCGCCAACGCGCGGGCCGTGGCCCGCGGATGGTGGACCGCTCAGGGGAACGCCCGGCACGGCCGGGCGGGAAGGGCGGTGACCCTGGGGGTCAGCTCACCGTCACGAGGCGGATGAGCGGGGACACCGCGACGCCGTGGAGGCGGGGGAACAACTGTGGGGTCGAGGGGTGCTGCACGAGGATGGAACTCCTTCCGTCACCGCCTACCGGGTTAGCTGACGGATTCGGGCGGGAAGATCGCCCTACCGCGGGCCGTGGCTCGCGGATTCACCCCGGACTTACTGTGGGTCCCCGGTTCGTTGATCACGATTGAGCGGGTCGGCGCGGCGTCGCCTCCTGCGATCGGTTACCGCACCGGACGGGACGACAGTACTGGCCGGTGGGCACTCTGCCAAGCCGCGCCCACCTGCGTAAACATCGATTAGCCCCGCAATTTCTGCGCGTCTTGCCGCTGACGTGACTCGATGGGACAACCGGTTCCGCCGGGACCTGTGGGCGACAACCGGACAGGCCGCCGACAACGCCGCCGCAATGCCAGGAACAATGGCCCCCGATGATGCCGGTCGCCCGATTCCGCCGCCGGTGGCGCGCCTCACATAACGGATCGGGCTCAACCCGCCCGAGCCGGACGCCAGCGCGCCACGACTGCCGTACGGGACGCCCGCGTCGCCGTACGCCGTGACCGCGCCGGGCCCGGCCGCGACCGCACTGCCGCCGCGTACGCCTCCTCGGCGAGGGTGCGCGCCGACTCGGCGGCCACCTCCGCGTCCCGCCAGGCCGACCGCTCCCGCTGCACGGCCCCCCGGTGCTCCGCCAGCCTCGCGTCACGGATCGCCCGGACGAGCAGCACCTCCTGCTCCACCGGGTGTCGGCGGGGGTCCCAGCCACGCCGGTGCCCGAACACGTCACCGAGCTGCGCCATGGTCAGCTCCCCGCGCCAGTACGCCGCCATCGCGGCTCGGTGCAGATAGCGCTCCCGGGCCGCGTACTCGCCGGGGGTGTGCGGGGTCCGGGGAGTCGGCAACGCCCCTGCGGTGGCGACCCGGCGGGCCGCGGTGTCCGCCTCGTCGTACGCCGTCCACGCCTGCTGCGCCTCGTCCTGAGCGACCAGCCAGTCAGCGCGACGGCGTCGGGCGGTCCGCGCCGCTCGGGCGGCGGCGACGGCCACCTCCTCGGCGTACCGGCGCAGGTCGGCGATCTCCGCGGCGGCCAGCTCTCGGGCGGTGGGTGTCGGCGGCGTCGGGTCAGCCGCCGGCGAGTCCCGCTCCGGGCGGGCCACCAGTACGGCGAGGACCGTCAGCGCCAGCAGGAACAGGGCCGACCAGATGGCGGCGGCCTGGGGCACCTCGGTCAGGAACTGGTAGAAGACGACGGTTTCCATGGTCGGCTCCTCGGCATGAGCACGTCAGCGATGGGATGCCGCACGGCGAGGGTGCGGGCGGTGTGTCGTCAGGTGCGGTGGCGGGGCGCTCAGGTCGACGGCAGGCCCGTGGGCCCAATGGTCGGCCTGGGGGTCCGGTGGCCGGGTAGAGACCGGCGTCTGGCATACGACTCGGCGCTCGCCGGACGGCGTGACGCCCCGCCTGTGACCCGCTAGGCCGGCGGCGCTCGGGAGGCTCGGCTGGCCGGGCCGGCGGCTCGGAGCGAGGGCTCAGCGGCCGTGCGGGCCTGGTTGCCGGCCGCCGGCGGGCCTGGCAGGACGGCCAAGGCATCCTTCAGCGCAGGCTGCGGGTCGACGGACCGCGCCGGCCCGGCGTCGGCCCGCGCCCCGGCGACCGGGTCCCCGCCGGCGTGCTGGGCAGCGGCCCGGCCGGAGAGAGCCGCGCGGTCGGTGACGGCGCGGTCGGTGAGGGCCGCGATCGACGGTCCGAGCGGCTCCGCGAGGGCGAGCGACCCGATGGTGGGCGGCGGGGCCGCTGCGGTCGATGCCGGCAGCAGCGCCGGGGCCGCGCCCAGGGCGAGCGACAGCACGGCGAGGCTGGTCAGCACCCGTGCCGCCCAGCGCGCCACCCACCACAGGGGACAGGTGAGCGCGACCGGGAGCACGTCCTCACGCTACCGTCGGGACCGCCCGGACGCATCGGCGACGGGCGTGTCGGCCCGCGCCGCGCCGACCCCGTCCGACCAGCGTGGACATGGTGGCGTGAGAGCCGGCTCTGGTGGGTGCCACCGCGCCCGTCAAGATCGTGCTCGATCGTTGATGTAGTGGCCTCAGTCGGCTCACGAGACCACTACAACCGGGATCGAGTGCGATCTTGCGCGGGCGCGCGGGCGGATTCGCCGGGGACGTCGGGGTCGACGCCTCCGGTCTCCGGGGCGCGCTGGTGGGGGACGATCGGCGCTCGACGAGTACGGCGCGGCGCGAGCCGGCGCATCATCGGCGTCTCGACGTAGCGGTGCAACAACCCGGCGAGCACCAGGTTCACGAGCAGGAACCCGAGCACCACCGCGGGCCCCTGCCAGCCCCGGAAGCCGGTCCCCCAGTCGCCACTGAGCCGGAGCACGCTGGTCATCACCAGCACGTGCACCAGATAGAACGCAAAGGAGACCTCGCCGAGCCAGACCAGCGGACGCGAGCGCCACGGCGAGCGCCGGTTCCGCACGTCGGCGTCGGCGGCGGCGGTGATCACCAGCAGGTACGCGACGGCGAGCAGGGTCGTCCACAACTCGGCGCGGATCCACTGCCCGGCGGCCACCCAGGTGCCCACGAAGATCGCGGTGGCGGTCGTCAGGCCAGGTCCGCGCCACAGACCCCGGAGCATCAGCTCGGCCGCCACCGCGCCCAGCCAGAACTCCAGGGACCGCACCGGCGGGAAGATCTGGGTGAACCACCAGCGGCTCGCCTCGGGCACCAGGTGCTGCGCCGGCCAGAGCGCGAGGATCAGCAGGGGCAGCGCGACGACAAGCGTCCAGAGCACCGCGGGTCGCGCCCGGCGCAGCAGGGGCAGTGCCAGCGGCAGGCAGAGATAGAAGAAGAACTCGCAGGACAGCGACCAGCTCACCGTGTTGACGCTGTAGAACCAGCCCAGCCGGGGGTCCCAGGCCTGCAACAGCAGCAGATTCTCCACGGCGACGGCCGGCAGGACGGGATCGGCGAACCACCAGGCGACAAGCAGCGCGGCGGCCCACAGCACCAGGTGGTTCGGGTAGATCTTCGCGACGCGGCGACGCCAGAAGGTCAGCCGCGAACCGCCCGGGCGGGCCGACCAGACCAGCACGAAGCCGCTGAGGATAAAGAAGAACTGCACCCCGGACAGGCCGAGGGTGAAGAGGGCGTCGACGACGGCCTTGTAGTCCGGCTCGGCGATGATCCGCATCGTCCCGGCGTGGAACCCGAAGACCAGCAGAGCGGCGATCCACCGCAGCCCGGTCAGTGAGGGCAACCGCGCGGGGGCGGGCGGCGCGGCCGGCGCGTCGGCGGTGCTCGTCATGCCGGGGTCCCGACGCTCCGCAGGGTCACCAGCACGTACGTCTCCTCCTGGGCCCGCAGCGTCGGACGACGCGACGGCGACGCCCGCGACGGCCCGGCAGGACCGCACCGAGGCACCCTACCGGGTCACTCCCGGGTGAACCGGGCGGCCGTTGTTAACCTTGCGCTTCGCCGGTGTTCAGGGACTCCACCATCGTCGGCCACGTGTGGTTCCGGGGCCGGCCACCCACGTCGTCAAAGGTGGCGAGGTGGTCAATGAGCCGACGCACGCGCCGCTGCTGAGCATCGTCGTGCCTGTCTACGGCGTCGAGGCGTACCTGTACCAGTGCCTCGAGTCGATTCGGGCGGACATCCCGGCGGGCGAGTCGGAGGCGGTCGAGCTGATCGCCGTGGACGACGCCTCCCCGGACGGCTGCGGCGCGATGCTGCGGTCCTACGCCGTCGGGCGCGACACCGTCCGCGTCGTACACCTGAAGGAGAACGTCGGTCTGGGGTTGGCCCGCAACGCGGGCCTCGACGTGGCCACCGGCGAGTACGTCTGGTTCGTCGACAGCGACGACTGGTTGCCACCGGGCACGATCGCGGCGGTGCTGGACCGGCTGCGCGAACACCAGCCCGACGTGCTGATGCTGGACCACCTGCGGGTGCACGAGGACGGCCGGCGGGAGGTCGACGCGAGCAGCCACCTGCTGCGCGGGGTGCCGGGCGTGGCCCGCCTGGCCGACCAGCCGCACCTGCTGCGGGTGCAGCACACGGCGTGGAACAAGGTGGTACGCCGGGCCTTCCTCGACGAGTTGGAGCTGCGCTTCTTCCCCGGCTGGTACGAGGACATCCCCTTCAGCCACCCCCTGCTGATCGGCGCGGAGAAGATCTCGGTGCTGGACCGGGTCTGCTACCTGTACCGGCAGGGCCGTCAGGGCGCGATCACCTCCACCCGCAGCGGCCGGCACTTCGACGCGTTCGGCCAGTACGAGCGGCTGATGGAGTGGGTCGCCCGCCGGCACCCGGACGAGGACCTGCGGGCCGAGCTGTTCCAATTGATGATCAGCCACTACCTGGTGGTGGTCGGCAACGACGACCGGCTGCACCCGCACCTGCGGCGCGCCTTCTTCCACCGGGTGGCCGAGCACTACCGCCGATACCTGCCCACGGGGGGCTATCCGATGCCGTCGGGCGTCACCGGGCTGAAGCACCGCCTGGTCGGACGCGGTGACTGGCTGGCGTACTCGGCGCTGCGGCAGGCGCACCGGGTCACCGGCCGGTGGCGACGGCCCAGCCCGGCCGGTGGCGCCGACTCGTCGACGGCCGACGAACCCTCCCAAGCGGCGACGCCGGTGAGCAGGTCGAACGCCGGGCACACCGGCGGCACGGCGGACCGTTCGGACGCGCTGGCCGGCGGCCGCCTGACGTGACCGGCCACGCACGGCACGCCGGCAGGGCCGAACCGGAGTTTTTCAGGTCGTCCGCCCGTCGGGGGACGACGACAGCACCACCGCACGTCGGTGCGGGCGTAGGGGAACAGAGGTCGGAATGACGTCGACAATCAAGATCGGACCGCACGTGGTCGGTGCCGGTGAGCGACCGTTCGTGGTCGCCGAGATGTCCGGTAACCACAACGGTGACCTGGACCGGGCGCTGTCCATCGTGGACGCGGTCGCCGAGAGCGGCGCGCACGCGCTCAAGCTGCAGACGTACCGGCCGGACACGATCACGATCGACGTCGACACCCCGGCCTTTCGCATCTCCGGTGGGCACGAGCTGTGGGGCGGGGAGAACCTGTACCGCCTCTACGAGCGGGCGCACACCCCGTACGAGTGGCACGCCCCGATCTTCGCGCGGGCCCGCGAGCGCGGGCTGACGGTCTTCTCGTCCCCGTTCGACGCGACCGCCGTGGAGCTGCTGGAGTCGCTGGACGCTCCGGCCTACAAGATCGCGTCGTCGGAGTTGGTGGACCTGCCGCTGATCCGGCTGGTGGCCAGCACCGGCAGGCCGATGGTGATCTCGACCGGGATGGCGACGATGGCCGAGATCGACGCGGCCGTACGGACCGCCCGCGACGGCGGCGCGGCGGGCATCGTCCTCCTGGCCTGCACCGCGTCCTATCCAGCGCCGCCCGCCGACAGCAACCTACGTCGACTGCCGGTGCTCGCTGGGGCGTTCGACGTGCCGGTCGGGCTGTCCGACCACACGCCCGGCATCGGCGTGGCGGTCGCCTCGGTGGCGCTGGGCGCCTGCTTCATCGAGAAGCACGTGACCCTCGACCGGGCCGACGGCGGCGTGGACTCGGACTTCTCGCTGAACCCGGCGGAGTTGACCGCACTGGTCGACGAGTCGGGCCGGGCGTACGCGGCGCTGGGCGGCAGCGCCGTCGGCCCGACGCCGGCCGAGCGGGAAGGGCTGCGGTTCCGTCGTTCGCTGTTCGTGGTCGAGGACGTCCGGGCCGGCGAGACGGTGACGGCGCAGAACGTCCGATCGATCCGGCCGGCCGGTGGACTGGCCCCGGTCGAGATCGACAAGGTGCTGGGTCGCACCTTCACCACCGACGTTCCGCGCGGCACCCCGCTGAGCTGGGACGTGATCTGACCGACGCAGCCCAGCCCGGCCCGGCTCAGCTCACCCTCGTGGCTGGGCTGGGCCGGGCTGACGCTGCTGGGCCGGTGAGCTGCCGGGCGCGAGGCCGATGGTGACCACCAGGTCGGCGACGCGCAGGGTGCGCCAGAGGATGGTGCCGTCCACCGGAGTGCCCAGTCCGTGCCGACGCCACCAGGTCGCGATCGGCACGTCGGCCAACTTGCAGCAGCACTCGGCCCGGGTCCACCGGGCCCAGAAGTCGCCCGCGCCGAACCGCCGGGCAAGCGCCGGGGGTACCGGGGCATCGGCGCGCTCCGCGTCGACGGCCACTCGCCAGCCCGGCACCGGCGGGCCGTACCAGCCGACGCAGCGTCCGTCGTCGAGATGACTGCGGGTCGTCGCGTCGGCCAGCTCGGCGGGCGTACCGATTCGTAGATGCCGTTCGGCGCTGGCGAGCAGTCCCGGCACCGGGCGTGCCGACGGCGGCGCGGCCGGGCCGGCGTCGACCAGGCGGTGCGCGGCCGGCAGCATCGGCCGCAGGTCAGATGGAGGCGGCACCGTCCACCACGATGACCTGGCCGTTGATGTTGGTGTGCTCGCGCAGCAGCATCCGTACCACGGGTACGACCTCCTCAGGCTCGGTCAGGTGGCCGGTCGGGGTGCGGCGCACGATCTGGTCGAGCTGGGTCGGGCCGAGCACGGCGGACATCTCCGAGGCGAAGAAGCCGGGTGCGACCGCGTTGACGAGCATCCGACCGCCGAGCTCCCGGGCGAGCGAGCGGGTGGCCGCGTCCATTCCTCCCTTGGTGGCCGAGTACGCGACCAGGCCCGGGTAACCGCGCTGCGCGCAGATCGAGGTGATGTTGACGACGCGGCCCCGCAGCCCCTTGCCGAGCATCCGACGGATCACCAGCCGGGTCAGTTGCAGCGGCGCGGTCAGGTTGGTCTCGATGATCCGGGCGATGTCGTCGGTGGCGGTGTGCACGTGCAGGGAGTCCTGCCCGACCGCGGCGTTGTTGACGATGCCGTCGATCGGGCCGAGGCGCTGCTCCACCTCTCGGACGAAGCCCTGCGCGGCGCGCAGGTCGGTGACGTCGACCGAACCGACGTGCACCCGGTCGGGGTGCTCGGCGGCGAGCTTCTCCAACTCGGGGGTGACGGTACGGGCGAACGCGGCCACCCGTACGCCCGCGTCGAGCAGGTCGGTGACGATGGCCAGGCCGAGCCCCCGGGAACCGCCGGAGACGAGGACCACGGAGCTGGGTGGGACGAGCTGGGTGTGGGCTGGGTCAGACATCGCTCTTCAGGGTCTCCTTGACGGGAATCTCGGTCAGCACACGGATCCGGCGGGGCACGGCGTGCTCGGGCAGCCGATCGGCACACCAGCGGACCAGCGCGGCCTCGTCGGGCAGCGGAGCGTCAGTGTGTTCGGCGGAACCGTCAACCCGGGCCGGGGCCGCGTCGGCAGAGTCTCCGGTGGGCGCGAGGACCACGTCGGCGACGACCATCCGGCCGAGCACCGGGGCGCGGCGGCCGGTGACCCGGGCCCAGGCCACGCCGGGGTGTTGGGTCAGCACGCCACGGACCACACCGGCGGAGACCTTGCTCCCACCGACGTTGATCTCGTCGGAGTCCAGCCGGCCGGTGATCAGCACCCGCCCGTCGACCACCTGCACCCGGTCACCGGTGCGGACCGGACCGGACAACCCGACCCCGTGGTACGGGGAGGTGACGACCAACTCGTCGTCGTGCACGGAGAGGATGGGGCGACCCGGGGTCTCCCGGTCCAGCCACTCGACGGGAAACCCGGCGAGCCCGTCGTGCACCACGATGGACGCGCCCACCTCGGAGGACGCGTAGATCCAGGAGATCCGCGCGGCGGGGAAGACCTCGCGCAGCTGGTCGAGGATCGCCTGGTCCACCGGCTCGCCACCGAGGGTGATCTGACGCAACGGCACCCGGGCGAGCGCGGCGGCGTCCCGGTAGAGGGTGCGCCGCCAGAAGGTGGGCGTGCCGGACGCGGCGTCGACCCCGTGCGCGGCGGCGACCACGGGCCAGTCGTCCAGCTCGTCCGGGTCGACCACCACCAGGTGCTGACCGGGTTGGGTCAGCGAGAGGGTCACGACCTGCCACCAGGCGTACGTGCCGGGGGCGTAGGGGCACAGCCAGGTCCGGTCGGGCTGGTCGGCCCGCACGGTGGTCAACGTGTCGAGGGTGTGCCCGACCCGCTTGGGACGGCCCGTCGAGCCGGACGTCAGCAGCCACAGCCGGCCGGGTTCGGCGGCGCGTGGTCGGGCGGGCGCGCTGGGGTGCGCGCCGTCGTCGTCGAGGACCGTCACGGTGAACCCGGCGTCGTGCAGCTCCGCGCGCATTGTCGCGTCCACCCGGCTCGCGCTGCTGAGCAGCAGCTCGGTGCCGTGCACGGCGTGCTGCCGCGCGGCGGCGAGCGCGTGCCGGGCCGAGCGCGCCAGCACCGCGGCGGGGTCGGGCAGCTCCGCCGCCGGCAGCGTCCGCCAGGTCAGCGGGGCGCCGCCCACGACGAGGCGGTTGTCGACGCCGGCCGGTTCTACGCCTGCGCCGGCCGGGCGGGGTGTCGCGACGGTCACTGCTGCACAAGCTCGACGAGGAAGTCGAGGACGTCGCCGACGGTGGCGATGCGACGCAGGCCGGGAGCGTCGAAGTTGAGCTCCTCCCCCGTCTCGTCCTCCACCCGCAGGGCGAGCTCGGAGAAGTCCAGCGAGCGGAAGCCGATGTCCCGCAGCTGCGCCGCGTCGTCGGCGGGCAGTTCCTTGTCCTGGTTCTTGAGCACCTGCGCCATGAGGTCGCGGATCTGCGCGCGACTCAATTCGTTCATGCGCCGGAGTCTACAACCCAACGAATGGATAACTGCTTTCCCGGTAGGCCCGGGTAAGGTGCTCCGACCGGATGTGAACAGACAGGAAAGCGGGAGCACGTGCTACGCGAAGCGACGGCGGACGACGTTCATCTGATGTTGTCCTGGCGTAATCAGGAAACCAACCGTCAGGTCAGCAAGACCAGCCACGAAATCACCGCCGAGGAGCACGCCCGGTGGTGGTCGGCGGTGCGCGCCGACCCGACGCGACGGGTCCTGGTGTACGTCCACGACGACACGCCCTGCGGCGTCGTCACCTTCTTCGACCTGCGGCTGGACGGTCCGCGTACGGGCGCGTGGGGCTTCTACCTGGACGCGGACGGGCTGGCCGAGCGGGGCGCGACGCTGCCGGCCTGGCTGGGGGTCATGCGGGAGGCCGTGGAGTACGCGTTCGACGGACTGCACCTGGCGCGGCTCGACGGGGAGGTGCTGGCGCACAACACCGTCGTACGACAGATGAACCGGCGTTTCCGATTCGTCGAGGACACACCGCGACAGGAAATTTCCGACGGTCGTGAAATCGCCGTCATCCCGATTTCCCTGGCCCGCGAGGATCGCCGCCAGCGCTGATTGGCGCACAATTTCCGCGATGGCGGAAAAACGTTAACCGCCGGTGCGCCCGGTGGACATCCGCCGTTCATCGAAACGCGGATGCCACCGGGCGGAACGGGCGTCGGATCAGGCGCGCCGCCAGGCCGCCCAGTGCTGCTCCTCGTTGCCGCCGAGCCGGACGAAACCGTACTTCGCGCCGTTCCAGTCGTCCGGCTGGCCGGGGGCCCAGCGGGCGAACACCACCTGCGCGGCGGCGGGTGGCTGCTCGCGGAACCACCGCACGTCGGTCCAGGTCACCTGGTGGCTCAGGTTGAACCGCAGGATGTAGTGCACGCCCGTGGAGGCCCAGACGCGCTCGCCGGGGCGTACGCCGACGTCGGCGACCCGGGGTGTCGGCGCGGTGCTGGCCGCCATCGGTCGCACCAGCCGCTGGTCGATCACCTGCATGGTGAGGAGGTTGACCACGACCAGGACACCGAGCAGCGGCAGCCGCAGCCGGGGCACGCGGACGGCGGCCACCAGCAGGACGCACGCGCCGATGCCGAGCAGCGACCCGAGCACCGGACGCATCTCCCGCCAGCCGTCGGTCAACGCCATCAGGTCCGGCGCGCCGAAGCCGCCGTAGCGCAGCGAGTGCCCTCGGCTGGCCACGTACGCGAGCCGGACGGCGACCAGCGCGCCACCGGCGACCAACAGGCCCACCGCGACCGCCGCCCGGCGCAGCACCACCCGACGCTCCTCGGTGAGCAGCACTCCGAGCCCGACCAGCAGCCAGAACGGGGCCAGCATCTGCACGTAGCGGCCGTAGATCGCGTCCAGCGGCTTGCCGGTGATGCCGGCCAGGATCACCGACGCTCCGCTGGCCACCCCGACGCTCACGACCAGCGCGACACCCATCGTCCAACGGGTGGCGTCACCGTGGCGTGGACGCCACAGCTCCTTGACGGCGGCGGCCCAGGCGAATCCGGCCAGTCCGAACGTGATCACCACGAGGTACCAGAGTTGGGTGGTGACGGCCGCCGCGACGCGTACCACTCCCTGCCCGGAGGCGACCGCGGCGACGGTGCCGCCGCCGGGGGTGCTGCCCAGCAGGTAGACCTTGTCCCCGAGGAGGCGGATGCCGGCCTCGTTGACCAGCGCCAGGGCCAGCACCGGCAGCAGCGCCGCGAGCACCGCGAGGGGGGTGACCCGGCGGCGGGCGAACAGCAGCAGGACCAGGCCGGCGTGCACGGCAACGATCACCAGGCCGCGCGAGTGCAGCAGGTGGAACGCCCCCACCAGCAGGCCGACGGTGGCCGCCGCGAGCGGCCCGGGGCGCTCGATCCAGCGGTGTACGGCGAGCAGCCACGCGACGACGAGCGGCGCCATCACCGTGTCGATCATCGCCACCCCGGCGTAGAAGGCGGTGGCCGGCAGGGTGGCCGCCGCGGCCGCCGCGAGCAGCGCCGACGCGCGGGGCAGTCGGAGCACCCGCCGGCCGAGGAGGTACGCCAGCGGCAGCAGCGCCGAGTTGACCATCGCGTTGATGAGCTGGACCAGCCGGTAGCTGTCGGCGAAGTCGTGGTGGCCGAGGAACGCGGGCGAGATCAGCATGGGATAGCCGACGCGACGCAGCAGGTCGTTCTCGCTGCTGAACCCGCCCGGACCACCGGCGAGGGCGCGGGCGGTGTTCAGATAGCTGTCCTCGTCGGTGTGGGCGATGGGCAGCGCGATGTGCCGCGACAGCCACATGCGCCAGGCGACACTCAGCACCCACCCGACGAACAGCAGCAGCGGCACCAACCATCGGCGTGCGGGTGTCTCGGTCGACGTCTCGGCCGGTACCGCCGGCCGTGCCATCACGTCGCTGCCGGTTGCCATCAACGCCTCCTGAACTGCCGGCCGGCCGGCCGCTGGGCACGCCGGCGCGGCCGGTGACGCTCGGGGATGACCCGCTCGCACCGAGGCGGCGCGGATGTCGGGTGAACACGGCACCGCCGACGCGCAGGGGCTGCCGGGTCGCTCGCGCGGCCACTGTAGCGGCCGAATCTCCCCTGGTCAGTCCGCTTGCCGGACGGTCGGAAGTGTTCGCCTGCGCGGTGCCCGCCATTCACGACCCCAGGGGAAGCGGTTAACCCGCGAGCGCCGGTGCGTTAACCCGCCGCGGTTAGCGTCTCACCCCGGTCGGCCGGCCGAGGGCCGCCGGTTCATCCACGATCACGGGAGCACCAAATTGAGTGAGTTGAATGGATCGTCCATTCTGATCACCGGGGGAACGGGTTCCTTCGGCAGGACCTTCCTCCGGCACATCCTCACCGAGGCCGACCCCGCACGGGTGGTGGTCTTCTCCCGCGACGAGCTCAAGCAGTACGAGCTGCGCCAGCAGCTCGGTGACGATCCGCGCCTGCGCTGGTTCATCGGCGACATCCGGGACCGGCACCGCCTCACCCGCGCGATGCACGGCGTGGACCACGTCGTGCACGCCGCCGCCCTCAAGCAGGTGGACACCGCGGAGTACAACCCGTCGGAGTTCATCGCCACCAACATCACCGGCTCGCAGCACGTCGTCGACGCCGCGATCGAGGCGGGCGTCAAGAAGGTCATCGCGCTCTCCACCGACAAGGCGTCCAGCCCGATCAACCTGTACGGCGCCACCAAGCTGGTCGGCGACAAGCTGTTCGTCTCGGCCAACCACTACGCCGCGCACCACCCGACCCGGTTCTCCGTGGTGCGCTACGGCAACGTGGTCGGCAGCCGTGGTTCGGTCGTCCCGCTGTTCCACCGGCTGGCCGCCGAGGGCAAGAGCCTGCCGATCACCGACAAGCGGATGACCCGCTTCTGGATCACCCTCGAGCAGGCCGTGCAGTTCGTCATGGACTCGTTCGACCAGATGCAGGGCGGCGAGCTGTTCGTGCCGCGGATTCCCAGCATGCGCATCCTCGACCTGGTCGAGGCCGTCGCCCCGGACGCCACCACCCACGAGATCGGCATCCGGCCGGGCGAGAAGCTGCACGAGGAGATGATCGCCCCGGACGACAGCCGGCGGACGCTGCGCGCCAAGGACCGCTACATCGTCCAGCCGACCATCGCCGGTTGGGGCTACCAGCCGCCGGTCGACTGCGAGCCCGTGCCGGACGGCTTCGCCTACCAGTCGGACACCAACGACGAGTGGCTCAGCGTCGAGCAGTTGCGCGACATGCTCGGCCTGACCGCATGACGGGGATGCTCCCGTACGGCCGGCAGTCGATCTCCGAGGACGACGTCGCAGCAGTCGCCGACGTGCTGCGCGGCGACTGGCTCACCACCGGCCCGCAGGTCGACGCGTTCGAGGCCGACCTCGCCCGCTGGACCGGTGGGGTGGGCGTCGCCGCGGTCTCCAACGGCACGGCGGCGCTGCACGTCGCGTACGCGGCTGCCGGGGTGGGACCGGGCGACGAGGTGGTGGTGCCACCGATGACGTTCGTGGCGACCGCCAGCAGCGCCGTCGCGCTCGGCGCGAAGATCGTGTTCGCCGACGTCGAGGACGAGACGTTCTGCCTCGACCCGGCTGCCGCGGCGGCGGCGGTCAGCTCACGTACCAAGGTGGTTTCCGCTGTCGACTACGCCGGACACCCGGCCGACTACGACGCGCTGCGCGCGACGCTGGCGGGCAGCGACGCGCTGCTGCTCGCCGACGCGGCGCACTCCATCGGCGGAACGTACCGTGGCCGGCCGGTGGGCTCGCTCGCCGACCTGACCACGTTCTCGTTCTTCCCCACGAAGAACCTGACGACCGCCGAGGGAGGCGCGGTCGCCGCGCTCGACCCGGAGGTCCTGAAGCGGGCCCGCCGGTTCCGTGGCGTCGGCATGGTCCGCGAGCGCGCCGACCTGCGCCACCCGGACGAGGGCGGCTGGCACCAGGAGGTGCACGAGTTCGGGCTGAACTACCGCCTGCCGGACGTGCTCTGCGCGCTGGGCCGCAGTCAACTGCGCCGGCTCGCCGCGTTCACGGCCCGCCGGACCGCGCTCGTCGCCCGCTACGACGAGGCACTGGCCAACCTGGACGGGGTACGCCTGCCGGTCCGCAGGTCGTGGGCCGACCCGGCGTGGCACCTCTACCCGATCCGGGTGCTCGACGGCCGTCGCCGTGAGGTGTACGACCGGATGCGCGCCGCCGGCATCGGTGTGCAGGTCAACTACATCCCCGTGCACTGGCACCCCGCCTTCGCCGACCTGGGTTACCGGCGCGGGTCGTGTCCGGTGGCCGAGTCGTTCTACGCCCAGCAGCTGTCGCTGCCGCTCTACCCGGGACTCAGCGACGCCGACCAGGACCGCGTCGTCGATGCGCTGACCGCGATCCTGCGGGGCAGCGCGGTGCGTTCCGCCGCCTGATGGGAAGCTGATGCACCACGCGAACCACTTCTACGGCCACGCCCACGTGCTGGCCCGTTACGCCGGTCTCGGCGACCGGCATCCGCCACGGATCAACGGGTACGTGCAGCACGGCTGGAACATCGGCGACGGCCTCGCGCCGGGCCACCCGTACGCCGACCGCACCCCGAGCCTGCTCTGGTCCGAGCAGACCCGCCGCCGGGCCTGGTCGGTGGGGCGGCGCAACGTCGTCGTGATCGGCGCTCCGTTCGTCTACCTGCTGGCCATGCGGCCCGAGGACCCGCCGGAGCAGGAGCGGGAGGGCACCATCTGGTACCCGTTCCACGGCTGGGAGGGCCAGCACGTCAAGGGCGACCACCGGGAGCTGATCGCCCGTATCCGGGACACCGAGCCCGGGCCGGTCACGGTCTGCCTCTACTGGCACGAGTACGGCATGCGCCACGTCCGACGGCTCTACGAGCGCGCCGGCTTCCGGGTGATCTGCCACGGCTACCGGGGACACTGGTGGAAGGACACCGACCCGGAGTTCCTCGACAAGCAGTTGACCGAGCTGCGCCGGCACCGGCGGGTAGCCTCCAACCGGCTGACCAGCGCGATTTTCTACGGCATCGCGGCCGGCTGCGAACCGGCGGTCTACGGCGACCCGATGATCCTGTCCAACGAGGACCCGACCTTCGGTGGCACCGCCCGCATCCGACGACAGTGGCCGGAGCTGCACGGCCCGCAGGTCGACAGGCCCACCGCGGTCTCGATCGCCCGGGCGGAGCTGGGCACCGACTACCGCTGCACCCCTGCCGAGCTGCGTGAACTGCTCGGTTGGGCGAACCTTCCGGAAGAAGAAGAGGACGACAGTGACGACTGAGACGGCACCCGCCGGCCGGATCACCCTGCCCGGCGGCGAGATGCTGGCCTGGTCCGACCTGCCGACGGAGCGGTTGGCCGACGGAGGACCCCTCGCGGCTCTGGCCGCCCGCGTCGTACCGCCCGGCGCGCGTGTCCTGCTGGCCGGCCCGCACGACCCGGCGCTGCTCGACCGGCTCGCCCACGCCGAGGTGACCTGCCTGCTGCGCAGCCACCCGGACGCCGTGGCGCTGGCCCAGCGCGCCGCCCGCGTGATCGTCGGCGGCCCCGCCGGCCTGGCCGACGACGAGACGTACGACGTGGTGATCGCCGCCGCCGGCCTGGACCCGATCGAGTCGGTGGAGGGCACCCGGCTGGGCTGGGACGGCGTGCTGGCACGGCTGGTCGCGGCGGTACGCCCCGGCGGCGCGCTGCTGCTGCGCCTGGACAACCCACTCGGGCTGCACCGGCTGGTCGCCACCACCCCCTGGTACGCCGCCCGCGACGATTCCGCCTGGATGATCGCCGGCGTGCTCGATGCGGCCCACCCCGCCAACCGGGACCAGCTCCGCCAGCGGATCACCGACAGCGGGCTCCGCCCGAGCGCCTGCTGGGCCGCGTACCCCGAGGGCGCTACGGCGACGGCTCTGCTCGACGCCGACCAGCTCGACCGCGGCGCGCACCGAGGGCTGTTCGACGCGGTGCTGCACGGCGCCTGCGCCGGTGCCTTCGGCCCCGCGACGGTGCTCCAGGACCCGGCCCGGCTGGCGGTGGACGCCCTGCACGCCGGGCGCGCCGCCGACCTGGCGCCGGCCTGGCTGATGCTGGCCCACCGGCCCGGCGGACCCACCGACACCCCAGCCGACGGGGATCTGCCGGTGGCGCTGGTGCAGACGGGGTCGTCCGGGCAGCCCGGGATCGGCGTGCTGGAGGTACGCGACGGCCCGTCGGGCTGGCGGTGGGGCCACGTGGTCACCGCCGACCCGACCGCGCCGGCCGCGCCGTTCGCCAGCCGCGAGGCCGCGTACCGGGACCCCGACGCGTTGACCGGGCCGGTGCCGTCCGGGCGACTGCTGCACACCCTGCTGCTCGATGCCGCGCTGCGCCGCGACCTGGCGACGGTGCGCACGCTGTTGCACGGGTACGCGGGCTGGCTCGCCGACCAGGCCGACGCCGACGGACGCCTCGCCGGCGCCGCAGCGCTGGCCAGCGCCGACAACATCGTGGTCGACGGGGAGCGCTTCGCGGTGCTCGACCCGAGCTGGCGGGCCGCCGACCGACTTCCCGGCGACGTGGTGCTGGCCCGCGGGCTGTGGCGCTTCGCGGCGGCCCTGCTCACCGGCGGGTACGCCCACCCGTGGTCGTCCACCCTCGACGTCGCCGGCCTCACCGTCGTCCTCGGCGGGCTCGCCGGCCACGACCTGGATCGGGCGACAGTGGCCGAGGCGGTACAGGCCGAGGCGGCGATCACGGCGAGCCTGCACGGCCTGGACGTCGAGCACCGGACAGCCCTCGCGACCGAACTCCAGGCGGTCGAACCGACCGATCCGCCGCTCGGCGCGCACAGCTACCAGCAGCTACGCGAGGCGTGGCTGCGTCAACGCGAGGAGATCAGTCGGCTCGCGGCCCTGACCCGGTGGACCGACGAGCTGCTCACGTCCCGGGAGCGGGCGCTGCGCCGGGCCGAGGCGAAGGTCGGACTGCTCAGCGGGTCCATCAGCTACCGCGTCGGCCGGCTCGCCATCACTCCGGCCCGGCTGGCCAAGCGGGGTGCGCGTGCCGCGAAGCGACGAGCACGGGCGGCGCTCGCCCCGAAGCAGCTCGGCACGGAGCAGGAGGAGCAGCAGTGAGCGGCGACGGCGACGCTACCGCGACGGCGGGCCCACCTGACCCGGGCCAGACCCCCGCGCCACGGATCGTCGGCATCGTGCAGGCCCGGATGGGCTCGTCGCGGCTGCCCGGCAAGGTGCTGCGCCCGCTCGCCGGGCGGTCCGTGCTCGGCCGTGTCGTCCGCGCCGCCCTCGACAGCGGCGTCCTCGCCGACCTGGTGGTCGCGACGAGCACCGACGCGGTCGACGACGCGGTGGTCGACGAGTGCCGGCGACTCGGCGTGGCGTGCCACCGCGGACCCGTCGACGACGTGCTGGGCCGCTTCGTGGGCGCGCTCGCCGCGCACCCGGGCGACGCGGTGATGCGGTTCACCGCCGACTGCCCGCTGCTCGACCCGGAGATCATCACGCTTGTCGCCTCGGTGTACCGGGCCGTGCCCGGCCTGGACTACGCAAGCACGTCGATCGCCCGCACCCTGCCCCGCGGACTGGACGTGGAGATCATCCGCGCGGAGACCCTGCGTACCCTGGACCGGCTCGCCACCGGCCACCACCGCGTGCACGTCACCTCGTACGCGTACACCCATCCGGAGCTGTTCCGGGTGCTCGGGGTGACCCTCACCCCGGACCGCTCGGCGCTGCGGCTCACCCTCGACACCGAGCAGGACTGGGCGCTGGTGAGCGCCGTCGCCGACCACTTCGGCGACGTGAGCGTGCCACTCGCCAAGCTCGCCGACTGGCTCGACGGGCAACCCCGGCTGCGCGCGCTCAACGCCGACGTACGCCAGAAGCGGCTGGAGGAGTCCTGAGCGCGCTACGGGTCGGACTCCGCTGCGACGCTGGGCCACGGCGCGGCGTCGGGCATCTCGTCCGCTGCCTCGCCCTCGCCGAAGAGTTCCTCGCCCGGGGCGCCCACGTCGCGGTGTTCGGCACTGTCGAGCGGGTCGGCTGGGCCAGCGCCGAACTGGCCGCGCGCGGAATCGAGCTGCACCCCGCCCCGGAGTCACCGAGCGAGCTGGTCGAGACGGCCCGACGACACGACCTCGACGTGGTGGTCCTCGACTCGTACGAACTGGACCCAGCCGGTGCTGGCGCCCTGCGCGCGGCGGGTGTCGTCACCCTCGCCGTCATCGACGGGGACAGCCGGGGCCAGGATGCCGACCTCTACCTCGACCAGAACTTCGGGGCACAGCTTCCGGCGTTGCCCGGGCGGCTGCTCGCCGGCAGCGGCTACGCCCTGCTGCGCGACTCGGTCGTGACCGCCCGCCCGGCGACGCCCCGGCCCGCCACGGCGGTCGGCAGGCCGCGGGTGCTGGCGTTCTTCGGCGGCACCGACGCGGTCGGCGCGGCCCCGGTGCTGACCCGGGTGCTGCTGGCCACCGGCCACCCGATGGACCTCACGGTCGTCGTCGGGCGACCAGAGATCGAGGCCGAGCTGGAGACGATCACCCCCGGGCGGGGACAGATCGTGCGTCCCGTCCCGCCCACCGGCGCGCTGCCCGCACTGATCACCGAGGCGGACCTGGTCGTCAGCGCCGCCGGCACCTCCACCTGGGAACTGTGCTGCCTCGGCGCGCCCGCGGCACTGGTCTGCGTGGTCGACAACCAACGCGAGTCGTACACCCGGGTGGTGCGGCACGGCCTGGCCGCCGGCCTCGGCGAACTGCCGGACCTGACCGCCACCGGGATGCCCGGGCGGACCGCCCGGGCTACGGCGGCGCGAACGCTCAACGGGCTCCTCAGCTCGCCGCAACGCCGCGCAGCGTTGGCCGCCCGAGCCTGGGCCGCCGTGGACGGCCAGGGCCGCGCCCGCGTCGTGGACGCGGTGCTACAAACCGCCCCCACCCCAACCTGACCCCGCCCTGCCCCCGCCCCCCACCTCCGCGATCTTGCACTTTCTGTTGCGACACAAGGGGCAAATCACCTCATGTCGTCGACCGAAAGTGCAAGATCGGCGCGGTCGTGGGTCGGGGCTCCCCGCTCGGGGTCTGACACTCGCACGGGTGTACTAACGTGCTGCTAGGGTGGCTTCATGGAGGCCGCCTACCAGCCGTCGATGCTCGATTTGACCGACACGGAGCCGACTCTGGGGCCACTGGGCGGTCAGATCCGGCGGCACCAGTTGAGCCGGGGCGCCTGGGTCGACCACCTTCCGACTTGGGTGCAGGGTTCCGACGCGGTCCTGGACACCCTGCTCGCCGAGGTGCCCTGGCGTGCGGAGCGCCGCACCATGTACGACAGCGAGGTCGACGTGCCACGCCTGCTCTGCTGGTACGACGGTGAGCGGCAACTGCCGCACCCGGTGCTCACCTCGGCGCGGACGGCACTGACCCGGCACTACGCACCCGAGCTGGGCGAACCGTTCGTCACCGCCGGCATGTGCCTCTACCGCTCCGGCCGCGACAGCGTCGCGTGGCACGGTGACACCATCGGCCGCTCGGCCCACAGCGACACGATCGTCGCGATCGTCTCCTTCGGGTCACCCCGGCCTCTGCTGCTGCGCCCTCGCGGCGGCGGCGGCGACAGCCTGCGCTTCCCGGTGGGGCACGGCGACCTGATCGTCATGGGCGGCTCCTGCCAGCGCACCTGGGAACACGCCATCCCCAAGACCACCCGCCCGGTAGGCCCAAGGGTCAGCGTCCAGTTCCGCCCCGTCAACGTCGCCTAACCCACCCCACCCCCTCCCACCCTCCCCACCCCCCTCCCCTCCCGCCTCCCCCCCGGCCTCCCCGCCGGGTGATCATGAAGTTATTGCCAAGACACGCCGACGACGGCGGCAATAACTTCATGATCGACGGGGGCCAGCAGGCCCGGAGGGGCCGTGGGGGTGGGTGGGTGGGGTGGGTGGGGGCGGTCAGTCGCGTTCGATCAGGTGGCCTACCACCGTTGGGCCGAGCATCACCGCGAAGCCGCTGCCGTCGCGGCGCGGGTCGGCTGCCGGCAGCTCCACCGGGTCGCCGGTGACTGTCGCGCCGACCGGACGCGGTCCCACCCAGGCCACGGCGACGTCCGTCTCACCCTTGAGGAAGCGGTGGGCACGCACGCCGGCGGTCGCCCGGCCCTTCGCCGGGTACGCCTGGAACGGCGTGACCTTGACCGTCGCCCCGGTGGAGGTGACCACCATCGGCTCGCCGTGACCCGGGTCGTCGGTGCGTACCGCGCCGAAGAAGACCACCCGCGCGCCGGCCGGCAGGTTGATGCCGGCCATGCCGCCGCCCTTGAGGCCCTGCGGGCGGACCAGCCCGGCAGCGAAGCGCAGCAACGACGCCTCCGAGGTGACGAAGGTCAGCGTCTCGGTGCCGTCGGTCAACCAGGTCGCCCCGACCACCTCGTCACCGTCCCGCAGGCCGATCACCTCGAACTCGTCGGAGCGCACCGGCCACTCCGGCGCGCACACCTTCACCACGCCGTGCCGGGTGCCCAGCGCAAGCCCGGGTGAGGTGTCGGCAGCGCCGCTGAGCGGGACCAGACCGACAACGGTCTCCCCCGCCTCCAGCGGCGCCAGCTCGGCGGCGGACATGCCGCCGCGCAGCGACACCGTGCCGGCCTGCTCGGGGAGCACCGGCAGCGGCAGTACGTCGACCTTGAAGGCGCGACCCGCGCTCGTGATCAGCAACACCCGGCCACGGGCGGTGGAGTGCACGATCGCGCGTACCGTGTCGTGCTTGACCCGACCGTTGCGTCGGCGCCCCTCGGCGCTCTCCTCCGACTCGGCCGCGGTCCGGGCGACCAGCCCGGTCGCCGAGAGGATCACCTGGCACGGGTCGTCGGCGACCTCCAGCGGGCCGGCCGGCGCGGACGCCGCCAGCACCTCCTTCAGGTCACCGTCGACAAGGGTCGTACGACGTTCGGTGCCGAACTGCTTGACCACGGCGGCCAACTCGTCGGAGACCAGCTTCTTGAGCACCCGCTCGTCGTCGAGGATCGTGGACAGCTCGGCGATCTCGGCACGCAGCCGCTCCTGCTCGGCCTCCAGCTCGATCCGGTCGAATTTCGTGAGCCGGCGCAGCGGCGTGTCCAGGATGTACGTGGCCTGGATGTCGGAGAGGCCGAACTGGCTCATCAGCCCGTCCTTGGCCTCCTGCGCGTCGTCGCTGCCACGGATCAGACGGACCACCCGGTCGATGTCGAGCAGCGCGACCAGCAGACCGTCGACCAGGTGCAGCCGCTCCTCGCGCTTGCGCCGACGGTAGGAGCTGCGCCGGGTGACCACCTCGTACCGGTGGGCCAGGAAGACCTCCAGCAGGGCCTTCAACCCGAGGGTACGGGGCTGACCGTCGACCAGCACGAGGTTGTTGACGCCGAAGGACTGCTCCAACGGGGTCAACCGGTACAGGTCGGCGAGCAGGGCCTGCGGATTGACCCCGACCTTGCACTCGACCACGAGGCGGGTGCCGCTCTCCCGGTCGGTGAGGTCCTTGACGTCCGCGATGCCGGTCAGCCGCTTGGTCTTGGTGACCTCGTTGGTGATCGCCGCGATGACCTTCTCCGCGCCGACGCCGTAGGGCAACTCGACCACGGTGATGGCCTGGCGACCCCGACTGCCCTCGATGTGACCGATCTCCACCTTGCCGCGCATCCGCACCACGCCGCGCCCGGTCTCGTACGCCCGGCGCACCTCGTCGAGGCCGAGCAGCACGCCGCCGGTGGGCAGGTCGGGGCCGGGGACGAACTCCATGAGCCGGTCCAGGGTGGCATCCGGGTGGTTGATCAGCCACCGGGCCGCGGAGACCACCTCGGCGAGGTTGTGCGGGATCATGTTGGTGGCCATGCCGACCGCGATCCCGGACGCGCCGTTGACCAGCAGGTTTGGAAAGGCCGCCGGCAGCACGGTCGGCTGCGTCAACGAACCGTCGTAGTTGGGCTCGACGTCGACCGTGTCCTCGCCCAGCTCACCGACGAGCAGCATCGCCTCGCGGGACATCCGGGCTTCGGTGTAGCGGCTGGCAGCCGGGCCGTCGTCTGGAGATCCAAAGTTGCCGTGCCCGTCGATCAGCGGCACGTTGAGCGAGAAGTCCTGCGCGAGGCGAACCATCGCGTCGTAGATCGCCGTGTCGCCGTGCGGATGGTACTTTCCCATTGTATCGCCGACAATTCGGGCGGACTTCACGTGGCCGCGATCCGGGCGGTAGCCCTGCTCGTACATCGACCAGAGGATCCGCCGGTGCACGGGCTTGAGGCCGTCGCGGGCATCCGGCAGGGCACGGGAGTGGATGACCGAGAAGGCGTACTCCAGGTAGGAGTCCGAGACCTCGGTCACCAGCGGGTTGTCGAAGACCCGCGCGCCGGCCTGGTCGAACGAGGAGAGATCGACCTTGTTGTCCTTACGGCGTGCCATGACTCAGCTCTCCACTCGAACGAGACAGGTGCTCATGCGTCGATCGCCTCGCGGTCGACCCGGTCGGCGGAGTCGATGAGCCAGTTGCGGCGCGGCTCAACCTTCTCGCCCATCAGCAGTTCGAGGATGCGCTCGGCGGCGTCCACGTCGTCGAGGGTGATCCGGCGGACGGCCCGGGTGGCCGGGTTCATCGTGGTGTCCCACAGCTCGTCGGCGTCCATCTCACCGAGGCCCTTGAAGCGCGGGATGGGCGTGACGATCTGCTTGCCGGCCTTCTCCAGTTTGCGGACCGTCGTCTCCATCTCGGCCTGGGTGTAGGTGTAGACGGTCTGCGGGTTCCGCCCCTTGGTCGTGATCTTGTGCAGGGGCGGCATCGCCGCGTAGAGACGACCGGCCTCGATCAACGGCCGCATGTAGCGGGCGAAGAGGGTGATCAGCAGCGTACGGATGTGCGCGCCGTCCACGTCGGCGTCGGCCATGATCAGCACGCGGCCGTAGCGCAGCGCGGAGAGGTCGAACGTCCGCCCCGAACCCGCCCCCAGCACCTGGACGATGGCCGCGCACTCGGCATTGTCCAGAACCTGCTGGAGGTTGGCCTTCTGCACGTTGAGGATCTTGCCCCGGATGGGCAGCAGCGCCTGGTATTCCGACGAGCGCGCCATCCGGCTCGTCCCCAGCGCGCTGTCGCCCTCCACGATGAACAGCTCACTGCGGTCGATGCCCGTCGCGCGACAGTCGACCAGCTTCGGCGGCATGGACGCGCCCTCCAGGGCGGTCTTACGCCGGGCGGCGTCCTTCTGCTGCTTCTGGGTGAGTCGTACCCGCGCCGCGTCGACGATCTTCTGCAGGACGACGCGCGCCTCGGCCTTGGTGCGCCGGTCCTCCAGCCAGGCCTTGACGTGCGCGTCGACGAGGCTCTGCAGGACCTTGGTGATGCCGGTGGTGGACAGCTCGTCCTTGGTCTGGGAGGTGAACTGCGGCTCGGGAATCCGCACGTGCACCACGGCCGTCATGCCCTCCAGGACGTCGTCCAGGGTCGGCGGCTCCTCCTTGGCCTTGAGCAGGCCGCGGGTGTTGCGGACGGCGTCGGCGAGGGTGCGCACGAGGGCACGTTCGAAGCCCTTGCGGTGGGTGCCACCGTGGGCGTTGCGGATCGTGTTGGTGAAGCACTCGACGGTGCGCTCGTAGCCGGTGCCCCAGCGGAACGCCACCTCCACCTCGGCGCGGCGCTGCACGTTGGACTGCATGACACCGTTGGCGTCGGCGGCGTTCTCCCGGTAGGTCCCCTCGCCGTTGACCAGCAGGATGCCGGAGACCGGCCGGTCACCGGCCGGCGCGAGGAACTCGACCATGTCGCTGAGCCCGTTGGGGTAGTGGAACCGCTCCTCGGCGGGCGCCTCGCCGGTCAGGTCACGCAGCAGGTACGTCACGCCGGGGACCAGGAACGCGGTGTTGCGCAGCTTCATCCGGACGGCGTCGACGTCGAGCGCCGCGCCGGTCTCGAAGTAGCGGGCGTCGTGCCACCAGCGGATGGAGGTGCCGGTGCGCTGGCCGCGCTTCATCGCCCCGGTCACCTGGAGGCCGGGGCCGGCGGTGAAGGACGCGTCCGGCCCGTCGCCGTCGAAGATCCCCGGCACGCCGTGCCGGAACGACATCGAGTGGACCTTGCCGGCGCGGCGGACGGTGACGTCGAAACGACGGGACAGCGCGTTGACGGCGGAGGCGCCAACGCCGTGCAGACCGCCGGAGGTCTTGTAGCCGGAGCCGCCGAACTTGCCGCCCGCGTGCAGGCGGGTCAGCACCAGCTCGACGCCGGAGATGCCGGACTTGGCGTGCACGTCGGTGGGGATGCCGCGACCGTCGTCGTCGACCTGCACCGAACCGTCGGCGTGCAGGATCACCTCGACGTTGCTCGCGTGACCGGCGACACCCTCGTCGGTGGAGTTGTCGAGGATCTCGTTGACGAGGTGACCCACGCCACGGCTGTCGGTGGAACCGATGTACATGCCGGGCCGCTTGCGGACAGCGTCCAGCCCCTCAAGGTGGGTGAGGTCATCGGCCCCGTACAGGGTGTCAGGCTCTGCGGTCAACTGGTCGTACTCCCCGGTCTCGGCGGTGTGGTGCCGCGTCCGAACTGATCGGTCGGCCGGCGCGCGCCGCAGCGAGCCTAACCGGCAGATGTGACACGACGACGGCACCCCGCAGTCGAGGCCCGCATCCCCGGTGCGAATGCGAGCCTCGACATCGTCTGCTGTCGTCCGGTTTCGACGCGTCAGCCGCGCCGTGACCGGTTGGTGGTCGGCCGCCCTACGGGGCCGGCACCTGGATAACAAGCGAGCTGTAGCCGACGTTCCCGACGCTGTCCACGGCGGCCACGTACAGCGTGTTCGTGCCGTAGGCGGGCGTCGCCAGGGTCACCGAAACGGTCTTGCCGGTCCAGCCGAGGCTCGTGCCGGCCTCCGCCTCCTCGGTGGGAGGGTTGCTCCAGCCGTAGCGGAAACTGACCACGTCCAGGTCCGGCGAACGCAGCTTGTAGGTGTAGAGCTCACCGGGCGGGGCGGGACTGGTGACCGCGTCCACGCTCACCGTGGGCGGCTGGTTGTCGATCGTGAACTCGCACCACCCCGACCAGGGGCTGGCCACGTAGCCGTCGTCACTGCGGGTCCGGAAGGCGTACGACTTCCCGTTGGTCGTGCCGGTCACCACTGCCGTGGTGGAGCGGGCGCCGGCCAGGACGGTGGAGCCCGTCGGCGCGGTCATGCGCGGCGTGGCGCTGTCGTAGACGCCCGAGGCGGGGATCTCCAGCAGTTCGTACGCCGTCTGGAGGACCTGGCCGGAGTCCGCGTCGGGGAAGACGGCGGAAAGGGTCGGCGGGGTGGCGAGGGTGACCCGTTCGCCCGTGACACAGGCCGCGCCACCGACCTGGAGAGCGGTGGGCTGGGTGGGCGGCGTGTCGTAGTCGACCAGCAGGCGTGCCGAGCTCGGGTCGAACTTCTTCCACCGGTTCGCCGTGCTCTCGCCGGTCCCGGACGAGTCGCTGCACGCGCAGAGCCCGTAGGTGATCGTGCTCAGGTGCGCGGCCGCCGCGCTGCTGACGCCGGCGGTGACGCTGCCGGTGAATCGCACCATCATCGGCGGCTGCGGCGCGTCGGTGCAGCCCGCCCCCGGGTTGGCGTGCGAGTTGGCGGAGGCGCGCAGCGTGGTCAGCGCGGGCGCCCAGGCGGTGCGGGGGGTGCTCGTGATCGGGCCCGACTGGTAGAGGTAGGTCGGGGTGTCGAAGCAGGACCAGGTGTGGGTCGCCACCACCTGCACATACGCCGACTTGATGAGTTTGCCGCTGAGATTGAGAGTGGGGAACTCGAAATAGGAGCGGTAGACGACCCCGCTGTCCGGGTTCAATCCGACCCGGGCAGCCGAGGTGTCGGTGTTGGTGGAGTTGTTGGTGGTGGCGTACGCCCAGCGGGAGGGGAGGGCGGACCAGGCCGGGTCGATGTAGACCGGGAAGGTCGCCTTCGCCGGGTCGAGCAGGCCCGCGGACGGGCGCAGCACAAGGTCGCCCGCCGCGTCGACGGCGGTCGCCACGGAGGAGGTACGCGCGGCCAGGCCGGGACCGGACGGCGAGGAGGCCGCCGCACGAGGCGCACCGGCAGGGCCGGAGGAGTCCCACATCTCGGCGGTGGCGGCGCGTGCCACCTCCGCCCCGCCGGCGAGCGCCCGCAGCGAGCCGTCGGCCTCCCGCCGGACCCGTGCGTCGCCCCCGAGGTCGAAGCGGATCTCCCGCAGCGCCGGGTTCGCCGCCGCCTGCGGGGTCTTCACCACGAGGACGTGGGTGAAGCCGGTGTGGGTGGCCGTCAGCACCAGGTCCACACCGGGCAGGACCTCGGGGTAGGTGGCGGCGTCCCCGGACACGCTCGGCGCGGGCAGCGCGCCGGGCCAGCCCAGCGTCATCGACTTGGCGCCGTTGGTCAGGGTGGCGGCGGGACCGTGCCCGCCGGCCGAGAACAGCACGGTGGCCGGGGAGACCGCCGGTCGCCAGCCGCTCGCCGCGCGGTGCAACGACAGGTCGACCTCGGACCAGGAGCCGTCGGCCTGGCGGACCCGCTGTGGAACGGCTGCGGTCTCGGCGACGAAGCCGCCACCCGGCTTGGCGAAGACCTGGGTCAGCTCGCTACGTGCCGATTCGACCTCGACGCGCTGACCGGTACGCGTGGCCGTGGCGGTCGCGTGGGCGGCGTCCCGCGCGGTCGTACCGCTGGACGTGGTACCGCCCGTCGACGTCGGCACGGCCGACGCGGGTGCGGCGAGGAGGGCGACGCCGATGGACGCCGAGATTCCGGCGGCGAGCAGGCGACGGGTTGATGATCTCGGAATGTGGACAGCATGCATGGAGCGGCCAATGGCCACCGCAACCCCCGTGTATGTGAGACGGCCAGACGGGGGAACTGTAGAGACAGAGATCCAGCACTGTCCACGTCTGTCACATCCCGTGAGCACAAAGGAGACGAGGTGCCGCATACCGCTGGGCGCGGCTGCCGAGCGGCACGATCGGTGACGACCCGGGAGATGCACGGTGATCGCGGGACCACGCAGCGACAGTCATCGCCGGTACGGTTCCTGTTGCATGCATGGCGGAGGCCGGGAGGTTGCCGAGGTGGACGAAACGACAGGCGACGCCCTACGGCGCTCCCTCGGTACGCGCACCCGCCGCTGGCTGCTCGCCGGCACCCTCCTGGCGGGGCTGCTCACCGCCGTGGCGCTCGTCGCGACGGCGGCACCCACCGACCGGACGTTCGTCGACCTGTCGGGCACGGTCCAGAGCCTGATGTCGGTGGCGACGCCACTGTTCGGCATCCTGCTCGTACGTGATCCACGCCGGGCTCGCGCCGACGTCGTCCCGACCGTGTTCGGGGTGCTGCTGCCGGCGGTCGTGATCGGCGTGGGTGGTGTGGCGATCTGCGCCGCGACACTGGCCGTGACCCCGGCCGGCGGGGTGGACGATCGGTGGCGGCACGTCGGCACGGTGGCGGTGGGCAGCGTGCTGGTGCAGCTCGTCGCCGGTCTGGTGGGCACCGGACTGGGCCTGCTGCTGCGCTCGCGGGTGGTCGCGTTCCTCGCCACGATCGTCCTCCCGCTGGGCCTGTTCGGGCTGCTGGGGGCGGTGGACGCGCTGCGTCCGGCACAGCCGTGGCTCACGCCGTTCGGCAGCGTCCGCCATCTGCTGTCCGGAGAGATGAGCGCGCTGCGGTGGACGCAGTGGTTCTGCGTACTCCTGATCTGGGGTGTCGGTCTGAACGCGCTCGGCGCGGCCGTGCGCGCCCGCTCCGAGGGCGACGCCGGCGCGGGCGCGTGACGCCGGAGGCACCCTCGCGCTAGGCCGGCGCGCGCACCGGCGATCGACACCATCCACAGTGCCGGGTCGGCCCGTGCTGGGCGCATACCGCTGCGCCCGGAGCCGTCGTGTCTTTCGTCGAACGATTCTGTTACGGGCCATTGACGCCCGTTGCACAGGGGTGATCTGATCGCGCTCTCAGAGAATCTTTCATCTTTCGATGGATGGGGACCCCATGCCCAGGTTCCGCCGTACCGCGCTCGCCGCGGCACTCACGATCGTCACAGCCGCGTTGTCGACCGCCGTCGCGCTGCCCGCCCCCGCTACCGCCGCGCTGCCCACCGCCGCCGTGGCGCTCGGTGACAGCTTCATCAGCGGAGAAGGCGCTGGGTCATACACCCCGGTGGTCGACACCAACGGGGTCTCCCAGGGTTTCCCCGGCTGGACCGCGCCGAACAACAACGCCTTCTTCTGCCACCGGTCAGCGAACGCCTCGCTGAACCAGGCGAACCTGCCCGGCATCCAGAACCGGTTCAACCTGGCCTGCTCCGGCGGCCAGCCGCACGACATCGCCAACGCCTCCCAGGCGCGGACCAACGGCCGTACGGTGGCCGCGCAGCTCGACCAGCTGCGTGCCGTCGCGCAGACCCAGGACATCGACCTGGTGCTGATCGGCCTCGGTTCCAACAACAGCTCGTTCACCTTCGGCAGCGTCGCGGAGACGTGCGCCAACCGGTTCATCGCCGACGCCTGGACCGGCTGGTGGGAGTTCTGGGCGTACCTGAACGGGCCGGTGGAGCAGAAGCCGTGCAGCGACGCGGACCTGGCCACGGCCGCGCAGCTCAGCGCCGCGACCGCGGAGACCACCGCCGCCGTACGCCAGATCCTGACCACCCTCGACCAGGTGGACGCGGACGGGCAGCACCGAATCGTGTTCCAGGACTACACCAACCCGCTGCCGCTGGACCTGAACCCGGCGTTCTACGAGGAGGACGGTCGGGACGACACCCGGGACAAGTTCCGTGACCTCGGCGCCGAGCGGTACGCGGCCGGATGCCCGATCCACCTGGCCAGCCTCGCCCCGGGACACCGCTTCTCGCAGGGTCTCGGTGGCATCGTCAAGTCCACCCGGGACACCCTGGCCGCCGAGTTCCCCAACGACGACCTGGTCTACCTGAACGTGCAGCGGGCCTTCGACGGCGCGCGGCTGTGCGAGTCGACGTCCAGCCCGACCGGCGCGCTGGCCACCCCCATCCGGCTCCAGGACGGCGCGACGGGCACCTTCGTGACCAGCCTCGCCGGCAAGGACAAGATCGCCATCCAGCGGATCGCCAACACCTGCGTCAGCTACTTCCAGACCTGCCAGGAGTCGTGGCACCCGAACGCCACCGGGCACGAGGTGCTGGGCCAGTGCCTCGCCGGCGCGGCGGTCACCGCCGCCCGCGCGGTGTCGTGTGTCCGCGCCGGCAACGGGACGATCTCCGTCTCCTGACCGGTTCTGCCACCGGAGGCCCCGTCACCCGACGGGGCCTCCGTCGTGTCGGCTCAGTCCTCCTCCAACGGCGTCCGCTCGCCGTCGCGTTCCACCTCGATCGACGCGTGGTCCTTGCGCGGCGCGACCTCGGCGGTGTTGCGGTGCGGATCGTTGTCCGGGTGCATGAGCACCGCGTCGGTCTTGGGAGTCTTCTCGCGGACCTCGTCCGGCTGCGACATGCCGTTCCCCTCTCCGTCAGCGTCGACGGGATCTACCCGCCGCCACGCCGACGACTCCTCCCGGTGACGATCTGCGACCACGACGCCCGTATGTCCCTGTCGCGCCACCCTGGCGAGGATCGACCGGCGGACGACGGGGTTAGCCGCCCGGGCGACGGGTAAGCCGCGTCGCCCGACACGGCGGAAGGGGATCACATGTCCGAACGACACACCGCACTGCGCTCCATGCACGATCTGGGTCTGGCGGCCTGGTTCGGTGGCTCCCTCATGGGTGCCTTCGGCGTCAACGGCGCAGCGGCGAAAATCAACGACTCGACCCAGCGGCTCCCGGTCGCCTCGGCCGGATGGTCGAAGTGGACGCCGGTCAACGCGGCCGCGATCGGCGCGCACCTCGCCGGAGCGGTCGGCGAACTGGTCACGGAGAGCCCACGGGTGGCGGCCCAGCGCGGCGTCGGCCGGGCCAGCGCCATCAAGACGGCCCTGACGATCGGCGCGCTCGCCGTCACCGGCTACAGCCGGTTGGTCGGCATGCGGTTGGAGAAGGCGGGCGGTCCGCCGGTGAGCGGCGCCACCGAGCCCAATCACCAGACACCGGCCAGCGTCGCCTCCTCGCAGCGACAGATGAAGCTGCTCCAGTGGGCGATCCCGGCACTGACCGGATCGCTGGTCGTGGTCACCGCGTACATGGGTGAGCAGCAGAAGCCCGGCCAGGTGCTGCGGGGGATCCTGAGCCGCACCGGCGGGATGCGCGGCGCCCCGATGGGCCTGGCCAAGATGGGCATGGGCATGGGCGTCGGCAAGCGGCAGATGGCGATGGCCGGACGCTGAGCGTCGGGTCGGCCGGTGTCCCGCCGGACCGTCGACGACGGGGCACCGGCCGACCCCGCGCACCCGCGCGGCACGCCTGAGGGGCAGGGATCACGCCGGAGGATCGGCCGGCCCCGCGCCCGGTGGCATCGAGTGACAGGACCGGGTCCGGCATCCGGGCAATCCGTCCGTCGACAGCGGCGGACCAACCGAGCGAGGTGGCCATGACGGCACACGAGGGACGCGGCGGTGACCGGCTCGAACCGGAGGCGACCAACCCGTGGGGTACGGGCGACGACTTCGACGCCGACGCGCCCTGGGGTGCGGGCGACGACTCGCCGATGGACGAGGGCAGCGAGGAGACGGCGGTGCCCGAGGGGCGGCGCGGTGAACGGCGCGCGGGCGCCCCGGTCGGGCAGAGCGGTCCGGCGGGCCGGCACGGCTTCGGCTCGGTCGAGCCCACCCGCACCACGGTGGCCGGGCCGGGCGCGCCGCCCGACCCGGCGCCCAGCGGCCGGAGCTTTCCCGACGAAGCGGACGTCACCGAGCGTTCCCAGGACGCGCTACGCACCCGGGGTCGACGCTCCTGATCGCCCGCCGCTGTCCGCGTGCCCCGCTCGGGACGGGGTGCACGCGGGCGGCCCGTCAGCCGGTCGAGGCCGCGACGGTCTGACCGTCGGACGGCCGACGCGGCCCGACCGGTACCCGCTCGTCGGCGAGCATGGTCTCGGCGAGCAGTTGCGCCAACCGGGTCGCGTCGCGCTGGGCCTGCCCGGCACAGCAGTTGTTGAACAGCACGTGCAGGTCGTCGACGTCCGCGGCCAGCCCGGCCAGTCGATCCGCCCAGTCGCGCAGTTCCTGCTCGGCGTACGCGTAGCGGAACTTGTCCTGCTTGTCGCCGTCGCGCCACGCGTCGCTGTGGCCGTGGAAGCGGACGATCGCCGGCTCCGCCGTCCGCGTCAGGATCGGTGGCACCGACGACGGATGCCCCTGCGGCATGTCCACGCAGACCAGTGAGAGGTCGTGCGCGCGCAGCAGGTCCAGGGTCGCGGTCGTGGCGGCGCCGTCGAACCAGGACCCGTGCCGCAGCTCCACCGCCACGCGCCACGGCTGGCACCGCTGGGCCAGCTCCACGATGCGCCGCTCGGCGGCGTCGCCGCGCGCCAGCCAGGGCGGGAACTGCAGGAGCACGGTTCCCAACTTGCCGGCGGCCGCGACCGGGGCCAGCGCCGCCCGGAAGCGGACCCACAACTCGTCGTACGTCTGCTCGGGCAGGTCACGCCGGCGGACCCGGCTGGGGCCGGCGGCCGGTCGCAGGTCGCGAGGCAGCACGGCGACCGGCGTGGGGTGCCCGGTGAAGAGGCTGAACGCCTTGACGTTGAAGGTGAAGTCGTCAGGCGTCGCCTCGACCCAGCCCTGCGTCGTCTCCGGCACCGGAACGGCGTAGTAGGACGTGTCCACCTCGACCAGCGGGAACCGGCTGGCGTAGAAGGCCAGCCGGCGCGCCGGCGTGTTGGCCGAGCGGGGATACCAGCCGGACCGCAGCAACGTCTGGTCGGCCCAGGACGACGTGCCCACCTTGATGACACCCATGTCATTCAGTGGACAGTCCCGCACCCCGATCGGCAACCGCTGGCGGCCGGTGCCTCGTCGTGTTTCGACCTCGAAGTGTCGGTGCCCGGTCCTAGGCTGACCGCCGACGGACTCCGAGGAAAGGGCGACACCATGACCAGCACCGCGCAGCTCACCGGGGAACGAGCCGACCTGCTGCAGACGCTGCGCCGGCACCGGGGCTTCCTCCTGCAGACCGTCGACGGGCTGACCGACGAGCAGGCGGCCACCCGTAGCACCGTGAGCGAGCTCTGCCTCGGCGGGCTCGTCAAGCACGTCGCCGGCACCGAGGAGCGGTGGATGCTGTTCGCCGTGGGTGGCGCGGAGGCGATGCAGCGGTCCGAGATCGACTGGGTCGGCCAGTTCCGGATGGCACCGGGCGAGACCCTGGCCGGGTTGGTCGAGCGGTTCCGATCGGTGGCCGCCCACACCGACGAGTTGATCGCCACCCTCGACCTGGACGCGGCCCACCCGCTGCCGCAGGCCCCGTGGTTCGAGCCGGGCGCGAGTTGGACGGTGCGTCGGGTGCTGCTGCACCTGATCGCCGAGACGTCCCAGCACGCCGGGCACGCCGACATCCTGCGGGAGGCGATCGACGGGGCGAAGACCATGGGCTGAGCCCGGTCCGGCAGTCGCCGGTCCACGTTCACCTCGTGTTCCGCTCCCCCCGACCGGAGGCGGATGTGACATCGCCCGACGGGGCGGCGCTGAGGGACACGAGATGAGCGCGGACCGGATAGACCAGGAGACCGCCGAGCGGCTGCTCGGTGGTCTCGCCGCCATGCCGTCGGCTGCCGCGCATCCGGTCGTGCTGCTGCTGACGGCGGTTCGCGCCGCGGCCCGCCCCGGGGAGCTGGCCGGTCTGGGTCACGCCGTGCAGGGCTTCCGCCGCGCCCAGGCGCAACACCGTCGCCCTCCCCCGGCCCGGCGGCTCGGGCGCTCCCCCGTCGTCGAGAGGAGCACGGACGGCACGACGGCCGCCGACCTCAGGACCGGGGAGGGGACGTCGGAGGTCTGACCGGCTGGGTGGAGCGCTCGCCGGCGTACGCGTCGGTGTGGCCCCAGCGTCCGGGGACGCCGAGCAGGTCGACGCGGCCGAAACCCGCGGGCAGGGCGGGCCTGACCAGCAGGTCCTCACCGGTGGGCCGCAGACCCAGCAGGGTGCCCAGCAACATCAGCAGGGCTCCCGACGACCACGACTTCGGGCGTCCGGCCGAGGGCAACTGGACCGGATACTTCGTCAGGCTCCGCTCGTAGCCGGCGATCTGCTCCGGCACCGCCCCGCCAAGCGTCTGCGCCATGTCGAAGATGCCGGCCGCGATCCGGGCCGCGTGCGCGTCGAAGCGGTAGTGCCGCAGCCCGGCGGCGATCAGGGCGTTGTCTGACGGCCACACCGCCCCCAGGTGCGACCCCACCGGGTTGTACGGGCGCTGGCCGGCGGCGAAGGTCCGTACGCCCCAGCCGTTGAACAGCCGGGGCCCGACCAGGTGCTCGGCGACCGCCTCGGCCCGATCGTCCGAGACGATCCCGCTCCACAGCAGGTGCCCGATGTTGGACGACAGGGCGTCGACCGGTTCGCCGTACGGGTCGAGCGCCAGGGCGTAGTACTCCCGGTGCGGCAGCCAGAAGTCCCTGTTGAACCGCTCCTTGAGTGCCGTCGCCTCCGCGTCGAGGCGGTCGGCGTACGCCGGATCGCCCCAGAACTCGCGGGCCAGCCGGGCGCCGCGCCTCTTGGCGTCGTACGCGTAGCCCTGCAACTCGCAGGTGGCGAGGGGAAGCTCGGGCATCCGCCCGTGCGCGTCGACGATCGCGTCCGGGGAGTCCTTCCAGGACTGGTTGACCGTGCCGACGCGCTCGTTGCGGCGTTGGTAGCGCACGTAACCGTCACCGGTCATGTCGCCGTACTCGTCGATCCAGTCCAGCGCCATCCGGGCCGGTTGACCCAGCTCGCGGACCAGTTGGGCGTCACCGGACCAGCGCTCGTACTCGTCGAGCAGCACGACGAACAGCGGGGTCATGTCGGCGCCGGCGTAGTACACCGCGCTCGGTCGCTCGCCGAAGACGCTCGACTCGCCGTAGCGGAGCTCAGAAATGATCTTGCCGGGCTCCTCCTCGCGTTCGTCGTCGAGGTGCCCGCCCTGCACCAGGGCCAGCATCCGCAGCGTGGCGGGCGTCAGCTCCGGGGTGAACGCCAGCGTCTCCAGGCAGGTGATGATGCTGTCCCGACCCAGGAAGGCCATCGCCCACGGCAGGCCGGCGACCGGCACGCGCTCGGCGGTCGACAGTGGCCGGTAGCGCAGCGCGGCCAGGTCGGCGAGGCTCCCCCGGTACATCATCTCCAGGCCGTCGCGCTCGGCCACCAGCTGCGGCGCCCGGTCGAGCCAGTCCTGGAGATCCTCCCGCATCCCGGTACGGACGGATTGCTGGTGCGCCTGCAGGCTGGCCCGCATGTCCTGACCGCCCTCCCCGACGACGGCCAGGACGACGTGCAGGTCGGTCTCCCACCGCCCGTGCGGGGCGACGCGGAGGCGGAACGTCATCCCGCCTTCGTCGACATCGACCGCGGCGGTGCTGCTGATCGTCGTCTCGCGGACGAAGCGCTGCCGTTCGTAGCGCAGGGTGAGCCGCTGGCGCGCCGAGTCGACGTCGACCCGTACGTCCCGCCGCCGCACGTCCCCGATCTCGTTGATGTCGGCGAAGTCGCTGCCCATCTCCATACGTACGGTCAGCTCGGCGGGCTGCGGCGAGTGGTTGAGCACAATGATCTTCTCGTGGAAGCACTCGTGGATCGAGCGGTGCCGGATGATCGACACGTCGGCGTCGACGTAGTGGCTCGCCGCGCCGGGCACCAGGAAGAACCGGGTCTCGAAGTACGTCATGTCGTCGCGGGAGAGGGCGTTGATCGGCTCCCCGTCGATGGTGAGCACCCAGTGCGAGAGGAAGCGCGTGTCGAACGCGAAGAGTCCGACCGGCGCCTGCGGATCCATCTCGATCTCGATGTCACCCTGGGCGTCGCTGATGGCGAACACGTTTCCGGCGAGGACGTGCACGAGTTCCTGTCTCATGGCCGGTCGTCCCGCCCGCCGGACGCCGCCCGCTCGCCGGGCCCCGCCCGCCCGCCGGGCCCCGCCCGCCCGGCGGACGCGTGTCGGCGGGCCAGCGCGGCCCGTCCCAGCTCACGTGGGTGTCGAGCACCCTTCGGCCCCGGCAGGACGCGCCGCAGCACCAGCAGCAGCCGCATGTCGCCCCGCAGGGTCAGCTCGTTGCGCAGCATGGCTGTGCCCGGGGGCAGGTCACCGTTGACCAACTCGTCGAAGACGCTACGGGCGGCGCGGACGATCAGGTCCGCGTCCTCGGCCGAGCGGGTGACCGTGATGTGCTGGCCCGCCACGGTCAGGTACCAGTGCTCGGTGTGCCCGTCGTCGCGCAGGTCCAGCCGGAGCGTCCCGGTGGTCGTCTCCGGTAGGTCGAAAGACCGGCCCGTGTCCAGCTGCTCCAGGTAGCTCGACGCCGTCGTGACCATCACATCCCCTCCCGCATCCCCGCAGGATCACCCGAAAAAGGGTGAGCGGGCCTCACCCGAACCAGGTGAGCCCCACTCCCCCGCGATCTTGCACTTTCTGTGGCGACACATCGCCCAGAAGACCCCAAATCAACAACCTAAAGTGCAAGATCGCGGGGGCGGGGGCGGGGGCGGGGCGGGGTGGGGTGGTCCTGACGGCCGGGACGACCCGGCAGCAGCCGGGCCAGCGGCACCTCGCCGTCCTCCAGCACGTCGGAGTCGTAGACATTCAG
>NZ_JBEXIL010000005.1:0-6345 GCF_040608555.1 Micromonospora sp. NPDC005172
CGTCGACCGGGTGGTCGACGCGCCCTCGGGCTTCAGCGCAGGTCAGGTCAGGCGGTGAAGGTCACCCGACGCCGACGGGCGATGACGAAGAGCACCGCGCCCGCGATCAGCAGGGCGATCGCGCCGGCGGCGATGCCGCCCGCGGCCGCACCGGTGACCGGGAGGCCCGGCTCGTCGCTGCCGCCGCCACCGCTACCGCCGCAGTTGCCCTCCGGCGTGTAGATGGCTTCGAGCTCCAGGTCCATGTCCGGCAGGGCGACGATCGCCGTCTTGTCCTTGCCGGCCTTGAAGGTCACCGTCTCCGAGGCGCCGGCCGCGACCGTACGGGTCTCGGTCTTGTCGCCGTAGGTGAAGGTGGTCTTCACCGGCAGGCCACCCTCGGGGTTGGTGACGGTGAGGGCGAACTCCTTGCAGTCGGCCTTGGTGGTGACGGCCGGCAGCGGGCAGTCCTCGGGACGCGCCCAGGAGTACGAGCCGTTCTCGATGACCTTGCCGTCGACCAGGACCTCGACCTTGCCGGCGTCGGCGGCGGGCACCACGATGCTGGTGTCGGCCTTGCCGGGGGCGACGGAGACCTTCTTGGTGAAGCCGTTCTCGCCCCTGACCTCGAACTCGACGGCGTACTTGCTGATCTTGCCGTCGTTGCTCAGCGACACGGCGACCGAACCGTCGCACTTGGACGCGAAGGTCGAGGCCGGGGTGACGCAGCTCTTGCTGCCGCCGTTGTACCAGCCCTGCGGGCCCTTGGACCGGTTGCCCGGGGCGCCCGGCGAGCCGAGCTTCTTGTTGTCGTAGCGCTTGCCGCCGTCGACGATCTCGCCGATGACCTGGTCCTTGTCGCCCCAGATGAGGTCGACCTGGGTGTGGCAGTCCGGGATCTCGACGTTCAGAGTGATCTCGGTCTGGGCGGCGCTGACGAAGTCGCTGTCCGGCGTGCCGTACACGTACTGCGGGGTGGCGAACTGCGGCCGAGGAGCGAAGTACGACACCAGCGTGAAGTACTGCTTGCCGTCACCGCAGAGCGGCAGGTCACCGTTGAGCTTGACGGTGGCGGTGCCCTTCGGACCGTCGAAGGTGTGGCTGAACGTGGCCTTGTTGACGTCCACGCACTTCGGGGCCGGGGTGCAGGACTTGTCCGCCGCGAGGTTGATGTCACCGTCGGCGGTGTGATTCGCCGTGACCTTGTCCTCCTTGATCCACTCAGCGTAGACCTGAAGGTGGGCCTTGGTGGTGTTGCCGGGCACGCGCTGGGTGGCCAGCTTGTAGGAGCCCATGGGGACGATCAGCCCCTGCAGCGGCTGCGCCTCCTTCACCCCCTCGACCAGCGAGGTCACCGGGGTGCCGGGATCGGTGGTCACCTTCTGGATGGTCGCGTCCTTGTTGGCTTCGCTGTTCACCACCTTCCACGTGATCACGCGCTCACCGGTGAGCCGGTCACACTCGGCGGTGGCGCTGATCGTGGTGCGGTGTGCGCTGGCTGGGGCGGCAACCGCGACGACCCCGGTGAGGCCGACGATGGCGGCTCCCAGGATGGCCAGCGGTCGCCGGAGCGACAGCTTGGGACGGATCACGGGTACTCCTGGAGTGCTGAAGCGTAAGGGGTGTGGCACGGGAGAGACAGTGGACGGTCGTGGCACGTCCGATCGGAGAGGCGCCCTCCCGAGCCGTGGGCCGGCGGTTTGCCGCCGGCACCCGGCAGACCCTAGCGATATCGCCGCGCGTGATACAGCGCTCAGGATTTGCTAAGACTGATGTTATGAACTTGAGATCATTGATATACGAGAAGTGATCACATGCTCTGCGTGGAGGTACCGACCGTGTCGGCCGGTGGGTGCGACGGGTCGCGTAGCGTCGTGTTCATGAGCAGGAGGAAACGGTGACCCGGATCGTGGCCGGGACGCTCGGCGGGCGGCGGATCGCCGCGCCACCCGGGGCCGGCACCCGACCCACGTCCGACCGGGTCCGGGAGGCGCTGTTCAGTGCCGTCGAGTCGGAGGTCGACCTCGAGGGCGCGCGTTTCGCCGATCTGTACGCCGGCTCCGGCGCGGTTGGGTTGGAGGCGTTGTCCCGGGGTGCCGCGCATGTCCTGCTCGTGGAGTCCGACGCGAGGGCGGCCCGGGTGATCCGGGAGAACGTGGCGACCCTGCGGGCCGGTTCGGCCGTACGACTGGTGGCGGGCAAGGTGGCGACGGTCCTGGCCGCCGGTCCGGACGGTGGTGGCTACGACGTGGTCTTCGCCGATCCGCCCTACGCCGTGCCGGACGAGGAGATCACCGCGCTGCTGACGACGCTCGTCGATGGCGGCTGGTTGACGCCCGACGCGTTGGTGGTGGTGGAGCGGTCCCGTCGGACCAGGGACTTCGAGTGGGTGCAGGGGATCACCCCCCAGCGCAGTCGCCGGTATGGCGAGACCACCCTTTGGTACGGTCGCCGATCATGAGACGTGCGGTCTGTCCCGGCTCGTTCGACCCGGTCACCAACGGACACCTCGACATCATCGGCCGCGCCAGTCGGCTGTTCGACGAGGTGATCGTCGGTGTGCTGGTGAACCAGTCGAAGAGCGGCCTGTTCACCGTCGACGAGCGGATCGAGATGCTCCGCGAGGTGACCGCCTCGTATGACAACGTGCGGGTCGAGTCGTTCCGCGGGCTGCTCGTCGACTTCTGCCGGGCCCAGCAGGCGAGCGTCCTGATCAAGGGTCTGCGGGCGGTCAGCGACTTCGACTACGAGTTGCAGATGGCCCAGATGAACATCGGGCTGGCCGGCGTCGAGACGCTCTTCATGCCGACGAACCCGCTCTACTCGTTCCTCTCCTCCAGCCTCGTCAAGGACGTGGCCAAGTGGGGCGGCGACATCTCGGCCCACGTCCCCGACCCGGTCCGCGAGGCCCTGCAAGCTCGTCTGGGTCCGCGCCGCTGACCCGCACCACCTCCGCGATCTTGCACTTTCGGTCGCCGTATTGCCCACTCTGCACCGTTTTGCCGCGACAGCAACTGCAAGATCGGCGAGGCGGGGGCGGTGGGGTGAGGGCGAGGGGGCTGGGGGGAGCCGGGAGTGACGGGTTCGCGACGCGCCGGGTTGGGGTGGTGGGGGATCGTGTGGGACGGGCACGACATGATGGGCGCAGCGGGGAACCGGCCGTAGCCCGCATCATGGAGGTCGGCCGACGAACGACAGGAGTGAGGTACCGGTGGACCCGCTCGATCGCATCGACGAACTGATCGCCATGGTGGAGCAGGCGCGCTCCGTCCCGATGTCCCGTAACAACTGCATGGTCGACCGGGGCGAGATGATCGCGGCTCTGGACGAGATGCGCGCGGACCTTCCCGCCGACCTGCGTCGGGCCGCCGCGCTCTTGGAGGAGCGCGACAAGATCATGGACGCCGGCAAGCGCGAGGCGGACCGGATCATCAGCGAGGGTGAGGCAGAACACGCCCGGCTCGTCTCGGTGAACGAGATCACCGTCTCGGCCGAGCACGAGGGTGCCCGGATCATCGCCGAGGCCCGTGCCGAGGCGCAGCGCCTGCGTGAGGAGGTCGACGACTACGTCGACACGGCGCTGGCCAACTTCGAGCAGTTCCTCACCCGGGCCCTCGCCTCGATCGAACGCGGCCGCGACAAGATGCACGCGCTGCGGGAGATCGGCACCTTCGGTGGGGATGAGGCGGAACGCCCGCTACCCTTCTGAGCGGCACCTCACCAGCCGACATTCGAGGTCGGGCGTCGCCCCCGGTTCGACGGTCCGGGGGTCGCCCAGGTAACCTTTTTTGTCGGCCTCTCACCGGCCGGAGTCTTACTATGCCCAAGCGCTCGCCATCGACACTCGACCCCAGGTCGCCGCTGGTCCTCGACACGAGAGACCTGCCGCGCCGCCCTGGTGCGTTGCGTGAGGTCCAGCGGGTCGTGCCGGCACCGGTGGACCTCGGTGTGGAGTTGATCGGCGTGCCGGAGGGCGCGGACCTCGACCTCGATCTGAGGTTGCAGTCGGTGTCCGAGGGTGTGCTCGTCTCGGGGACCATCACCGGTCCCATCCGGGGCGAGTGCGGGCGTTGCCTGCGCGAGATCAACGAATCGATGGCCGTGACGATCCAGGAGCTGTACGCGTACGAGAACAGCACCACGGACATCACGACCGACGAGGACGAGGTGGGCCGGATGCAGGGCGATCTGATCGACCTGGAGCCGGCGCTGCGGGACGCGTTGGTGCTCACGCTGCCGACCAACCCGCTCTGCCGGGAGGACTGCCCAGGGTTGTGCCCCGAATGTGGGGCGCACTTGGACGATCTGCCGGCCGACCACAGTCACCAGCAGATCGACCCGCGTTGGGCGGGCCTGTCGCAACTGACCGTTACAGAGGAGTAAGAACCGTGGCCGTCCCGAAGCGCAAGATGTCGCGCAGCAACACCCGGTCCCGCCGGGCGAACTGGAAGGCGACCGTGGTCGCGACCGTCGCGTGCCCGCAGTGCAAGTCCCCGAAGCTGCCGCACGCCGCCTGCTCCGTCTGCGGCACCTACAACGGCCGCCAGGTTCTCGAGGTCTGACCTGGACGCCGAGTGACGCCCCCGACCCCAGGTCGGGCGGCGCGCGCACCCTGGCATTCGCCCGGTGCCCCGGCTCCCTCCGACACCGGCCGGCCCAACCCGGCCGGTGTTCCGGTGGAGCCGGGCGCCGCGCGGATCGCCGTTGACCTCCTCGGCGGGGACGACGCTCCCGCCGTCGTGGTTGACGGCGCTCTGCGGGCCATGCGCGCCGACCCCGATCTGCACCTGCTGCTCGTCGGTCCTGCCGAGGTCGCCGACGAGTTGATCGCTGCCCTCGTCCCGGCCGAACGCGCCCGGATCACGGTCCGCCCGGTCCGCGTCGCCGTCGGTATGGCCGACCATCCCAGCGCCGCCCGGTCGGAGAGCACCGTCCGGGCCGCTGTCACCGCCGTCCGCGACGGCACCGCCGACGCCCTGGTCTCGGCCGGCGCCACCGGCGCCACGGTGACCGCCGCCGTGCTCGGCCTCGGGCGCTGGCCGGAGATCCGCCAGCCCGCCCTGGTCGCCACCCTGCCCGCGGTCGCCGGTCCGGTGATCCTGCTCGACGTGGGCGGCTCGCTCGAACCCCGCCCCGCCACCCTCGCCCGGCACGCCGTGCTCGGCGCCGCGTACGCCGCGGTGGCCCACTCGATCGCCGCCCCCCGGGTCGGGCTGCTCTCGGTGGGCACCGAGGCCGGCAAGGGCGATCGGGTACGCCGGGCCACCGACCCTCTGCTCGCCGTCGAACCGCTGCCTGCCGGAGCGCGCTACGTCGGCCTTGTCGAGGGGTACGACGTGGCTGTCGGCGCGCGCGCCGACGTGGTGGTCACCGACGGCTTCACCGGTAACGTGCTGCTCAAGGCCATCGAGGGCGCGTACGCCATGGCCGGCGGCCCACCGGCCGAGGGCGGCGCGCCCCGCGCGGCGGCCCTGTTGGGCGTCGCGGGGACCGTCGTCGTCTGTCACGGCTCCGCCCGCGCCGGCGACGTCGCCTCCGGCATCGCTCTCGCCGCTCACCTGTGGCGGCGGCGCGCCACCGATCTGGTCTCCGCGTTGCTCGACGGCGACGCTGCGACGGACCGCACCGACCGCTCCACCGACACCGAGGTACGCACATCATGAGCAACGACAAGCGGCGGCGGGCGTCCGTCGCTCACCTGGAAGCCGCGTTCGGCGTCAGCCTGGAGCCGGACCTGCTGCAACGCGCGCTGACCCACCGCTCGTACGCGTACGAGAACGGCGGCCTGCCGACCAACGAGCGACTGGAGTTCCTGGGCGACTCGGTGCTCGGCGTCGTGATCACCACCGCCCTGTTCCACAACCACCCGGACCTGCCCGAGGGGCAGTTGGCGAAGCTCCGGGCGAGCGTGGTCAACATGCGGGCGCTCGCGGACGTGGCTCGTGGCCTCGGCCCGGAGGGTCTCGGCGCGTACCTGCTGCTGGGCAAGGGCGAGGAGAGCACCGGTGGCCGGGACAAGGCGAGCATCCTCGCCGACACCCTGGAGGCACTGCTCGGCGCGATCTACCTGCAGTACGGGCTGGACACCGCCGGGATCGTGATCCACCGGCTCTTCGACCCGCTGATGGCCGAGTCGGCCGGTCGGGGCGCTGCCCTGGACTGGAAGACCAGCCTCCAGGAGTTGACCGCCGCGCTCGGCCTCGGTGTGCCCGAGTACCGGATCGAGGGCACCGGCCCGGACCACCTCAAGACCTTCACGGCCTGGGTCGTGGTGGCCGGCAACAGGTACGGCGGCGCGGAGGGGCGTAGCAAGAAGGAGGCCGAGCAGCGCGCTGCCGAGGCGGCCTGGCGGATGCTCTCGGACGA
>NZ_JBEXIL010000005.1:6444-194181 GCF_040608555.1 Micromonospora sp. NPDC005172
AGCACGAGCACGAGCACGAGCACGAGCACGAGCACGAGCACGAGCACGAGCACGAGCACGAGCACGAGCACGAGCACGAGCACGAGCACGAGCACGAGCACGCCGACCAGCAGGCGTCCGACGATCGGCGCGACGAGGGCGACCAGGGTGGGGCGGCCGGGCCGCTGGAGCGCGCCGAGCAGGCGGCCCGCAGCGAGGAAGCCGATCACCTGGCGCAGGTCATGCCGGCCGACGTGGCGCAGGAGCAGGGGTCCCGTCGTGCCTGAGTTGCCCGAGGTGGAGACCGTCCGGCAGGGGTTGGCCCAGTGGGTCACCGGTCGGCGGATCGCCTCGGTCGAGGTCCGTCACCCGCGTGCCGTCCGGCGGCACGTACCCGGTGGCGCGCACTTCTCCGACGTGCTCGCGGATCGGACGATCCTGGACGTGCGCAGGCGCGGCAAGTACCTGTGGCTCCCGCTGGACAGCGGCGACGCGGTGGTCGGACACCTCGGCATGTCCGGTCAGCTGCTGCTCCAGCCGCCCGGTACCCCCGACGAGACCCATCTGCGGGTCCGGTTCCGCTTCGCCGACGACGGGCCCGAGCTGCGCTTCGTCGACCAGCGCACCTTCGGCGGGCTCGCGGTCAGCGAGGGTGGCGCCGACCTGCCCGCCGAGATCGCACACATCGCGCGTGACCCGATGGACCCGGAGTTCTCGGACGAGGCCTTCGTTGCCGCGCTGCGACGCCGGCGGACCGAGGTGAAACGGGCACTGCTCGACCAGACGCTGATCTCCGGGGTGGGCAACATCTACGCCGACGAGGCGCTGTGGCGCGCACGGTTGCACGGCGCCCGCCCCACCGACGCCCTCACCGGCCCGGCCGCGCAGCGCCTGCTCGGCCACGTCCGCGACGTGCTCGCCGAGGCCATCAAGGAGGGCGGCACCAGCTTCGACGCCCTCTACGTCAACGTCAACGGCGAGAGCGGCTACTTCGACCGGGCGCTGAACGCGTACGGCCGCGAGGGCGAGCCGTGCCGGCGGTGCGGTACGCCGATCCGGCGCGAGTCGTTCATGAACCGTTCCTCGTACAGCTGCCCGCGTTGCCAGCCGCGGCCTCGGGGTGCCCTTCGGGGATGACCCGGAGCCGGCTCCGGGTCGGCGTCGGCGGGTCGCGGCCGGACGCTCCGGGCAGCACCCCGGCGTACGTCCGAATCGCGGGTTGATGCCCGTCCGACGGACCCGCCGCCCCCGGCGGACCGACTCCGGGGTGAACGGGGGCCGTTCCCCGATGTCACCGCCTCGTCACGCTCCTAACGTCAGCACCGTCGACAGGGGGTCGACGTGACAGGGGGGCACTGATGGGCAGCAGACCGGTGACGGTGCGGATGGCGCGGTGGAGTGCCGAGCATCCGTGGCGGGCGATCGCGTTGTGGGTCGTGTTCGTGGCGGTGTGCTTCGTCGGGGGCAGCGCCGCCGGCCTCAACGAGGCGACCAGCGGCGACCAGGCGATCGGCGAGGCCGGGCGGGCGAGCCTCATCGTGGACGGCGGGGCCTTCGACGACCCGGCCGTCGAGAACGTCCTCATCACCTCCCGGGGCGGCACCCTGGACCCGGCGGCGGCGAAGGCGGCCGCCGACGACGCGTCCGCCCGGCTGCGTACGGTCGCCGGGGTTGCCGAGATCGGCCCACCGGTCACCGCGCGGGACGGGTCGGCGCTGCTGCTGCCGATCACCATGTCCGGCGATCCGGAGACCGCGTCGGACCGGGTGCAGCCGTTGCGCGACGCCACCGCGACAGTCCAGAGCGCGCACCCACAGCTCCGCATCGAGCAGGTCGGTGGACCCTCGATCGGACAGGCGCTCGACGACACCCTCGGCAAGGACTTCGAGCGGGCCGAGTTGCTGAGCCTGCCGGTGACCCTGGCCATCCTGATCATCGCGTTCGGCGCGTTGATCGCGGCGAGCGTGCCGGTGCTGCTGGCGCTCTCGTCGGTCGCTGCCGCGATGGGCCTGTCCACACTGGCCTCGCATCTGGTGCCCGCCACCGACACCACGTCACCGGTGATCCTGCTGATCGGCATGGCGGTGGGGGTCGACTACTCGCTGTTCTACATCCGGCGCGAACGTGAGGAACGTGCCAAGGGCCGTTCCGGTCTGGACGCGGTGGAGATCGCCGCGGAGACCTCCGGACACGCCGTGGTGGTCTCCGGGGTCGCCGTGATCATCGCGATGGCCGGGCTGTTCCTCGCTGGTGACGTCGTCTTCTCGTCCCTGGCCGTGGGCTCGATCCTGGTGGTCGCCGTCGCGGTGACCGGCTCGCTGACCGTGCTGCCCGCCCTGCTGGCCAGGCTGGGCCGCTGGGTCGACCGGCCCCGGGTGCCGCTGCTCTGGCGCCTCACCGCGCCGCGCACGGGACGGCACGGCGAGGCGCGCGCGCCCCGGCTCTGGCCGGCGGTGCTGCGGCCCGCGCTGCGTGCGCCGGTGGCGACGCTCGTCATCTCGGTCGGCCTGCTGCTCGCGTTGGCCGCGCCGGCGCTCGGCATGAAGCTGAAGTTCCCCGGCATGGAGGACCTGCCCCGCACCACCCCTGCCATGCAGGCGTACGACCGGCTCACCGCCGCCTTCCCGAGCACCGGCACCAACCACGTGGTGGCCGTCCGCGCGCCGGCCGAGCAGGCCGACCGGGTCGGCGCGGCCCTCACCGGCCTGGCCGCCCGCGCCTCCGGCGATCCGCTGTTCGCCCCCACCGAGGCGGACGGCCCGAAGATCAAGGTGTCGGCCGACCGGCGGGTGTCGGTGCTGGACGTGCCCACCCCGTACGCCAGCCGCGACGACCGGTCGGTCCAGTCGCTGGAGAAGCTGCGCTCCGACCTGGTCCCGGCCGAACTGCGGGGCATTCCCGGGATCGAGTACGCGGTCGGCGGGAGCGTGGCCGACAGCGAGGACTACGCTGCGCACGTCCGCGACAAGCTGCCGCTGGTGATGGGCTTCGTACTGGTGCTCACGTTCCTCGTCATGACGCTGACCTTCCGCTCGGTCGTGGTGGCGGCCAGCTCGATCGTGCTCAACCTGCTCTCCGCCGGCGCCGCGTACGGCCTGCTGGTGCTGGTCTTCCAGGGTGAGTGGGCGGAGGGGTTGCTCGGCTTCACGTCGATGGGAGCGATCGTCTCCTGGTTGCCGCTGTTCCTGTTCGTGGTGCTCTTCGGCCTCTCGATGGACTACCACGTGTTCGTGGTGAGTCGGATCCGCGAGGGGGTCCGGGCCGGCATGTCCAACCGTGACGCGGTGTCGTACGGCATCACCTCGTCGGCGGGGGTGGTGACCAGCGCGGCGATCGTGATGGTCGGAGTGTTCTCGATCTTCGCCACGTTGAGCACGATCGACATGAAACAGCTCGGCATCGGCCTGGCGGCGGCGATCCTGCTGGACGCCACGATCATCCGGGGAGTGGTGCTGCCGGCTCTCATGACCATGCTCGGTGACGCGAACTGGTGGGCTCCGCGGTTCCTCCGCAGGCGCCCGGAGCCCGCTCCCACCGATCCGCCGACGCCCGCCCCGGAGCTGGTGCCCGTCTCCTGAACGGCCGATCGTCCCCCGTGCCGGGCCGCGACTCGCGGCCCGGCACGGGCCGTCCGGCCGCGCAGCCTGTGCCGTGGCGGCACCGGGTGGTCACGGCAGGGGACAGGGCTCTCGCCAGGCGTCCAACGCCCGCTCCTTGCGGATCGACGCGAAGCCGTAGCCGACCGTCGTGACGCAGAAGTCGTCGGTCGTGCCGACGTACTCGACGTGGAAGACGGGCTTGCCGGCGTCCGCGAACGGCAGCAGCTTGGCGCACTGGTCCAGCCGGACGCACTCCTCGTTGACGACGAAGTCGAAGTCCGGTGCCAGGGCCGCGAGTTGTGGCACGTCGTTGACCAGCCCGGGGGACAGGTCGAGCGAGCGGGCCAGGCGGGCCAGGCGACGGTTGAACAGCAGTTGGTCGTCGAAGCCGAGGGGGAAGCCGCTGCGGTGCGCGTATCCGTCGGCGTCGGCCAGCGCCACCGCGCCGAAGCCCTTGCCCCGGCACAGCCGGAACCGGTCGGTCAGCACCGGCTCCAGCGCGTCCCACCCCCGTACGTCCAGCCATCGGCTGCCGGGCCGTCGGCCGGGGGCGCCCTGCACGACGGCCGGCAGTCGACTGGCGTCCGGGTCGGTCGGGCGCACCGAACCGACCGGCACCTGACAGACCAACCGTCGGTCACGGGCGCGCAGCTCGGCCGTCTGTGCGGCCGTGGTCGCCACGGGGTCGAGCAGGAACACGTCGGCGTCCACGGTCTCGTCGAGGGGGCCGTCGACCTGCCACTGCCACTGCCAGTGGCGGGCAAGGGCAGCCGGCCACGCGGTGGGCGCGCCGGGCGGGATCAGCTCCCGGCGGCAGCCGTACACCGGTGCCACCAGGACGAGCGCGACGCCGGCCGACACGATCCGGCGCAGCGCGCGTGCGGCGCGACGTCGCCGCGGCCGGATCCGCATCGGCAGCTCCCGGGTCCCGGGCGGCCGGTCGCCGCCCCCACCGGTACGCCACCCTTACGCTCGGCGTACCCACCCGGTCCAACGAGCGCGGGGGCGCGGACGACGCGCGGTCAGCGCGGCGCCGCGAAGACCTGCGTCCAGTACGGCCCGTTGCTGCTGGCGATGCCGACGCCGATCTCGGTGAACGCGCAGTTCAGGATGTTGGCGCGGTGCCCCGAGCTGTTCATCCAGGCGTCCATCACGGCGGCCGGCGTCTTCTGGTTCCAGGCCACGTTCTCGCCGTAGGTACGCCAGGCGTAGCCGACCCGGTCCAGTCGGACGCCCGTGTCGCTGCCGTCGCTGCCGGTGTGCGACATCTTGCTGTGGTCGGCCTGGTCCTGGCTGTGCCGCTGCGCCGCGGTCGTCAGCTTGTCGTCGATGCTCAGCGCCTTGCAGCCGGCCTTGGCCCGCTCGGCGTTGACCAGGTCCACCACCTCGCGCGCCTGGTCGCTGACGGTGCCGCTGGTGCCTCCGGCGCCGCTGGTGGTGCTCGGGGCGGTGCTGCGATCGGCGCTGCGGCGCGAGGTGGCGGTGGTCCGCGAGGACGCCGGGGTGGGCTTGACGACCCTGCTCGGCGACGGGCTCGGCCGTGTCGGGCTGGGCGAGCTGGTCGGGGAGGGGGCGACCAGGGTGTCGCCCGTCGCGGGGTCGGAGGGGACCGCGGGCGCGGCGGCGACGGTCTCGTCGACGGCGCTCGGTGCGTCCTCCGTGCCGTTGCCGGGCATCGCGAGCGCGCCGACGCCGATGCTGACCACGAGGGTGGCTGCCGCGGCCGCGCCGCCGATCATGAGTGGGCGACGCCAGTTCCGGGGCGAGCGGTGCCGTCCGCTGCCGGTCCGCCCGTCGCCGGCCGTCGTGTTCCAGCCGTAGGTGGTGAGCGCGTCGGCCTCGGTGCGCCAACCGTCGGCGACCTCCGCCAGTCGGTGGTCGTGGTGCGAGTCACCGGTCGGCTCGTCGGCCCGTTCGTGGCCGGGCCGGCCCATGGTCGGCGCGTCCACGGGGGCGGTCTGCCAGTGGGCGGTGGGCTCGGCGCGGTGCCACTCGTCGCCGGGTTGGTCGGGGTCGTCCCCGAACAGGTACGCCGAGCGGGGCTCCGGGCGGTCCCTCAACCAGTCCGGCTCGTCGGTCGGCCGCCCGGCGCGCCGGGGGGCGCCGTTCGGGTCCATCGGGTCGGTTGAGCCGTACACGCCTCTGCCTCCACGGGGTCGGTTGCGGGCCCGGGTGACGCTACGACTCGCCCGCGACCTGCGGCAACGTGGCTAAGGAAGAGTTAAGAGGAAGTCGGACGTCTAGGCGCTGACTTCCGGGGATACGGGCGTACAGTAAAGGGGTCCGGACAGAGAGTGTCCGTGCCTTGCGGCAGCCCCCCGACAAGTGGACAGGTCGACGTAGAGATGATCTACGGCCTGCGAAGACTTGACGAAGGAGGGGTTTGCGGCTCAATATATAGGTGTCGCCAGTCGCGCCCGGTCATGCCCAGATACACCTGGAATGACAGCCGCGTACTTAATGGGCGCGCGTTGGCCGGCCTTTCCGGCAGCGCATATCAAGGAGTCAGCATGGCGAAGGCCCTCTACGGCCACGTAGGTGCAGCGCCCGATCGGCGTCTGCTCGACGAGGTCACCCGACTGCGTTCCAGGGTTCAGGCACTGGAGTTCGAGATCACGCGTCTGCGTGCCGACAATGATCGGCTCGCGGCGGCTGCGGCGGAAGCGGACGACCTGCTTCGTCTCGCCGAGCCGGCGCTGACCTGATCTTCGGTTCGCAAAACTGAATCTCAGCACCACCGCAAAAATGCGCGCCGACACCTCCGTGCCGGCGCGCAACGCTGTCCGGCACCTTTGGCGGCCGACCATTTGTGATCTTGTAAAGCGGCCACGTTATCCACGCTCCGCAGTTTCGACGGAACGTGCCTAAGCGCACTCCGATCGTGAGCGGTATTTGTCTTTCGGTGACCACCGCGACGACAGCACGGTCCGCTCCCGGGTCACGCATGGCGCGAGTCGTCGAGACGGCTCGGGGCGGGTCGCGTGCCGGGTCGGTCCCGCCACCGGGTTAGTCTGCGGGTTCACCCAGGTCCCCGCAGCCGGCGACGGTACGGCGGCCACCGGACGAGGATCGAGAAGGTGTATCTCAAGAGCCTGACGGTGAAGGGCTTCAAGTCCTTCGCCTCCGCCACGACGTTGAAGCTGGAGCCCGGGATCACCTGTGTGGTGGGCCCGAACGGCTCCGGCAAGTCCAACGTCGTCGACGCCATCGCCTGGGTGCTCGGTGAGCAGGGCGCGAAGGCGCTGCGCGGCGGCAAGATGGAGGACGTCATCTTCGCCGGCACCGCCGGCCGCGCCCCGCTGGGCCGGGCCGAGGTCACCCTCACCATCGACAACACCGACGGCGCGCTGCCCATCGAGTACACCGAGGTCTCCATCACCCGCCGGATGTTCCGCTCCGGCGAGAGCGAGTACGAGATCAACGGCAACTCCTGTCGACTGCTCGACATCCAGGAACTGCTGTCCGACTCCGGCATCGGCCGGGAGATGCACATCATCGTCGGTCAGGGCCGTCTCGACGGCATGCTGCACGCCAAGCCGGAGGACCGCCGCTCGTTCATCGAGGAGGCGGCCGGCGTCCTCAAGCACCGCAAGCGCAAGGAAAAGGCGCTGCGCAAGCTCGACGCGATGCAGGTGAATCTGAACCGCCTGACCGACCTCACCGCAGAGCTGCGCCGCCAGCTCAAGCCGCTGGGCCGGCAGGCCGAGGTGGCCCGGCGCGCGGCCACCATCCAGGCCAACCTGCGCGACGCGCGCCTGCGACTGCTCGCCGACGACCTGGCCACCCTGCGGACCACCCTGGATCGGGAGATCGCCGACGAGACCGCGCTGCGCGAGCGGCGCGAGCAGATCGAGGGCGAGCACGCCGAGGTGCAGGGCCGGCTCGGCGAGTTGGAGGCCGCCCTCGCCGAGGACGCGCCGCTGCTCGCCGCAGCGCAGGACACCTGGTACAAGCTGTCCGCCCTGCAGGAGCGCTTCCGCTCGATCGAGCAGTTGGCCCGGGAGCGGCTGCGGCACCTCAGCGCCATCGGCGACGACGAGCGACCCGGCCGCGACCCCGACCAGTTGGAGGCCGAGGCCGAACGGGTCCGCGAGCAGGAGGAGGAACTGCGCGCGGCGCTCACCGACGACCAGATCCGGCTGGCCGAGGCCGTCGAGCACCGCCAGGAGCTGGAACGTCAGCTCGCCGCCGCCGAGCGGGAGCTGGTCGCCGCCGCCAAGGCCATCGCCGACCGGCGCGAGGGCATGGCCCGGCTCACCGGTCAGGTCAACTCGGCCCGGGCGCGGACGACAAGCGCCGGCGAGGAGATCGAACGGCTCGCGGTCGCGCACGCCGACGCGCTGGGCCGTGCCGAGCAGGCGCAGGCCGACCTCGACGCGGTGGCCGCCCAGTCCACCGAGGCGGACCGCGACAACGCCGACCTCGACGCCCGGCACGCCGAGGCGGTCGCCGTCCAGGAGCGGGCGCAGGCGGCCGTACGGTCGCTGGCCGACGCCGAGCGGGCCGCCGAGAAGGACGCCGCCACCTGGAAGGCCCGCGAGGAGGCCCTGGCACTCGGCCTGCGGCGCAAGGACGGCACCGGTGCGCTGCTGGCCCGCGCGGGGGACGTACCCGGCCTGCTCGGCAGTCTCGCCGGGCTGCTCACCGTGGCGCCCGGGAACGAGGCCGCGCTGGCCGCCGCGCTCGGCGGCCTCGCCGACGCGGTCGCCGTCACCGGCGTCGACGAGGCCGTCGAGGCGATGCGGCTGCTGAAGATCTCCGACGCCGGTCGGGCCGGTCTGCTGGTCGGCAGTCCCGCCGGGCCCGGGATGACCGGGTCCGCCGACGCGTTGCGCCCGAAGCTGCCCGACGGCGCCCGCTGGGCCCCCGACCTGGTGGAGTGCGCACCCGACATCCGTCCGGCGGTGCACCGGGCGCTGCGCGACGTGGCGCTCGTCGACGATCTCGCCGCAGCGGCCGAGCTGGTCGCCGGCAACCCCGAGCTGCGGGCCGTCACCCCGGACGGTGACGTGGTCGGGGCGTACGCGGCGGCCGGCGGATCGGCCAAGGCACCCAGCTACATCGAGGTGCAGGCGGCCGTCGAGGAGGCCCGTACCAACCGGCTCGCCGCCGAGCGGACCGGCGCGGAGCTGCGCGACCAACTCGTCGAGGCGCGCGCCGAGGTGACGGCCGCGAAGGAAGCCGTGCAGCACGCCGCCGCCGAGAAGCGCGAGGCGGAGAGCCACCGCAACGCCGCCGCCCGCCGGCTCGCCGAGCTGGGCGCGGCCGCCCGTTCCGCCAAGGCGGAGACCGACCGGCTCGGCGAGTCCCACGCCCGCGCCGAGGCCGCCCGGCAACGGGACCTCGCCACGCTCGACGAGCTCCAGGAGCGGCTGCGGCTGGCCGAGGAGACCCCGGTCGATGCCGAGCCCTCCACCGAGGAGCGGGACCAGCTCGCCGCCATGGTGCCGCAGGCCCGACAGAACGAGATGGAGGTCCGGCTCGCCGTGCGTACCGCCGAGGAGCGGGTCTCCTCGATCGCCGGCCGGGCCGACTCCCTCACCCGCCAGGCCAGTGCGGAGCGGGCGGCGCGGGAGCGTGCCGCGGCGCGGCGGGCCGCGCGCACCCGGGGTGCGGGCATCGCCCGGGCCGTCGCGGGCGGGGCCCGCGCGGCGCTCACCCGCCTCACCACGTCGATCACGGCGGCCGAGCAGCACCGCGACGCCGTCGCGCGCGAACGCGCCGCCCGCGAGGCCGAGCTTCAGGAGGTACGCGGAGCGGCCAAACGCCTCGGCGCTGAGCTGGAGCGGCTGACCAGCCAGGTGCACCGGGACGAGGTGGCCCGCGCCGAGCAGCGGCTGCGCATCGAGCAGTTGGAGGCGAAGGCCGCCGAGGACTTCGGGCTGGACGTGGAGACCCTGGTCGCCGAGTACGGCCCCACCCAGCCCGTTCCGCCGACGCAGGCGGACGTGGCGGCTGCGGAGCGCGATGGCCTCCCGGTGCCCGAGCCGGTCCGCTACGAGCGGCCGGTGCAGGAGAAGCGCGCCGCCAAGGCGGAACGGGAGCTGGCCCTGCTCGGCAAGGTCAATCCACTCGCGTTGGAGGAGTTCGCCGCGCTGGAGGAGCGCTTCAAGTTCCTCTCCGAGCAGTTGGAGGACCTCAAGGCCACCCGTCGGGACCTGCTCACCGTCGTGAAGGACGTGGACGAGCGGATCCTGGAGGTCTTCGCCAGCGCCTTCGAGGACACCGCGCGCGAGTTCCAGCAGGTGTTCACGGTGCTGTTCCCCGGCGGCGAGGGCCGGCTCATCCTCACCGACCCCGAGGATCTGCTCACCACCGGCGTCGAGGTCGAGGCCCGCCCGCCGGGCAAGAAGATCAAGCGACTGTCGCTGCTCTCCGGTGGTGAGCGGTCGCTGACCGCGGTGGCCATGCTGGTGGCGATCTTCCGCGCCCGGCCCAGCCCGTTCTACATCATGGACGAGGTGGAGGCGGCCCTGGACGACGTGAACCTGGGCCGCTTGATCACGCTGCTGGCACAGTTGCGGGAGAAGAGTCAGCTGATCGTCATCACGCACCAGAAGCGGACGATGGAGATCGCCGACGCGCTCTACGGGGTGACCATGCGCAGCGGGGTCACCCAGGTGATCAGTCAACGGCTCAATCGGGCCGATGAGGACGACCAGCGGCCCGGCCGCGGCGAGGAGAACAGGTAGTGGCTCGGGAACGCGCGAAGGCGCTCCTGCTGGACTTCGACGGCGTCCTGCGCCGCTGGGACCCGGCGGTGGCCGCCGGTGTCGAGCGGGAGTACGGCCTCTCCGAGGGGGTGCTCGGCGAGATCGCGATGCAGTGGAGCCGGCTCCAGCCGGTGCTCACCGGCCAGGTCAACCACGCCGAGTGGGTGTCGAGTGTGGCGGACGCCCTGACCGAGTCGGTCGGCAGCCCGCAGCGGGCCCGCGACGCCGTCGAGCAGTGGCAGCGCTACCGCGGTGAGGTGGACACCGAGGTGCTCGACTTCGTCCGGGAGGTGCGTGCGGCCGGGATCAGGGTCGGGCTGGGCACCAACGCCACCGACCTGCTCGACGCCGACCTGACCGCGCTCGGCCTGGTCGGCGAGCTGGACGTCGTGGTCAACTCCTCGGTGGTCGGTGTGCACAAGCCGGCCCCGGAGTACTTCCAGGCCGCCTGCCAGGCGCTTGCCATCCCACCCGCCCGGGTGCTCTTCGTCGACGACGAGGACTGGGCGGTACGGGGCGCCCGCGCCGCCGGGCTGTCGGCGCACCGCTGGGGCGGTCACGCCGACCTGCGCTACCTGCGGGCGGCCCTGGACTACTGAACGGCGCTCACTCGCCGGTGGCGCCGTCGATGCGTTCCCGGATCAGGTCGGCGTGGCCGTTGTGCCGGGCGTACTCCTCGATCATGTGCACGTACACCCAGCGCAGGTTGAACGTGCGCTTCTTGCTGCCGACCTCGGTGAACGTCTCGTCGAGCGAGTGGCCGGCGGCGGCCTCGCGGGCCAGCGCGACCTCGCGGTGGAAGGTGGCGAAGTCCGCCTCGGCGTCGGCGGCGCTCACGTCGTGATCGGCGTCCGGGTTCTCGGGCGTGAAGTACGGGTAGTCGACCCGCTCGCCGGCGAAGCACTCCCGGAACCACCACGCCTCCACCTCGGCGAGGTGCCGGACCAGGCCGAGCAGGGTCAGCCCGGAAGGCTCCACGCTGGGCGTGCGCAACTGCTCCTCGGTGAGGCCCGCGCACTTGAGCAGCAGTGTCTGCCGGTGGTAGTCGAGCCAGCCGTCGAGCATGGTGCGCTCGTCGCCGACGTACGGTTCGGGTGTCCGGGTGATCTCCGGGGCGGTCCACGTCATGGCGCGCATCCTGCCCGGCACCTGTGACACGACGCGACGGGTTATTCAGGGCACCACGACGACGGGCCAGTGCCCCTTGCGGACGAGCCGGGTGGCGACCGAGCCGACCAGCCGGTGACCGGCCTGCTCGGACGCACCCACCACGACCATGTCGGCCCGGAACTCGTCGGCGGCCGCGGACAGCTCGGCGTACGCGTCACCGCGCCGGCACAGCAGCGTCACCGGGATGCCCAACTGCTCGGCCCCGCGCCGGCACTCTCGGCGCAGTTCGTCGGCCAACTCGTCGTGGGTGCGCTGGATCGCGCCGGCGTCCATGCCGGGCACCAGGGCGGTGAGACCGCTCGTCGAGCTGACGAAGACCACCACCAGGGCGGCGCCCTGCCGGCGGGCCAGCCCGGCGGCGTAGGCGCCGGCCCGCCCGGAGGTACGTGTGCCGTCGACGCCGACCATGATCACCCGAGGGCCGTCGGTGCCGCGCTCGAAGGGCAGCGAGCTGACCTGTGGCCCGTACTCCTCGCGATCCGGTGCTCCCACACTCATGGCTCTACCTCACCTCTGCCCGCCGGCGGGGATGACGCCGACGCCCTCGACAGGGTTCGATTCCCGCTCGCCCCCGCCGGAAACCGGAGTGCCGTTCTGCTCCCGCAGCGGCACCTCCTTGATGAAGAGCACCGCGACAAACGCGATAAGCGCGAACGGGGCGGCGGCGAGGAAGATGTCACCGGCACCGTGGCCGTACGCGGCCTCCACCACCGCCCGCAGCGGGCCGGGCAGGGTGTGCACGTCGGGCAGGGTGCCACCGCTGCCGGAGCTGGAGGCCGGGATGCCGAGCTGGGACAGTCCGTCGGCGGTGTAGTCCTTGACCTTGTGGGCGAGGACCGCACCGAGGGCCGAGACGCCGATCGCGCCGCCGAGGCTGCGGAAGAACGCCACCACCGAGCTGGCCGCGCCGAGTTCGTGCGTGCCGACGGTGTTCTGCACGGCGAGCACGAGGTTCTGCATGGTCAGGCCCAGGCCGACGCCGATCAGCAGCATGTAGACGCTGAGCAGGGTGTAGCTGGTGTCCGCGCGCAGCGTGCCCATGAGCGCGAAGCCGATGGTGAGCAGCGCCGAACCGAGCACCAGGAACCGCTTCCAGCGGCCGGTCTTCGTGATGATCCGTCCGCCCACGGTCGAGGCGACCAGCAGGCCGAGGATCATCGGCAGGGTCATCAGTCCGGACATCGTGGGCGACTCGCCGCGGCTGATCTGGAAGTACTGGCCGAGGAAGATCGACGCGCCGAACAGGCCCACGCCCACCGCGACGCTGGCGACGACGGCGAGGGTGATCGTCCGGTTGCGGAACAGCCGCGGCGGGATCATCGGCTCGGCGGCCCGGGTCTCCACCCGGATGGCGAGCGCGCCCAGGAGCAGAGCGCCGAGGACCATGACGACGGTCTGCCAGGACGTCCAGGCGAACTGGTCACCGGCGAGGGAGACCCAGATCAGCAGCACCGAGACCGCCGCCGTGATCAGGGTGGCGCCCCACCAGTCGATCTGCGCCTTGCGCCTGACCACCGGCAGGTGCAGGGTCTTCTGGAGCACGACCAGCGCGGCGATGGCGAACGGCACGCCGACGTAGAAGCACCAGCGCCAGCCGAGCCACGAGGTGTCCACGATCACGCCGCCGATCAGCGGCCCGCCGATGGTGCCGACGGCCATCACGGCGCCGAGATAGCCGCTGTAGCGTCCCCGCTCGCGCGGCGTGATCATCGTCGCCATGATCACCTGTGCCAGGGCGGTGAGGCCGCCGGCGCCGACGCCCTGGAGCACCCGGCAGGCGATCAGCTCGCTGGTGCCCTGCGCCAGGCCGGCCAGCACCGAGCCGAGGACGTAGATCCCCAGGGCGAGCTGGACGAGTGTCTTCTTGCTGGTCAGGTCGGCCAGCTTGCCCCAGATGGGGGTGGTCGCGGTGGTCGCGAGCAGTGCCGAGGTGACCACCCAGGTGTAGGCGGACTGACCGCCGTGCAGCTCGGTGATGATGCGCGGCAGCGCGTTCGAGACGACCGTGGAGGAGAGGATCGCGACGAACATGCCCAGCAGCAGCCCGGAGAGGGCCTCCAGGATCTGCCGGTGGGTCATGTCGACGGCTGGCGCTCGGGACGCTGTCGCCTGGCTCATCGTGTGGTGCCTCCAGCCCGTACGTATTGGTTGCCTCAAGCAACAACTGGGGAAGCGGCGACAACATTCCCCGCGTCGCGTTTCATCTCCAGGAATCGTTGAACCGGCCGAGGAGTCGGGCGAACTCCTCGACGTCCCGGGCCGGCCAGTCGTCCAGCGCACGGAGGAATTCGCCCAATCGGGCCGACCGGGCGACATCAAACCGGTGCTGCCCCTCCTCGGTGAGGCTGATCTGTGCCGCCCGCCGGTCACTCGAGTCGGGCTCGCGGTGCACCAGGCCCAGCGCCTCCAGCCCGTTGATCTGCCGGCTGAGCGTGCCCTTGCCCACGCCGAGGCGCGCCGCCAGCTCGGTCAGCCGGATCGAACCGCTGCGCCGCAGCCAGAGCAGCAGCCCGTAGGTGTTCGGTTCGAGGGTCGGATGCACCTCGCGGGCGATCTCCCAGGAGACCGCCCGGCCCCGGCGCAGCAGCGCGGTCAGCTCGTGCTCGACGGACCGGATCGGCTCCGGCTGATGCTCGCTCACGGCCTAGAGAGTACGGCGGGGCCCGGTCACCCGTCGCCGGAGAGGCGGCGGCTCATCACCGGGCGTAGGTGCCCGTCGCTGGTGGTGCCCTCGATGGTCACCTCAGCCTGCCGGCCCCGATGGGACAGGGTGGCGACGGCGTTGCCGAAGTAGGGCCCGGCCAGCTTGCGCCAGCGCACCCCCGGCCGCCGGACACCCGCCGAGCGGGCCAGTGCCCGGGTGGCGCCCGCCGGACCCGACGACCAGCCCATCTTCATCAGCGGGCGGATGCCGGCCGGCACCTGGTTGTGGATCGGTGAACAGGTGAGCTGGTGGACGGGCGTGACCACCGCGGGGTCGGCGAACCGGGCGCGGGCCACGTAGGAATGGTGCACGTCCCCGGAGAGCACGCTGATCGACGCCGGTGGGGCGTACGCCGGGCCGGCACCGACCCGTGCGCCGGACTCCCTCGGCGTGCCGGTGCCGATCCGGGCGAACGTCTCACCGAGCGCCTCGAAGGACCGCCGGAACGCCGCCCAGTGCTCCAGATCGAGGGCGCGGCGCAGCTTCTCCGCCGTCCGGGCGACCCACGGCCGGCGCGAGTCGGCCAGCTTCTCGTTCCACGCCTCGATGTGGTGGATGCCCTGCGGCAGCAGCCAGGGCAGCGAGGCGCCGACCACCAGGTGGTCGTAGACGCCGTGCGCCTGGTCGAGGAACCACGACCACTCACCCGGCGGCAGCATCGCCCGGCTGCCCGGTTCGAGCACCCGGCTGCACCGGTTGTCGAGCATGACCAGCCGGGTACGCCCCAGGTCGAGCGCGTAGCTCCACTGGTACTGCACGGCCCGCCAGCGTTCGGTGTCGTGCGCCAGGTCGGCCTCCTGGTCGACCCGGTGCCCGAACTCGCGCAGCACGCCGGTGGCGTCCTCGGCGGCGACCACCTTGGCGAACACCGGGTCGGCGGCGATCTCGTCCGGCGCGAGGTTGCCCAGGTGCTGGTAGACCCAGTACGAGGCCAGTCCGCTGCCGATCCGCTCGGCCCACCACGACTGCTCGCGCATCTCGGCACGCCACGACGCCGAGGTGTTCCAGTCGTCGATGATCTCGTGATCGTCGAAGATCATCACACTCGGCACGGTGGAGAGCAGCCACCGGATCTCCGGATCGCGCCACGACTCCAGATAGAGCTTGGTGTACTCGTCGAAGCTGACCACCTGGTCGGCGGGAGCGCCCTTGGGGCGACGACGCCGCCGACGCAGCAGCCGCCGCACGGTCGGTGAGGTCACGTCGGCGTACACCTGGTCACCCAGGAGCACCAGCAGGTCGGGCAGCGGGTGCGACTCGGGATCGGCCATCAACCGCCGGGCGTACGCGTCCAGGGCGTCCGGCGGGAGCTTGCGCGTGGTGGCGTGCTGGGTGGTCTCCCGGCACGAACCGAAGATCATGTTGACCGGCTGGTCCAGGTCGTCAACCGCCCGGGTACGGATCACGCTGGGCGGGAAGCTGCTGCTCTCCACGGGCCAGACCAGCTCGTCGTCGACAAGTACCTCGTACGTCGTGGCGCTGTCCGGGGTGAGGCCCTCCACGACGACGAGGGCGTAGTGGTGGTCGTATGCCGAGAAGGTGGGCGCGGTGCCGGTGGCGCCGTCGGCCGTGCGGACGGTGACCACGGCGGGCGCCGCGGTCTCCACCCAGATCGTCGCCCGGGTGTCGACCACTCGCCGCAGCAGTGGGCCGATCAGGAGGTGTGCGGCGGGCATGACGCGAGCCTACCGCCGGTTTCCGGACACCGGCCGGGTGCGGTGGCTGGGACGCCGTCGCCGGCATCTGACAGGATTCCGGCATGGCCGAATATCTCGTCCTCGCTCTGGTCCTGCTCGGTGTGCTGATCGCCGGCACAGTCGGGCTGGTCGTGCCCCGTCTGCGGCGGCGGCCCGAGCCTCCGCTCCCGCGCACCGAGGTCGACACCCGGGCCGAGGAGGATCTCGCCGGTCCGCCCGTCGAGGCACCGGAGTCCGATCTGTCCACCGGTGTCCTGGTCGAGCCGCCGCCGGTGCTCGAACCGCAGGTCGAGGTCCCCGAGCCGACCGCCGGGCGGCTGGTCCGGCTCCGCTCCCGCCTGTCGCGCTCGCAGAACGTCTTCGGCAAGGGCCTGCTCGGCCTGCTCGCCCGCGACCACCTCGACGAGGACGCCTGGGAGGAGATCGAGGACAGCCTGATCACCGCCGATGTCGGGGTCGACGCGACCCGCGACATCGTCGACCGGCTGCGGGAGCGCACCCGGGTACTGGGTACCCGCTCTGCCGGTGAACTGCGCGCGCTGCTCGCGGCCGAGCTGGTCAACGCCCTCGACCCCGCCATGGACCGCGCGCTGCGGACCGCGCCGAAGGAGGGCGTTCCGGCGGTGGTGCTGGTGGTCGGCGTCAACGGCGCCGGCAAGACCACCACCTGCGGCAAGATCGCCCGGGTGCTGGTCGCCGACGGCCGGAGCGTGCTGCTCGGCGCAGCCGACACATTCCGGGCCGCCGCCGCCGACCAGTTGCAGACCTGGGGCGAGCGGGTCGGCGCGGAGACCGTCCGGGGCCCGGAGGCGGCCGACCCGGCCAGCGTCGCGTTCGACGCCGTCAAGCGGGGCATCGACACCGGCGTCGACACGGTGCTCATCGACACCGCCGGACGCCTCCAGAACAAGATCGGCCTGATGGACGAGCTGGGCAAGGTCAAGCGCGTCGTGGAGAAGCAGGGGCCGATCGACGAGACGCTGCTCATCCTCGACGCCACGACCGGCCAGAACGGTCTGGAGCAGGCCCGGGTCTTCACCGAGGTGGTCAACGTGACAGGCGTGGTGCTGACCAAGCTCGACGGCACCGCCAAGGGCGGCATCGTGATCGCCGTACAGCGCAAGCTCGGCATCCCGGTGAAGCTCGTCGGCCTCGGCGAGGGCAAGGACGACCTCGCCCCGTTCGACCCGGCGCAGTTCGTCGACGCGCTGCTGGGGACCGAACCCGCCGGACGGGACGCGTAGTCTCGGGTGACCACTGACGATCGCGCGTACACGGGCTGGCGCGACCCCGGCCACGCCTCGCAGCGCCTCGGGAGACCGTACGTGACTTCGCAGGAGATCCCGCTGCACGGCGGCAACGTGAGCACCGTGGTCCGGGTCGGCGACACGGTCCGTCGTAACGCCGGGCCGTGGACCCCGTCCGTGCACGCCCTGCTGCGGCACCTGGAGTACGTCGGCTTCACCGGCGCTCCCCGGGCGCTCGGCATGGACGAGCGCAACCGTGAAGTGCTGTCGTACCTGGAGGGGGAGTGCGGGGAATACCCGCTCGCTCCGCACTGGGTGACCGACGAGGCGCTGGTCACCGTCGCCACCATGCTGCGGATGTTCCACGACGCGCAGTACGGCTTCGCCCCGCCGGCCGGGGCCGTCTGGCGCTCGTTCGGGCCCCCGCCACCGGACACCGAGGTGATCTGTCACCACGACGCCGCCCCGCACAACGTGATCTGGCGGCCGGACGGCACCCTCGGGCTGATCGACTTCGACCTCGCCTCGCCCGGCGCCCGGATCTACGACGTGGCGTACGCGGCGTGGACGTGGGTGCCGATCTTCGCCGACCGGGACTCGATCACGCTGGGCTGGAAGCACCCGGACCGTCCGCGCCGGCTGCGGCTCTTCGCCGACGCGTACGGGCTGATCCCACGGGACCGGCACCGGCTGATCCGGACCATCCGCAAGCGGATCGTGGACCACGTGGAGGGCATCCGCCGGATGGCTGCCGCCGGCGAGCCGGCGTTCGTCCGGATCGTGCACAAGGGTCACCTGCGGCGGCCGATGCGCGACCTGCGACTGCTCGACTACGAGCGGCACGCTCTGGAGAACGCTCTCCGCTGAGTGCCTGTCGGTCGATGCGCGGCCGGTCCCGTCACGCGCATCGGTCGATGCGGTCGACCGGTCAGCCATCGACGTTCACCGTCCGGTTGATCCACACTCGTCCATGCTGCTGACTGTGCGGACTTCGTGACACGTACGAAACAACCCGTCACGAAACGGAAACCCGCACGGGACCCAAAGTGAAACAGCCGGCCGCGAAGCTTCCGCGCAACCGGCCTACGGGCGACGCTGCCCCGGAAAGCCGCGAAGGAGGACTTCACCTTTAGGAGGCCAGCGTGCCTGAAGCACCGACGATCGACGGCGCCAATACCACGTGGCTGCTGGTTTCGACCGCGCTCGTGCTGCTCATGACCCCCGGACTGGCGCTGTTCTACGGCGGCCTCAACCGGGCCAAGGGCGTACTCAACATGATGATGATGAGCTTCACGGCGATCGGGCTCATCTCTGTTCTGTGGTGGTTCTACGGTTTCAGCGTCGCCTTCGGGACCGACGTGAACGGCTTCTGGGGCGACCCGGGCGCGTACCTCGGTACCAAGACGTTCCTCGCCGAGACCGACCTGTGGGGCGCCACGGCGGAGAACCCCAGCGGCATCGGTATTCCGCTCTACGTGTTCATGGCGTTCCAGATGGTCTTCGCCGTGATCACCGTCGCGCTGATCAGCGGTGCCATCGCCGACCGGGCCAAGATCGCCGGCTGGCTGGTGTTCGCGTTCGGCTGGGCCACCCTGGTCTACTTCCCGGTCGCACACTGGGTGTGGGGCGGCGGCATCATCGGCGCCGACATCCACGCGTTGGACTTCGCCGGTGGCACCGCGGTGCACATCAACGCCGGTGCGGCGGCCCTGGCCGTGGCGCTGGTGCTCGGTAAGCGTCTCGGCTGGCCCCGCGAGGGCATGAAGCCGCACAACATTCCGCTCGTCGCGCTCGGCGCCGGTCTGCTGTGGTTCGGGTGGTTCGGCTTCAACGCCGGCTCCGAGCTGACCGTCGACTCGGTCGCCGGCCTCGCCTTCATCAACACCCAGCTCGCCACCGCGGCCGCGGTGCTCGGCTGGATCGCGGTCGAGTGGATCAAGGACCGCAAGCCGACCATGGTCGGTGCCTCGTCCGGTGCCATCGCCGGCCTGGTCGCCATCACCCCGGCCTGTGGCTTCATCGCCCCGTGGGCGTCCGTACTGCTCGGCATCGTCGCCGGTGTGGTGTGCGCGCTCGCCGTCAGCCTCAAGTACAAGCTGGGCTACGACGACTCCCTCGACGTCGTCGGCGTGCACTTCGTCGGTGGCTGGATCGGCTCGCTCTGGCTCGGCCTGTTCGCCACCAACTCGGTAAACGCCGCGATCAGCGACGTGGTCGGAGCCTCCGACGGCCTGTTCTACGGTGGCGGCGTGACCCAGCTCGGTCGGCAGGCCCTGGCCGGCCTTATCGTCACCGCCTGGTCGTTCGGCATCGCCTGGGTGCTCGCCTTCGTCATCGAGAAGACGATCGGCTTCCGCGTCAAGAACGAGGCCGAGGTCGAGGGCATCGACATCGCCGAGCACGCCGAGAGCAGCTACGACCTGTCCCCGTCGGGCGGCGGCACGGGTGGCGCGTTCGCGATGGCCGGTATCGGCTCGACCGGTGGCGCGCCGAGCGCCGCTCCCGAGACCGAGTCCACCGAGCCGGTCAGCGCCAAGGTCGCCGGTTAACGTTCCTTAGATGGAGGGGTTGGACATGAAGCTGGTGACCGCGGTCATCAAGCCGTACCAGCTGGACGCGGTGAAGGAAGCTCTGCACGCCCTGGGCGTGGCCGGGCTGACCGTCAGCGAGGTCCAGGGGTACGGACGGCAGAAGGGGCACACCGAGGTTTACCGGGGTGCCGAGTACACGGTCGAGTTCCTGCCCAAGATCCGGGTCGAGGTGCTCACCGACGAGATCGACGTGGAAAAGATCGTGGACGCCATCGTCGGCGCCGCCCGTACGGGCAAGATCGGCGACGGCAAGGTCTGGGTCACCGGTGTCGAAGAGGTCGTCCGGGTGCGTACCGGCGAGCGCGGCCTCGACGCCCTCTGATCCGGATCACGACGACATGACCTCGTTGATCAAGAAGGACGCGTCAGGAAACGCCGAGAACGGTGACGCGAACCTCTTGATCAACGAGGTCGTCGGCGTACCCGGGGGGATCGGGGAGGCCGCCCGAGTGGGGCGGGCGGCCGCGTACGACGAGTTCCTGCGCGGTTTGTTGCCCGCGCGCGACGGTGTCGCGCTGATGGCCGTCGGGGGCCTGGGACGGCGGCAGTGCGCTCCGTACGGCGACCTCGACCTGGTGCTGCTGCACGCCGGGGTGCCGGGCACGGACGAGTTGGCCGCCTCGGTCTGGTACCCGATCTGGGACGCCGGCCTGCGCCTGGACCACTCGGTGCGAACCATCTCCGAGGCACTCTCGGTGGCCCAGGACGACGTCAAGGTCGCCCTCGGGCTGCTCGACGCCCGCCTGGTGGTCGGCGACCAGGCACTGGCCGACGCACTGACCCGCACCGCGGCCGATCACTGGCGACGTACCGCCGTACGCCAGCTTCCGCGTCTGCGGGAGGTCACCGCCGCCCGCTGGCAGGCCCACGGCGAGTTGGCCTTCCTCCTCGAGGGTGACCTCAAGGAGGCCGCCGGCGGGCTGCGCGACGTGGGCTTGCTGCGCGCGATCTCCGCCGCCGGCATCACCGACGCGCTGCGTCCCGCCGTCCGCGCCGCCCACCTGCGGCTGTTGGACACGCGCGACGCTCTGCACCAGCAGGTCGGCCGCCGGGTCGACCGATTGGTGGCCCAGGAACGCGACGGCGTCGCCGCGCTGCTCGGGCTAGAGGATGGCGACGCCCTCCTGCGGCGGGTGGCCGGGGACGCGCGCACGGTCAGCCACGCCCTCGATGACGCCTTCCGCGCCGCCGACCGGCTGCGCTCCGGGCGCTCCCGCGGCGGAAACGGCAGTCCGGTGCGCAGGCCCGTGGCCCGGGACGTGGTCGAGCACGACGGGGAGTTGGTGCTGGCCCGGACGGCGATCGGCGCGCGCCCCGACCCGAGCCTGTCCCTGCGGGTGGCCGCCGCGGCAGCCACGACCCGGCTGCCGATCGCGCGCGCCACCTGCGAGTGGCTGGCGGCGTACTGCCCGCCGCTGCCCGCGCCCTGGCCGGCCGAGGCCCGGGCCGCGTTGACCACGCTGCTGGGCGCCGGTCCCGGCCTGGTGCCGGCGTGGGAGACCTGCGACAGGTACGGGCTGGTGGACGGCTGGCTGCCCGAGTGGACCCGGGTGCGTAGCCTCCCTCAGCACAACCCGGTGCACCGCTACACCCTCGATCGGCACCTCGTGCAGGCCGCCCACGAGGCCAGCCGGCACGCCCGCGAGGTGGACCGCCCCGACCTGCTGCTGCTCGGCGCCCTGCTGCACGACATCGGCAAGGGTCTCCCCGGTGACCACAGCACCGTCGGCGTGCCGCTCGCCGAGACGGTGGCGACCCGGGTCGGGCTGCCCGCCCCGGAGGTGGCGCTGATCGGCACGCTCGTCCGGCTGCACCTGCTCCTGCCCGACGTGGCCACCCGTCGGGACCTCGCCGACCCGGTGACCATCGCGTCGGTCGCCGAGGCGGTGGGCGACACCGGCACGCTCGACCTGTTGCACGCCCTCGTACGCGCCGACGCCGCCGCGACCGGCCCGGCCGCCTGGTCGGACTGGAAGGGTCGACTGGTCGCCGAACTCGTCGCCCGCGTCCGTACCGCCCTGGACACCGGCGTACTGCCCGAACCCCCGGCCCCGGACCCGGCGCTGCTGGCCGGGCCGCTGCCGGTCGTCCACCTGACCGGAGACCGGGTGGCGGTGGCAGCCGCCGACCGACGGGGACTGCTCGCCACGGTGGCCGGCTGCCTCGCCCTGCACCGGCTGGAGGTGCTCTCCGCGGACGCCTCCGTGGTCGACGGTCGAGCGCTCGTCGAGTGCCGGGTACAACCCCGCTACGGCCTCCCGGCCGACCCGGTCCCGCTGCGCGCCGACCTACGCCGTGCGGTGGCCGGCGACGTGTCCGTCACCCAACGGCTGCGGGGTCGTGCGCTCGCCGCCCGGGGCAGCGGCGCCGCTCCGCGGGTGGTCTGGCACCGCGAAGCCGCCACCGACGCCGTCCTGCTCGAACTGCGCGCGGCCGACGCCGCAGGATTGCTCTACCGGGTGGCCGGCGCGCTTGACGAGGCGGGAGCCCTGGTCCGGGCCGCGCGGATCTCCACCCTCGGCGCGGACGTCGTCGACGCCTTCTACCTCGTGGGCGGCTGGCCCGACGACGCCACCCGGGCCCGCCTGGAGGCCGCCGTCCTCGCCGCCGTCTGACCAACGGCCATCGCCGTGCGGCGACCCAGGCTGGCAGCCGCCGCCCGCAGATCGTCGGGGGTTGGTCGTCGCCTCGGGGATCCTGAGCGGCCTGCAAGGGCTACTTGCGGCTGATGACTGTGAGGCATCAATATGCCTCTCAGTCATCACGCTCATTGCGGTGTCCGCCGCCGCGTGCCCCAGGCGTCGGCGGCTGTCGGGCGACGCGTCGGCGGCTGACAGGCCGGATGGCGCGGGCGGGGTGAGGTCGCGGGTACGTCGCGGGACGTAGGGGCGGTGCCGCTCGTGGGCGCACGTCGGGAGGCGTCTGCGCGGGCAGAATGACGACCATGCGAGGGAACGGGTGGTGGGGGTGGCGGCACGCGGCGGCGGACACGGTGCTCCCTCTGGCGCTGCTCGTGTTCGGGGTGCTCGCCACCGACCTGGCCGGGGACAACCAGCCGGGGTCCACGCCGGTGGATGCCATCTGTCTCGCACTGATCGCGCTCGCCGCCCTCGCCCTACTGCTTCGGCGGCGAGCCCCGGTGGCGACCCTCGCAGTGGTCACCGTGGCCACCTCGACGTACCTGGTGCTCGGCTACCCGTACGGACCGATCTTGCTCGCGTTCCTGTTCGCGGTGTACACCGTGGCGGTGCGACTGCCGGTGCGTCCGGCGGCGCTCGCCGCCAGCGGTGCGTTCGTCCTGTTGGTGGCGCACGTCTTCGTCAGCCGTGGGCCGGCGCCGGGTTGGTTCGGAGTGCTGCCGGCGTCGGCCTGGGTGGTCGTACCATTCGCAGTGGGTGTGGTGGTACGCGTCAACCGCGAGACGGCCGCGCGTAGCCGCGCCGAACAGGCCCGTGAGCGTGCCGAGCAGGCCCGGCGGCAGGCCGACGAGGAGCGGTTGCGCATCGCTCAGGAGGTACACGACGTGGTGGGGCACGGGCTGGCCGCGATCAGCATGCAGGCGGAGATCGCCCTGCACCTGCTGCCGAAACGGCCCGAACAGGCGGAGGTGGCTCTGACCGCGATCAGCCGCACCAGCCGGGAGGCGTTGGACGAACTCCGGGTCACGCTGGGCGCGGTACGGCGGGGCGCGGAGCGTGAACCGGTGCCCGGTCTGGCCCGGCTCCCCGCCCTGTGTGACCGCCTGGCGGGCGCCGGTCTCGCGGTCGACCTGCGCCAGGACGGTGACCCGCGGGAGTTGCCGGCGGCGGTGGACCTGGCCGCGTACCGGGTGGTGCAGGAGGCGTTGACCAACGTGCTGCGGCACGCCGGGGTGGCGAGCGCGGAGGTGACCGTGGGCTACCGGGCCGACGAGCTGACCGTCGAGGTCACGGACCGGGGTGTCGGGGCCGCCAGCCGGTTCGACGCGGCCGGAGAGCTCGACGCGTCCGCCGGCCAGACCGGAGGGCACGGGCTGGCCGGCATGCGGGAGCGGGTGGCAGCGCTGGGCGGGCGGCTGACGATCGGACCGCGTCCGGGCGGCGGCTTCCGCGTCTGGGCCCGGCTGCCGCTGGGGCCTTCCACGTGATCCGGGTGCTGATCGCCGACGACCAGGACCTGGTCCGCCTCGGGCTGCGCGCGCTGGTGGAGAGCGAGGACGACCTGACGCTCGCCGGTGAGGCCGCCGACGGGTTGCGGGCGGTGGAGCTGGCCCGGCGGGAGCGGCCGGACGTCGTGCTGATGGACATCCGGATGCCGGGCATCGACGGGATCGAGGCGACCCGCCGAATCGTCGCCGATCCCGACCTGACCGGCACGCGGGTGGTGGTGCTCACGACCTTCGAGCTGGACGAGTACGTCTTCGACGCGCTGCGCCACGGCGCGAGCGGTTTCCTCACCAAGGACACCCGCCCGCCGGAGCTGTTGCGCGCGATCCGGCTGGTCGCCGAGGGAGAGGCGTTGCTGTCGCCGTCGGTGACGCGCCGGGTGGTGCGTGAGTTCGCCACCCGTCCGTCGCGGGCGCCCCGTCCGCACCCGCGGCTGGACACCCTCACCGACCGGGAGCGCCAGGTGGTGAGCCTGGTCGGTGAGGGCCTCAACAACGAGGAGATCGCCGCCCGGTTGGTGGTCAGCCCGGCGACCGCTCGGACACACGTCAGCCGGGCGATGGGCAAGCTGGGAGCCCGGGACCGGGCCCAGCTCGTCGTCTTCGCGTACCAATCGGGCCTGGTTTCGGGGTGAGGCCGGGCCGCCAGCGGCCGTGCGGCCGGGCGGCTACCCTAGCGGTGGCCGGACTCCGCAGTGCCGGCCGTGTTGTGCCCGCCGGAACACTGACAAACGGGATGTTCGCGTGTTTGACACCTTGAGTGACCGCCTGTCCGGGATCTTCACCAAGCTCCGCGGCAAGGGACGGCTCACCGACGCCGACATCGACGCCACCGCGCGCGAGATCCGCCTCGCGCTGCTGGAGGCGGACGTCGCGCTGCCGGTGGTCAAGGGCTTCATCGCGGCCGTCAAGGAGCGCGCCCGCAGCGCCGAGGTCTCCCAGGCGCTCAACCCGGCCCAGCAGATCATCAAGATCGTCAACGAAGAGCTGATCAAGGTGCTCGGCGGCGAGGGGCGGCGGCTCCAGTTCGCCAAGCAGCCGCCGACGGTGATCATGCTGGCCGGCCTCCAGGGTTCCGGTAAGACCACCCTGGCCGGCAAGCTGGCCCGCTGGCTCAAGGGCCAGGGGCACCAGCCGCTGCTGGTCGCCGCCGACCTCCAGCGTCCCAACGCCGTCGGTCAGCTCCAGGTGCTCGGTGGTCGGGCCGGGGTCGAGGTGTACGCCCCGGAGCCCGGCAACGGCACCGGTGACCCGGTCCAGGTGGCGCGCGCCTCGATCGAGCACGCCAAGCGTGCCGCCCGCGACATCGTCATCGTCGACACCGCCGGTCGCCTCGGCATCGACGCCGAGATGATGCAGCAGGCCGCCGACATCCGCGACGCCGTCTCGCCGGACGAGGTCATCTTCGTCATCGACGCCATGGTCGGTCAGGACGCCGTCCGCACCGCCGAGGCGTTCCGCGACGGCGTCGGCATCACCGGCGTGGTGCTCTCCAAGCTCGACGGCGACGCCCGTGGTGGTGCCGCGCTGTCGGTCCGCGAGGTCACCGGGCAGCCGATCCTGTTCGCCTCCACCGGTGAGAAGTTGGAGGACTTCGACGTCTTCCACCCCGACCGGATGGCCAGCCGGATCCTCGGCATGGGCGACGTCCTCACTCTGATCGAGCAGGCCGAACAGGCCTTCGACTCCGATCAGAAGGAGAAGATGACCGCCAAGCTGATGGGCGGGGAGCAGTTCACGCTTGACGACTTCCTCGATCAGCTCATCGCGGTACGACGGATGGGTCCGATCGCCAACGTGCTGGCCATGATGCCGGGCATGGGGCAGATGAAGGACCAGCTCGCCGACCTGGACGACAGCCACTTCGACCGGGTCACCGCGATCATCCGGTCGATGACCCCGGGCGAGCGCAACAACCCGAAGATCATCAACGGCTCCCGCCGGGCGCGTATCGCCAACGGTTCCGGTGTCACCGTGATGGACGTCAACCAGCTGCTCAACCGCTTCGCCGACGCGCAGAAGATGATGAAGCAGATGGGCGGGATGATGGGCCTGCCCGGCGGCGGTCGGCGCAAGGCCACCAAGTCGCCGAAGAACAAGCGCAAGGGCACCAAGGGTGGCGGTCGGCCGCGTACCGGCGCCGGGATGCCGGGCGGCTTCCCCGGTGGCATGCCGCAGCTCCCGCCGGGGATGGACCCGAACGACCTCGCCGGTGGCCAGGGGCTTCCGCCCGGCTTCAAGCTCCCGAAGATCGACTTCAACAAGCTCGGCAAGGGCGGCGACAAGGGCCCGCGCTGACACGGACCTGCCCGTGCTGACCTCCCGGAAGAACGACCTGCCCGCCCCCGACGGGGAGTGATCCGGTAGGACTGTGCGCATGGCTCTTCATGTGCGCGGCGTACTGCTCCCCGACGACGAGGTCCGGGACCTCTGGCTGGTCGGCGACCGGGTGACCTGCACCCCGGTGTCCGGCGCGGAGACCGTCGTGGACGGCGGGTTCGTCCTGCCGGGGCTGGTCGACGCGCACTGCCACATCGGCATCGCCCGGGGTGGCGCCCCGATCACCTCGCTCGACCAGGCCCGCGACCTGGCCCACGTCGACCGGGACGCCGGGGTGCTGGCGATCCGTGACGCCGGCTCGCCGTACCCGTACCCCGAGTTGGACGACGAACCGGACCTGCCGCGACTCGCCCGTGCGGGCCGGCACGTCGCGCCCCCGAAGCGCTACCTGCGCGACATCGGCGTGGAGGTCGACGCCAATGAGGTCGCCGCGACGGTGGCCGCCCAGGCGAAGGCCGGCAACGGCTGGGTCAAGCTGGTCGGCGACTGGATCGACCGGGGCGTGGGCGACCTCGCGCCGGCCTGGGACGCGGACACCCTGACCGCCGCCGTGCGGGCCGCGCACGACGCCGGGGTACGCGCCGCAGTGCACAGCTTCTCCGAGTCGGCCGTCGAGATCATGGTGCGCGCCGGCGTCGACTCGGTGGAGCACGGCACCGGCCTGAGCCTCGACCTGCTCGACGAGATGGCCCGCCGGGGCACCGCGCTCGTCCCCACAATGATCAATATCGCGACCTTCGGTGGGATCGCCGAGCAGGCGCGGGCCAAGTTCCCCGGGTACGCCGAGCACATGCTCGCGTTGCGCGACCGCTTCCCCGAGGTGGTCCGGGCCGCTCACGAGGCGGGCGTGCCGATCTTCGTGGGCACCGACGCCGGAGGCGGCATCGACCACGGGCTCGCCGCCGAGGAGATGCTGCTGCTGCACGAGCGCGCCGGCATGGCCCCGATCGACGTGCTCGCCGCCGCCTCCTGGGGCGCCCGGGAGTGGTTGGGCTTTCCCGGGCTGGTCGAGGGCGGTCTCGCCGACCTGACCGTCTACCCCGAGGACCCCCGCGACGACCTGCGGGTCGTCCGCGCCCCGTCCCGCACCATCCTGCGCGGCCGAGTGGTGCGCTGATCCCCTGCGCTGTCCCTGGCCCGTGCGGTGCCGCGCCCGTGCGGTGCCGCGCCCGTGCGGTGCCGCGCCCGTGCGGTGCCGCGCCCGTGCGGTGCCCCGCAAGATCGTGCTCGATCCAGGAAGTAGTGGCCTCGGGGGCGTGGGAATGCCACTACAACCAGGATCGAGCACGATCTTGCCGAGTGGAGGGGGTCGACAAAGCCAAGATCCGCGCAACTTCCCTGATGTTGCTGCCTCAGGCGCGCCGGAAGCAGCAACATCACCGATGTTGCGCGGATCTTGGCGCGGGGCGCGGGGCGCGGGCGCCGTCGGCAGGTGGCAGAGGGCTCAGCGGGGCTGGGGGATTGCGGCGGCGAAGAGGTGGACGGCCAGGTCGGCCAGGGCCGTGGCGGTCTGGTCGATCGGGGAGCGGGGGAGCACGATGTGGCTCACCACGAGGCGGACGATGGCGTCGGCGGCGAACGTCGTCGCGGCCTCGTCGGCGCCCGGCAGGTGGTCGCCGGCCCAGGTGAGCAGCGCGTCCGACGCCTCGTCGAGGACCACCTCGGCCCGGGTGGTGAGGTACGGCAGAAGCTCGTCCGAGCCACCCCGTGCGCTGGTCAGGATCGCCTTGACCAGCGGATTGTCCGCTGCGCTGGTGAGGGTGTGCGCGATGGCCGCGTACGCGCCGGCCCGCATGTCGGAGCCGTGCGCGCGCAGTGCCTCGCGTACGTCGCCCACGAACCGGTCCACCTCGTGTCGGGCGAGCGCCTCGGCCAGGCCTGCCTTGCTGCCGAACTCGTTGTAGACGGTCTGTCGGCTCACCCCGGCGGCGGTGGCCACGCCGCCCATCCGTACCGCGTCCCAGCCGGTGGCGATGGTCAGCGCGCGGGCTGCCTCCACGATCGTGTCCCGCGGTCGCTGGCGCGGCGAGTCGGTCGTCGCAGTCATGGTGGTCGAATTCTAGCCGCGCCGCGGGACCGCACCCGGCCAGCCCGCCGGCCGGTACCCCACGGTCCGCCGAGGTGCCGCCTGCTGACCGCGATCCGCTGGCCGGGTCGGTGTGGGCGACGTCCGTGGACGGCGCGACGCCTCCCGGGCGCGGCGGTGCGTCGCGTGGCGCATAGGATGTGCGGTCATGGCACGCGTGCTCACTCCCCGTGCGGAGGACTTTCCCCGCTGGTACCAGGACCTGATCGCCAAGGCGAAGCTGGCCGACAACGGCCCGGTCCGGGGGACCATGGTCATCCGCCCGGCCGGCTACGCCATCTGGGAGCGGATGCAGGCCGAGATGGACGCCCGGATCAAGGCGGCCGGCGCGGAGAACGCGTACTTCCCGCTGTTCATCCCGGAGAGCTACCTCAAGCGGGAGGCCGAGCACGTCGAGGGTTTCTCGCCGGAGCTGGCGGTCGTCACCCACGGTGGCGGCAAGCCCCTGGCCGAGCCGATCGTGGTGCGTCCCACCAGCGAGACGGTGATCGGCGAGTTCATGGCCAAGTGGATCGACTCGTACCGGGATCTGCCCCTGCTGCTCAACCAGTGGGCGAACGTGGTCCGGTGGGAGCTGCGCCCGCGGATCTTCCTGCGGACCAGTGAGTTCCTGTGGCAGGAGGGGCACACCGCGCACGCCACCCGCGAGGACGCGCGGGCGTACGCGCGGCGGATCCTGCACGAGGCGTACGAGGACCTGATGGTCAACGTGCTGGGCATTCCGGTGGTGGTCGGCCTGAAGACGGCCCGCGAGCGGTTCGCCGGGGCGACGGCCACGTACACCTGCGAAGGCATGATGGGCGACGGCAAGGCGCTTCAGCTGGGCACCAGCCACGAGCTGGGGCAGAACTTCGCCAAGGCGTTCGACATCAGCTACTCGGCCAAGGAGGGCGGCCGGGAGCACGCCTGGACGACCTCCTGGGGCACGTCGACCCGCATGCTCGGCGGCCTGATCATGGCGCACGGCGACGACAACGGCCTGCGGGTGCCGCCGAGGCTCGCGCCCATCCAGGCGTACATCATGGTCGTCAAGGACGGCGAGGGCGTCGCGGAGGCGGCGGCCAAGCTGCGCGACGGCCTGCGTGACGCCGGTGTCCGGGTGGCGCTCGACGATCGGACCGACACCGCGTTCGGCCGCCGGGCCGTCGACGCCGAGCTGCGCGGCTATCCGGTACGCGTCGAGGTCGGTCCCCGCGACCTGGCCGTCGGTAACGCGACGGTGGTTCGTCGTACCGACGGGTCGAAGTCCCCGACGCCGGTGGCCGACGTGGTCGGCGCGGTCCTGGCGGCGCTGGAGGCCGACCAGCAGGCGCTGCACGACCAGGCGCTGGCCAACCGTGAGTCGCGGACGGTGGAGGTCACGACCCTCGCCGAGGCGATCGAGGCGGCCGCGAACGGCTGGGCGCGGGTGCCGTGGTCGGCGGTCGGGGTGGCCGGCGAGGCCGAGGCGAACGGGCAGGGCGTCACGGTGCGCTGCCTGCTGCGGGCCGACGGCTCGGTGCCGGACTCGGAGGACGAGCCCGACCTGGTGGCCATCCTCGCCCGCGCCTACTGAGGTGCTCGTCGACCGGTTCGAGCCGGGTCGCCTGATCATGCACCGCAACGTGCGGCACGGCCGGATCGGTTGGGTCCGGCCGGGCCGGGTGGTCAGCGACGACGAGCGTGGTCTGCTGGTGTGGATCGTCCGGGACTCGCCGGTGGCCCACGAGGTGACCGAGGCGGGGCTCAACATGCGGGCGGTGCCGTTCGCCCAGTGGATCTCGTCGTCGTACCGGTTGGCGCACGGGCGGTGGAACGGTCCGCCGCTGCTGAAGTTCCTGCCCGCCGGGGCCGCGCATTCGGTGTGGTGGTTCCGGGACGCGCAGGGCCGGTTCGCCCACTGGTACGTCAACCTGGAGGAGCCCGGGGTCCGCTGGGACGACGGTGCGGTGGCCGGCGTCGACGTGGTGGACCAGGACCTCGACGTGGTGGTACGTCCCGACCTGAGCTGGCAGTGGAAGGACGAGGACGAGTTCGTCGAGCGGCTCGCCTTCGGCGACGACTACTGGGTGACCGACGAGAAGGCCGTCCGGGCCGAGGGCGAAAGGGTGATCGCGCTCGCCGAGGGCGGGAAGTTCCCGTTCGATGGCACCTGGTGTGACTTCACCCCGCCGGCAGACTGGGACGTACCGGATAAATTGCCCCCGGGGTGGGACCGCCCGCCGGTGCGCTGAGAGGTGTTCCGGATCACCGGTGACGTGGTGTCCGGGTCCGATGCGAACGATCGGCGGCGGATCTGGCAGAATGGGTCGCTGGTATCCGGCGCGCGTCCGGCGCCCTCTAACCCGGGCACGTCGCTAGTCCACCGAGTAGTCTCCGGCCCAACCCCACGGGTCCGGTCGGCGCTCACCCATGCACACCGCCCGCACGGGCCGGTGAGATCGCAACAGGAGCGAAACAACTGTGGCCGTAAAGATCCGGCTCCTGCGGATGGGCAAGATCCGCAACCCGCAGTACCGCATCGTCATCGCCGACTCGCGCACCAAGCGTGACGGCCGGGCGATCGAGTTCGTCGGGGTGTACCAGCCCAAGGAAGACCCCTCGATCATCGAGGTCAAGTCGGAGCGGGTCCAGTACTGGCTGTCCGTCGGCGCCCAGCCGAGCGAGGCGGTGCAGCGGCTGCTGGAGCTGACCGGTGACTGGCAGAAGTACAAGGGCCTGCCGGCCCCGCCGCCGCTCCTGGTCGCCCCCGAGCGGGCCGACCGCAAGGCGGCGTACGAGGCCGAGGCGAAGGCTGCCGCCGGGCTCGCCCCGGAGACCCCGGCCAAGCCGGCCAAGAAGGCCGCCAAGGCTGCCGAGGCTCCGAAGGCTGAGGCCCCGGCGGCGGAGGCTCCGAAGGCTGAGGCTCCGGCGACGGAGGCTCCGGCGACGGAGACCCCCGCCGAGACCCCCGCTGCCGACGCCGGTGAGCAGGCCTGACATGCCTCTGCGTCCCGCGTTGGAGCACCTGGTCAAGGGCATCGTCGACCACCCGGACGACGTCCGGGTCCGGCTGGTCGATTCCCGTCGGGGCAAGCGGCTGGAAGTCCGCGTGCACCCCGAGGACCTCGGCACGGTGATCGGGCGGTCCGGCCGGACCGCCAAGGCGCTGCGTCAGGTGATCGGCTCCATCGGTGGGCGCGGAGTACGCGTCGACATCGTCGACTCGTACTGATGCAGCTCGTCGTCGGAAGGATCGGCAAGCCGCACGGCGTCCGCGGTGAGGTCACCGTGGAAGTGCGGACGGACGAGCCCGAGGCGCGGTTCGCCCCCGGTACGGTGCTGCGCACCGAGCCGGGGGCGACACCCCCTCCCACCATCGATGAGCCCGGGGTGCCGTTCCAGGTTCCCGCGGAGCTGACCATCGAGGAAGCCCGCTTCCACCAGGGTCGGGTGCTGATCGCGTTCGAGGGCGTCCTGGACCGCAACACCGCCGAGGCTCTGCGCGGGACGCTGCTCGTGGTGGACAGCGCCGACGTCGAGCCTCCGGACGACCCGGAGGAGTTCCACGACCACCAGCTGGTGGGTCTGGCCGTGGTCACCCCGGCCGGCGAGCGGTTGGGCGAGGTCGCCCGGATCGACCACGCGCCGTCGTCCGACCTGCTGGTTCTGCGGCGTCCCGAGGGTCGTACCGCGCTGATCCCGTTCGTCCGGGCGATCGTCCCGGAGGTCGACCTGGCCGGTGGACGCGTCATCGTCGACCCGCCGGCCGGCCTGCTCGATCTTTAGGACCGCCCCGCATGCGCGTCGACGTCGTGTCGATCTTTCCGGAGTACTTCGCCCCGCTCGACCTGTCACTGATCGGTCGTGCCCGGGCCAACGGCGTACTCCAGCTGGCCGTGCACGACCTGCGGACCTGGACCCACGACGTGCACCGCACGGTCGACGACACCCCGTACGGCGGCGGCCCGGGGATGGTGATGAAGCCCGAGCCGTGGGGCGCGGCGCTCGACGCGCTCGCCCCGGACGGGGCCGCTCCACCTCGGCTGCTGGTGCCGTCGCCAGCGGGTGTGCCGTTCACCCAGGCCATGGCCCACGAGCTGGCCGCCGAGCCGCATCTGCTCTTCGCCTGTGGCCGGTACGAGGGCATCGACCAGCGGGTCCTGACGCACGCCGCCACCCGGATGCCGGTCACCGAGGTGTCGCTCGGTGACTACGTGCTCTTCGGCGGCGAGGTGGCGGTGCTCGTCGTCCTGGAGGCGATCACCCGGCTGCTGCCCGGGGTGCTGGGCAACGCCGGCTCGCTGGACGAGGAGTCGCACGCGCACGGCCTGCTCGAGGCGCCGATCTACACGAAGCCGCCGAGCTGGCGTGGGCATGACGTGCCGGAGGTGCTCCGCTCCGGCGACCACGGCAGGATCGCGCGCTGGCGGCGGGAGGAAGGGCTGCTGCGGACGGCGGACCGGCGTCCGGACCTGCTGGCCGCGCTGCCTGCCGACCGGCTCGACAAACGGGACATCGCGGCGCTGGAACGAGCCGGATTTCAGCCAGCGCCGGGGGATGTGGCAAAGTAGGGGGGTTGCCGCATCCGTCCACGCCCGTGGGCGGCTGCGAGGATCCCCGACCGGGGTCGGCCCGCCGACCGCCACCCGGGGATCAGAATCACCCACCCGCGCACCGAGTGACGGTGCGCCGTGAGCCTTACGAGGACGCAGCGATGAACATCCTGGACGCCCTTGACGCCCAGTCGAAGCGGACCGACCTTCCCGACTTCCGTGCCGGTGACACCGTCAAGGTGCACGCGCGGGTCGTCGAGGGCAACCGGTCCCGTGTCCAGATCTTCCAGGGCGTCGTGATCCGCCGCCAGGGTGACGGTCTGCGCGAGACCTTCTCGGTCCGCAAGGTCAGCTTCGGCGTCGGCGTCGAGCGGACCTACCCGCTCAACGGCCCGGGCATCGACCGGATCGAGATCGTGACCCGCGGTGACGTGCGTCGCGCCAAGCTCTACTACCTGCGCGAGCTGCGCGGCAAGAAGGCCAAGATCAAGGAGAAGCGGGAGAAGCAGCCCAGCTGACTTCCCGCTCGCCACGCCGCCTGAGCTGCGCGTATGCCGTACCGACCGGACCGCACTACCCTGGTCGTACGGGCGCAGCCAGGCGGTGGCCCCGCCCATGAGGCGGGCAGCCGTCCACAACCGCCCGTGGAGCCTCGACGAGGCTCCCGGGCGGTGGTGTTTCTGCGGACCGGGGAGTGGTGACGTGGTGCAGACGCTTGACGAGGACGGCACCGTCGATCCGTGGCGCCGGCGGGTCCGCCGTGGCCGCCGCCAGATGCCCCTCTGGCAGGAGCTTCCGCTGCTGCTGGTGGTGGCCTTCTGCCTCGCGGTGCTGATCCGCACGTTCCTGCTCCAGGCGTTCTTCATCCCGTCCGGTTCGATGGAGGACACCCTCCTGATCGGCGACCGGGTGCTGGTCAACAAGGTCGTCTACGACGTCCGTGACCCGGTGCGCGGCGAGGTGGTGGTGTTCCGGGGCACCGACCGCTGGGCGCCCCAGGTCGACGCGCAGCCGGAGCCCGGGTTCGCCGGAAAGCTCGGCCGGACCGTCGGCGACCTGGTCGGGGTGAGCCGTCCCGGCGAGAAGGACTTCATCAAGCGGGTGATCGGCCTGCCCGGTGACCGGGTGAAGTGCTGCGACTCGCAGGGGCGGGTCACCGTGAACGGCACCCCGCTCGACGAGCCGTACGTGCTGCGCGACTCGCCACTGGATCTGCCCCCGAACCCGCAGGAGTGCCGGTCCCGGCGCTTCGACGAGGTGGTCGTACCGCCGGGTCAGATCTTCGTGATGGGCGACCACCGCGAGGTCTCCCAGGACGCGCGCTGTCAGGGGCCGGTGCCGATCGACAACGTCGTCGGCCGGGCGTTCATGGTGGTCTGGCCGTCGTCGCGCTGGGCGGCGCTGTCGGTGCCGGCGACGTTCGACGACGTGGCCGCGCCGGCCACGGCCTCCTCCGATGCGCCGCCGGTCCGCCCGTCCCCGCAGGGCGGTGTGCTGCTGATCCTCCCGCTGGCGGCCGCGCTGAGGGGTTCCCGCGCGTTCCGGACGGTGACGTCCGGCCCGGCAACGTAGGCTCCTTGGCGTGATTGACGAGCAGACCGACAAGCCCCGTAGCTCCTTCTGGAAGGAGCTGCCGATCCTGCTGGGTGTGGCGATCCTGGTCGCGGTGTTGGTCCGCGCCTTCGTGCTGCAGACCTTCTTCATCCCGTCCCCGTCCATGGAGAACACTCTCAAGATCGATGACCGGGTTTTGGTCAACAAGCTGGTCTACGACTTCCGGTCACCGCACCGCGGTGAGGTGATCGTGTTCAAGGCACCCACCGAGTGGAGCGGCAACCCCGACGGCGAGGACTTCATCAAGCGGGTGATCGGCGTCGGCGGCGACCACGTGGTCTGCTGCGACCCGCAGGAACGTCTGATGATCAACGGCAAGTCGCTCGACGAGCCGTACATCTTCTCGATCGACGGTGTCCAGGACAAGGCCGCCGACCAGGAGTTCGACATCACCGTGCCGAAGGGTCGGCTGTGGGTGATGGGTGACCACCGCTCGGCCTCCGGTGACTCGCTGGAGCACTGGCAACAGTCCGGGCAGAACATCACCGAGGCCACCATCCCCGAGGGCGAGGTGGTCGGGCGGGCGTTCACCGTCTTCTGGCCCTTCAACCGGGCCACCTGGCTGACCGTGCCCGACCAGTTCGACGGCATTCCCAAGCCGTAGAAGCGGACGGGGGCATGGGCGATCGGCCGCCCGTCTGGCAGGCTGGTGCGGTGACCGTGAGGAGTGAGAGCACGGGCCCGGAGGCCGCGAACAGCGCCCTCCGTGTCTGCACCCCTCGACGCGCGGCCCGAGTGCTGCTCGTCAACGCGGCCGGCCGGGTTTTGATGTTCCACGGCTTCGACCCGGTCCGCCCGGAGCACCGCTACTGGTTCACCCCGGGCGGCGGGCTCGACGAGGGGGAGTCCCCGGCGCGCGGGGCGGCCCGTGAGTTGGCCGAGGAGACCGGGCTACGGGTCGAGCCCGCCGACCTGGGCGAGCCCGTCTGGTCGGACGAGACCGAGTTTCCGTTCGACGGCGGCTGGTACCGCCAGAAGCAGGACTTCTTCCTGCTCAGGGTGCCCGGGTGGCAGGTCGACACCATCGGTTTCACGGACATCGAGCAGCGCAGCATCGCGGGTCACCGCTGGTGGGCGCCGGCCGAACTGGCCGCCAGCGGCGAGCGGTACTACCCGCCCGAGTTGCCCGACCTGCTGGCCCGTCTCCTGCCGCCGGCTGGCGAGGCGTCGTGCTGACCCCGCCGCGTACCGTCGTGCGCCGGGAGGCCGGTCTGTACGCGTTGGAGCGCGCACTGCAACGGCGCGGCTTCCGGCACGTGGCCGGCGCCGACGAGGCCGGCCGAGGGGCGTGCGCCGGGCCGCTGGTCGCCGCCGCCGCCGTGCTCCCCGAGGGGCGACGCGGCGAGATCGACGGACTTGCCGACTCCAAGCTCCTCACCCCGGCCAGCCGGGAGCGGGTGTACGCCGAGGTCGTCGACCGCGCACTCGCGTACGCCGTGGTGATCATCCCGGCGGAGGAGGTCGACGCCCGGGGGTTGCACGTGTGCAATCTGGCCGCGATGCGTCGGGCCCTCGCCTCGCTCACCACCCGACCGGAGTACGTGCTGACCGACGGCTTCGGCGTGGACGGCCTCGGTGTGCCGGGGCTCGCGGTGTGGAAGGGCGACCGGGTGGCCGCCTGTGTGGCCGCGGCCAGCGTTCTCGCGAAGGTGACCCGGGACCGGATCATGGTGGAGTTGGACGGGGTGTACCCGGCGTACGGCTTCGCCGAACACAAGGGCTACATCACCCCGGAGCACAGCGCGACGCTGCGCGAGCACGGGCCGTGCCGGGAACACCGCTTCTCGTACGTCAATGTCGCCACGGTCTCCGGCCGCGACGGCCGGCCGCCGCGCGCCCGGCGGCCCGTCGACCCGGGCTCGGACGAGCCGATGGGGCACTCCCGCGCGTCAGGGGGTACCGTCGGCGTGGCGTTGGGCGAGCAGCTTCGGCCTTCGGCGCCGGTGGGGGAAGATGTGGTCATGGAAGGCGGAGTGCGATGAGCGCGGAAGATCTCGAAAAGTACGAGACCGAGATGGAGCTGCAGCTCTACCGGGAGTACCGCGACATTGTCCGCCAGTTCTCCTACGTGGTGGAGACCGAGCGCCGGTTCTACCTGGCCAACCAGGTCGACCTGCACGTGCGCAACTCCGACGGCGAGGTCTACTTCGAGGTCGAGATGCACGACGCCTGGGTGTGGGACATGTACCGTCCTGCCCGCTTCGTGAAGAACGTCCGCGTGATGACCTTCAAGGACGTCAACGTCGAGGAGTTGGAGAAGCCGGACATCTCCCTGCCCGCCGACTCCGGCTTCGGCAACTGACCGACCGGTCGCACCACGGGCCCCCACCCGCGGCTGACCCACCGGTCACCCGGCCGGCACCACGACCTCGACGCGCTGCACCAGATTGTTGGCGAAACCGCCACGGTTCCACGGCTGCTCGACCGGCTGGGTCCGCCCGGACGCGTCGGTCGCCCGCGCGCTGAGCACGTACCGGCCGGGCGTCGCCGTCCACTCGTACCGCCACCGCCGCCAGGCGAACTCGCCGCCCGCCGGCGGGTCCAGCTCGGCCGGCGCCCAGCTCGCCCCGTCGTCGACGCTCACCTCCACCGTCACCACCGGCGCGTGCCCCGACCAGGCCCGACCGTCCACCGTGCACGGTCCCGCCCGCAGCACCCGACGGCGCGTCATGAAGTCCGGAAAGCCCGGCGGGCGGACCAGTGCGCGCGGCTCGATCCGGGTGACCGCCTCGCCCGGGTCGTCGGCGTTCTGGCGCAGCCGGTAGGCGACCGCGTTCTGGTAGCCGTCGAACGGCGTCGTCCGGACGTCGATCGACTGCAGCCACTTGACGTGCGCCATGCCGTACCAGCCCGGCACGATCAGCCGCAGTGGCGCGCCGTGCTGCGGCAGCAGGGGAGCCCCGTTCATCTCGTACGCCAGCAGCACCTCCTCGCGTAGCGCGTCGGCGATCGGCAGCGCCCGCTGGTAGTCCTGCTCGACACCCCGCTCGACACCGTGATCGGCGCCCGTGAAGACCACGTCGACCGCGTCCGCGCCCAGGCCCGCCTCGCGCAGCAGCGGCGCGAGTGGAGTGCCGGTCCACTCGGCGTTGCCGACCGCCTCGACCAGCCACGGCTGACTCACCGGCCGGGGGTGCAGCAGGGCCCGACCGTTGCCGGCGCACTCCAGGGTGACCCGGTGGGTGACGCTGGGCCGTTCGCGCAGGTCGGCCAGGGTGACGGTCGACGGCCGTTCGACCGCGCCGCCGATGGTCAGCGCGTGCGTCGCCGGATTCAGCTCCGGGATGTCGTAGTGGATCAGCAGGTAGTGCAGCCCGGCCGGGGTGACGTCGTAGCGCAGCGCCTCCAGCGGAAGGCCGTGGTTGCGGGCGGCGAGCTGCAACTCGTCGGCGCTGATCGCCTCGTCCGGTGCGGCGAGCCGCGACGGGCCGCTGACGTCGGCCAGCGTCGGGCCGGAAGCTTCGGCGCCGTCCGGACGGGACGTCGTCCGATCGTCGAGAGTGGTCATGCTGGCCTCCCCGGTACACCCGGCGGCACCCGCCGTACGCGGCCCAGCCTAGGCCTTCGGCCAGCGCCGGAGAACCGACGCAAGAATTGGCACTGATCTGGTCGTACCGATGACGGGTTGAGGATTCGATGCTTGTAGATGAGGAATTCTGGCGGCTCGTCGCCGTGCTCGGCGGTCAGCCGGAGGTCCAGGACGACCGTCCGTACGAGCGGTTGACCGCCGTGTTGGCGGACGAGCCGGTGGAGCGGATCATCGATTTCGCCGAGACGCTTGCAGTCAAGCTCCATCAGTTGGACCGTCGGGTGCTCGCTCAGGCGGTCCCACCGGGCGCTGATCAACTGACTGAGGACGGCTTCCTTTATGCGCGCTGCGCGGTGGTGGTGGCGGGGCCTGCGGCATTCGATGCTGTGCTCGCCGATCCGGCGGCGTTCGCACGCTTCACCACCGTCGAGGCCGCACACGCGGATTCGATCCTCGACGTCCCCTCGAACGCCTATCAGAAGCTGACCGGGGCTAAGTGGGACCACGTCGAGGAGTACGACTACGAAACCGGTTCCAACGAGCAGTGGTGGTGATCTGACCCCGGCTCGTCCGATGGGACGTCGGGAAGGGTGGAAGGCCCTACCCGACGCCTCGGCGAGCCCGGAGCGGACCGTATCTCCTCAGCGTGGCATAGCAGATCGTCGACTCCTCCGGGTGGTCGTCCACAGAGCGGACTGTTGTCCACAGCTTCGGCGGCCGGGCTGGCGAACGACCGGGCCCCGGGCCGAGGCTGCCGGCATGCGCGCGCCAGTCACCACCCGCCTCGGCTCGATCCGCCGTACCGTGCTGCTCTGCGCGGCGTTCCCCCTCGCTCTGATCGTGCAGCTCTGCGGTCTGGCGGTGCTTGTCGCGTCGGTGCCCGGCCAGCCACCGACGCCGACCGTGCCGATCGCGTTCCAGGCTTCCGCCTCTGCGCCCGATCCCACCGAGCGCTTCCGCTGGCCGCTCGACGGGCCACCGCGACTGGTGCGCCGCTTCGACCCGCCACCCCAGCCGTGGCTGTCCGGCCACCGGGGCGTCGACCTGGCCGCCTCGGCGGGAACCATGGTCCGCAGTGCCGGGCCGGGCACCGTGCTCTTCGCCGGCCTGGTGGCCGGTCGAGAGGTGGTCACCGTGGGGCACGCCGACGGGCTGCGGACCACCCACGAGCCGGTCCAACCTGCGGTACGCCCCGGTCAGGCAGTCGCCACAGGCGCGCCGCTGGGCGAACTGCTGCCCGGCCACCCGGGTTGCCCGGCCGGCGCGTGCCTGCACTGGGGCCTGCGCCGGGGCGACGAATATCTGGACCCGCTGGCCCTGCTCGGCCTCGGCCCGGTGCGGCTGCTCCCGGTGCGCCCGGTCCGCTCGATCGGGGGAGCGGGGTCAGCGCTGGGCGAGCAGCGCCGGCAGCCGCACAGCCAGCCGCTCGTACTCGTCGGCGCTGTTGTAGACCTGACCGGTGAGCCGCAGCCAGCCGCGACCGTCCCAGCTCATCACCGCGACCTCGGCGGCGAGCCGCTCGCCGATGCGCGTCTGCAACGCCCGCGCCGCGTCGATGGTGGTCGCCGTGCCGGCCGGCAGCGGGATGAGGCGCAGGGCAACCCCCGGTCCGCCGGGGTCGGGCAGATCGGCGGGGGGCACGCCGAGCGCGTCCCCCACCACCCGCTGGCCGTACGCGGCGAGCGCGGCGTTGTGCCGACGCACCCGGTCGACGCCGAGGCTGCGCAGCGTGAACAGTCCTGCCGGGGCGGCGAGCCACGAGGTGTAGTCGAGGGTGGCCTGCCATTCGATCCGAGTCGGAAAGCCCGTCTCCTGCTCCCACGACACCACCAGCGGTTCGATCCGCTCCCGCCACGGCGGGGCGACCGTCAGCAGGGCGGTGCCGCGCGGGGCGTACCCCCACTTGTGCAGGTTGCCCGCCCAGAAGTCGGCGCCGATGCTGGCGACCGTGGTGGAGAGCATGCCGGGAGCGTGTGCGGCGTCGACCAGGACCGGCACGCCGCTCTCGTGGGCCACTGCCACGATGGCGGCGGTCGGGAAGAGCTTCGCGGTGGCGGAGGTGAGCTGGTCGACGACGAGCAGCCGGGTCCTCCCCGGGCGCAGGCCGGCTCGGATGGTCTGCACGATCTGCTCGTCGCTGGCGTCCAACGGGATCGGCAGGACCCGGCTCACCGCGCCGGTGCGGCGGCACTCCCGCGCGATGGCCAGACTGACCGCCCCGTACCCGTGGTCGGTACTGAGGATCTCGTCGCCGGGGCGTAGGCCCACCGACTGAAGCACCAGGGCGACGCCCGTGGTGGTGTTGCCGATCAGCGCGCTGCCCTCCGGGTCCGCGCCGAGGAACCCGGCGAGGTGCCGCCTGGTGTGCGCGATCCGGTCGACGAGCCCCTGGGTGAAGAAGCGCAGCGGGTTGGCCTCCATCTCGTCGCGCAGCCGCTGCTGGACCCGCTGCACGCCGATCGGCACCGCGCCGAACGACCCGTGGTTGAGATGGCTGACCGCCGGGTCCAGGGAGAAGAGCAGGCGGGCGCCCGGAATCGGCTCGGGGGGCTGCGGGGCAGTCACCCGATGATCGTAACCGTCGAGTCGTCCCGGCCTTCGGTCCTTGATCAGGCGCGGGGATGGGCCTGCCGGTAGGCGGCGCGCAGCCGCTCCACCGAGACGTGCGTGTAGATCTGCGTACTGGCCAGCGACGAGTGGCCGAGCAGTTCCTGCACGGCGCGCAGGTCGGCCCCGCCCTCCAGCAGGTGGGTGGCGGCGGAGTGGCGCAGCCCGTGCGGGCTGGTGCGGGGCAGGCCGGCGGCCTCGGCGTACCTGCCGACGATCTGACGGGCGCTGGTCGGATTCAGCCGACCGCCACGGGCACCGAGCAGCAGCGCGCCACCCGACCGCGGGGCGACCAGCGCGGGACGGCCCTGCCGCAACCACTCGTCGAGCGCACGCTGCGCCGGCACCCCGTACGGCACCGACCGCTCCCGACCGCCCTTGCCGAAGACCCGGACCACCCGTCGGCCGTGGTCGACGTCCTCGACGTCCAGCCCGCACACCTCGCTGACCCGTGCGCCGGTGGCGTAGAGCAGTTCCAGCAGCGCCCGGTCGCGCAGGACCACCGCCGCGTCGGCCGCCCCTGTCGTCGTGGGGTCTCCGCCCGGGGTGGACTCCGTCGTGGGCGTGCCGGTTGCGGCCGCCGGGTGCCGGGGTGGTGCATCGAGCAGCGCGGCGGCCTGGTCGGCGCGCAGGACGCTGGGCAGTTCCCGGTGCGCGCGAGGGCTGGCCAGTGCCGCGCCCACGTCGGTGGGGAGCAGCCCGGCGCGGTGTGCCCACGCGCTGAACGCCCGTGCCGAGGCGGCTCTGCGTGCCAGTGACGTACGGGCGGCGCCGGTGGTCCGCTGTCGGGCCAACCAGCTCCGCAGCACCGACAGGTCCACCTCGCACAGTTCTCGGCAACCCATCCGGACCGCGTGGTCGAGCAACGCGACCACGTCGGTGACGTACGCGCGGACGGTGTGCGCCGACCGGTTGCGGACCTGGGACAGGTGCGCGGCAAAGTCGTCGACCGCGTCGCGGAACGCGGGCGGCAACTCCTGGTGGGTGGCCCGGGTGCCCCGGGAGGCCCGGCTCACGGCCGCCGCGCCGATGGCGGCGTTGCGGTGGCTGCACCCCCACGGACAGTTGGCACGGCACCAGCGTACGGCTCTACCAGCGATCGGCCGGACCCTTGGGCTTGTCGAGAGGAGCGAGGGCGTAGCCGTCGTCACGTCGTACCACCATGGACAGCTCTTCGAGTAGCGAGAGCTTGCGGAGGGCGGTGCGTACGTCCAGGCCCGCTCGGGCGGCGAGCGCGTCCACACCCCGTACGCCCCGGCGGGGCAACGCCTCCAGCACCGACCGGGCGTCGTCGTCCAACGCGTCGGTCGGCCGCTGCGGGCCACGGGCCAGCGGAGCCAGGTCCGCACCGATGCGACCCACCTCCTCGAGTACGTGTGCGACCCCGGTGACCAGCCGAGCCCTGGGATTCTCGCGCAGCAGCTCGTGCGCGCCGACGGACATCGCCGAGGTCACCGGCCCGGGCACCACCATGGCCACCCGGCCGGTGAAGATGGCACGCCGGGCCGTCTGCGTCGCGCCGCTGCGCGCCGACGCCTCCACCAGGACGGTGCCCAGCGTGCCGCCCGCGATCACCCGGTTGCGGATCAGGAACCGGGGCCGCAGCGGCTCGGCGCCGGGCGGCCACTCACTGACCAGCAGGCCCGTGTCGGCGATCCGGTCGAAGAGGGCCGTGTTGCCCATCGGGTACGGCCGGTCCACCCCGCAGGCCAGCACCGCCACCGTCAGCCCGTCGGCGTTCAGGGCGCCCCGGTGGGCGGCGGCGTCGATCCCGAAGGCGCCACCGGAGACGACCGTCCAGTCCCGCTCGGCCAGCCCGTACCCCAGATCGGTGGCCACGTGTTGGCCGTAGCCGGTGGCAGCCCGCGCGCCGACCACCGCCACCGAGCGGTCCAGCGCCTCGCCGAGCGGCCATGCGCCACGTACCCAGAAGCACAGCGGTGGGGCGGTCTCCGCGTCCACCCGGCGGCTCAGGTCCGGAAGTCGCAGGCTGGTGAGATCGGCGACGCGGGCCGGCCACTCGTCGTCGTCCGGTGTGACCAGACGTGCGCCGAGCCGATCTGTCCGGTCCAGGGCCTCGGCCGCCACGGCACGAGCGTCACCGGCGGACATCCGAGCGGCCACGGCGGCGGACAACCGCCGGTCGGGGCTGCCGCCGTCGAGCAACAGATCCAGCGTCGCCACCGGCCCCAGCCGTTCGACCAACCGGTACACCGTTCTCGTGCCCGGCTCGGCCAGCCAGGTCAACGCCACGCGGGCCAGCCTGCTCTCCTCGTCGGCGCTCATGCCGTCTCTCCTGTCCGTAGCTGGGTCGCCTCTCGTACGTCGTCGCGATCCGGCCGGTCCCGGCCGTCCAGATCCGCGATGGTCCAGGCCATTCGGATCACCCGGTCGAAGCCCCGGGCCGAGAGCGAGCCGGAGTCGAGCCGGCCGCGCAGATCGGCGGTGACCAGTGCCGGTAGCCGCCATGGCGGGCGGCGCAGGAGCGGACCGTCCACCTCGGCGTTGAGGCGTCGTCCGAGGCCGGCCCAGCGGGTGGCCGCCGCGCTGCGGGCCGCCGCGACCCGGGCGGCGACCGCGGCCGAGCACTCCGCGTCGCCACCGGATGCCATCAGCTCCGCCGCACGTACGGGCATCAACCGCACCTGCACGTCGATCCGGTCGAGCAGCGGCCCGGAGAGTCGGCCCAGGTAGCGGCGGCGGACCAGCGGAGAGCACTCGCAGTACGCGTCGCCGGACGGCTTGGCGCAGGGACACGGGTTGGCGGCCAGCACCAGTTGGGTCCGGGCCGGGTACTCGGTGCCGCCCCCGCTCCGGCTCAACAGGATGCGACCGTTCTCCAGCGGCTGGCGCAGCGCCTCCAGCGCGCCCTTGCTGAACTCCGGCGCCTCGTCCAGGAACAGCACCCCGCGGTGCGCCAGGGACACCGCTCCGGGGCGGGCCAACCCGGAACCGCCGCCGACGAGGGACGGGATCGTCGCCGTGTGGTGAGGCGCCTGGAACGGCGGGCGGCGCAGGAGTCGACCGCCCGGCGGCAGCAGCCCCGCGACCGAGTGCAGCGCGGTCACCTCCAGCGCAGCGTCGTCGTCCAACTCGGGCAGGAGTGACGGCAGCCGCTCGGCAAGCATCGTCTTGCCGGCACCCGGAGGGCCGAGCAGCGCGATGTGGTGCCCACCTGCGGCGGCGACCTCCAGCGCCCGCCGACCCAACTCCTGCCCGGCGACCTCGGCGAGGTCGGGGCCGCCGAGAACCGGTGCCGGGGCGTCCGGCGGTGGTTCGATGAGCGGGCTGCCGTCGCGCACGAAGGCGACCAGTCGGTGCAGCGTGTCCACGGCCCGCACCCGTACGCCGGGGATGACCGCTGCCTCGGCGGCGTTGCCGGTCGGCACGATGACCCGTTCGATGCCGGCCCTGGCCGCGGCGGCGACCATCGGCAGCACACCGCGCACCGGCCGGACCGTCCCGTCGAGGCCCAACTCGCCGAGAACCACGACCCCCTCCAGCGGAAGCAGCGGCAGCTCGCCCGAGCCGCCCAGCAGCGCGGCGGCGATGGCCAGATCGAACGCCGAGCCGAACTTCGGCAGCGTGGCCGGCAGCAGGTTCAACGTGATGCGCCGGTTCGGCCAGCGTTGGCCGGAGTTGACCACGGCGGCCCGGACCCGGTCGCGGGCCTCGTGCAGAGCCGTGTCCGGCAGACCGGAGATCACCACCGCCGGCAGGCCGGCGGCCAGGTCCGCCTCGACCTCGACGAGGTGGCCGGTGACGCCGACCAACCCCACGCAGAGGACCTTCGCGTAGCTCACGGCGCGTCGCCGATGCGTCGGTGGCGCATCTCAGAACGCGCCCTTGACGTGGTCGACCTGCGCGGGACCGGCGGTGGGCAGCCGCACCGACAGCACGTCGAACCGCACCTCGTCGGCGCTCGTGCCGGTCTCGGCGAGCCACCGCGCGGCGAGACCGCGCAGGCGGCGGGCCTTGGCGGGTACGACAGCCTCGGCCGGCGTGCCGAAGGTGTCGCCCCGACGGGTCTTCACCTCGCAGAACGCGAGCACCGGCCCGTCCCAGGCGATGATGTCGATCTCCCCGTCCGGGCACCGCCAGTTCCGGACGATCGGGTCTAGTCCCGCCTCGCTCAGGTGCCGGGCGGCGCACCGCTCGCCGTACGCGCCGACCGCCTGGTTCCGCTTCGTCATGGCCGCGACGGTGCCCGGTCGAGTGCGCACGCCGCGACCCCGCCGCGGCCCGCCTGTGGATGACGGTCGCTCTGTGGACAACCGGACGATCAAGCCCCTGCTGTGCTACGACGCGGAGTGGGCGGTGGGGGTCGACCAACCCCGCCGGGCCGAAATGGCGCGGGCACGGCCCGTCGCATACGGTGCCTGACGTGGACGGACGACGGAGCTTTCCGGAAGATCAGGAGCCGCGCTGGTACCCCGACGAGCGGGGCCGCGGCTACGGCGAGCCCGAGTGGCGCGGTACGGGTGAACCGCGATACCGCGACGGCGATATCCCCGAGCAGCGTGGCATCGAGGACGGTCGCTCCGTCGAGGACACCGGCGTCGGCCGACGCCGCGAGCCGGACCCCACCCGCTTCGGTGGTGCGTCAGAACCCGACTCGGGTCGTTTCGGCGCGGTGGACGCGGGTCGCTTCGGCGGTGCCCCGGAACCGGACTCCGGGCGGTTCGGTGCCGTCGAGGCGCAGCCGGGGCGGTTCGGCGTCGGCGAGGCAGATTTCGGGCGCGTCCCCGACCCGCTGGGTGACGCCCGCACGGACGCGGACGGTTACCGGACGACGCGCTCACGCAGGGCGGATCGGGAGTCCTCGGAGATCTCCGGTGAGCTGCCCGGCCGCCGGGCCGCCCGAGAGCCACTGACCATGACGACGCCGGACACCGCCCGAGACGCCGTGTCGACCACCGCCCGGGACACCGGGCTGGTGACCGGCGGCAACGTCGGCCCGGCCCCCACCCCGGACGTCGGGCCGGCGGTCGCCCTGCTCGGTGGGCCGGGCCTGGCCGGGGAGCAGAGCCAGCCTGTCCCGCTGGCCGAGCAGAGCCGGCCCGCCCCGCTCGCCGGATACCCGATCGTCGAGCCGACCCGGGGCGGCAGCGGGGAGCACCCGCATCCGCTGGAGATGCCGACCGGCCCGATGCCGGGGATCGGCCCCCGCCCCGACCCGACCGGGGGCGACGCTCCGGCGTACCCCCCGGCACCGGACGGTGTCTACCGGACCCGCCGGCCGGCGTTGGCGGCCCTCTTCGCCCTGCTGGCGTTGATCTTCGAGATCCCCGCGCTGCGGGTGTTGCTGGCCGGTGTGACGGGCGACCCGGTGGACGCGGGCAACGTCGTGGTGGGCATCTGCCTGGTCGCCGGGCTGCCGATCTTCGCAACCGGGCTGTACGGGCTCAGGACGGGCGGACTCGCGCTCTCCGACAGTGGCCGGGGTTGGCTGCGCCCTCCCACGGCGTACCTGACTGTCGGTCTCGTGCTCTTCGTCGCCGCGGCGCTCGCCGCCGGCTGACCCGCCGCGCGGCACCCCGGCACGGTGCAACCGGGGAGGGGCGTACACTGGCCAACTGGCGACCGCCTTGCGCGGTCGACCTCGCGCGCCCTCTTCACGAATCGTCGTGTAGCGACGGCCTCCCTGGTCCCGATCTTGATCGGGTCCACCATGGGCCGGCGACCAGGCGCCAGGACGCCCGGCCACCGGCCGGGCGTGACAACCAGGGATCTTGAGGAGTACCCCAACCATGGCCGTCGTGACCATGCGCCAGCTGCTGGAGAGCGGTGTCCACTTCGGGCACCAGACCCGGCGCTGGAACCCGAAGATGAAGCGCTTCATCATGACCGAGCGCAACGGCATCTACATCATCGACCTGCGCCAGACCCTCGAGTACATCGAGAAGGCGTACGAGTTCGTGCGTGGGACCGTCGCCGAGGGTGGCAGCATCCTCTTCGTCGGCACCAAGAAGCAGGCCCAGGAGGCCATCGCCGAGCAGGCGACGCGGGTCGGTCAGCCGTACGTCAACCACCGCTGGCTCGGTGGCATGCTGACCAACTTCCAGACCGTGTACAAGCGGCTCCAGCGGATGAAGGAGCTGGAGGGCCTGGGTGACCTCAGCGGCACCGCCGCCGGTTACACCAAGAAGGAGACCCTGCAGCTCTCCCGCGAGAAGATCAAGCTGACCCGCACGCTGGGTGGTCTGCGGGACATGCAGAAGCTGCCGGCCGCCGTCTGGATCGTCGACACCAAGAAGGAGCACATCGCTGTCGACGAGGCCCGCAAGCTGGGCATCCCGGTGATCGCCGTCCTCGACACCAACTGCGACCCGGACGAGGTCGACTTCCCGATCCCGGGTAACGACGACGCCATCCGCTCGGCCGAGCTGCTGACCAAGGTCGTCGCCGCCGCCGTCGCGGACGGTCTGATCGCTCGTTCCGGCCGTCGCCGGGGCAACGACGAGAAGCCCGAGGGTGTCGCGAGCGACGAGCCGCTGACCGAGTGGGAGCGCGAGCTGCTCGAGCCGAAGAAGGCTGACGAGTCGGCCGCCCCGGCCGAGCAGCCGGCCGCTGCCGCCACCGAGCAGGCCGCCGCCACCGAGCAGCCCGCCGCCACCGAGGAGCCGGCGCAGGCCGCCACCGAGCAGCCGGCGGCCGCCACCGCAGAGTGACCGCACCGTCGCCCGCCCGCCGTCCGTTTTCACGAACGGCGGGCGGCGACGGTACGACGGGCAGGTTCCGCCCGAATCCGGGTAACCGGCACCTCTGACCATCCACACGCCGACTCAACATCGAAGAGAGAGCCATGTCCCAAATCACCGCCGCGGACGTCAAGAAGCTCCGCGACCTCACCGGCGCCGGCATGATGGACAGCAAGAAGGCGTTGACCGAGGCCGAGGGCGACTTCGACAAGGCCGTCGAGATCCTGCGCGTCAAGGGCGCGAAGGACGTCGGCAAGCGGGCTGGCCGTACGGCCGCCAACGGTCTGGTCGCACACTCCGGCAAGGCGCTGCTCGAGGTCAACTGCGAGACCGACTTCGTCGCCAAGACCGAGTCGTTCATCGCGCTGGCCCAGCAGCTGGTCGAGCACGGTGAGCGTTCCGGCGTGAACAACGCCGAGGAGCTGCTCGCCAGCGAGCTCGACGGCAAGGTCGTCGCGGACCTGATCCAGGAGCAGTCCGCCAAGATCGGCGAGAAGCTGGTCCTCAACCGCTTCGCCAAGGTCGAGGGCACCACCGCGGTCTACCTGCACCGCAAGGCGCAGGACCTGCCGCCGGCCGTCGGCGTGCTGGTGTCGTACACCGGCAAGTCCGACGAGGCGGGCGACGCCGACGCCCGCGGCGTCGCGATGCAGATCGCCGCGATGCGGCCGAAGTACCTCAGCCGGGACGAGGTTCCGGCCGAGGTCGTCGAGTCCGAGCGGCGCATCGCCGAGCAGACCGCCCGCGAGGAGAACAAGCCCGCGGCGGCGCTGCCGAAGATCGTCGACGGTCGGGTGAACGCCTTCTTCAAGGACTACGTCCTCGTCGAGCAGGCGTCGGTTGCCGACAACAAGAAGTCGGTGAAGCAGGTGCTGGCCGAGGCCGGCATCGAGGTCACCAGCTTCGTGCGGTTCGAGGTCGGCCAGGCCTGAGCCGCCACCCGGGCGCCGCGCGCGCCCGTGGGCGCAAGACGTCGACGAGGAGGCCGCCGGTGTACGTGACAGGCACCGCGGCCTCCTCGTCACATAGGGTCGGCAGCGGCAGGTTCGCGGTATCGCGTCGCCCGAGGGCGTGCGCGTGGGGAAGGCGGGGCGGATGACGCAGGTTGTGAGTGACCGGACTCTGGCGATGGACGATCCGACGGCACCGCCGCCCGGGCGGGCCCGCCGGGTGGTGCTGAAGCTCTCCGGTGAGGTGTTCGGTGGCGGCGCGATCGGCGTCGACCCGGACGTCGTACAGGCCATCGCCCGCCAGATCGCCACCGTGGTCCGCCGCGGCGTGCAGGTCTCGGTGGTTGTCGGCGGGGGGAACTTCTTCCGCGGCGCGGAGCTGCAGAAGCGCGGCATGGACCGCGCGCGCGCCGACTACATGGGCATGCTCGGCACCGTGATGAACTGCCTCGCGTTGCAGGACTTCCTGGAGAAGGAGGGCATCGAGACGCGGGTGCAGAGCGCCATCACGATGGCCCAGGTCGCCGAGCCCTACATTCCGCTGCGGGCGATCCGGCACCTGGAGAAGGGCCGCGTGGTCATCTTCGGCGCCGGCGCCGGCATGCCGTACTTCTCCACCGACACGGTGGCCGCGCAGCGGGCGCTGGAGATCCGGGCCGACGTGGTGCTCATGAGCAAGAACGGCGTCGACGGCGTCTACACCGCCGACCCGCGGATCGACCCCACCGCCAGCAAGCTCGACTCGATCACCTTCTCCGAGGTGCTGCGCCGCAACCTGCGGGTGGCCGACGCGGCGGCGTTCAGTCTCTGCATGGAGAACGGCCTGCCGATGCTGGTCTTCGGTGCGCAGGGTGACGACACCATCATCCGCGCGGTGGGTGGCGAGAAGATCGGCACCCTGATCACCGCGTGAGCCGGACGACTTTCAGCAGAGCCCACCACGAGCACAGAAGGAGGCGAGGAGACCGGTGATCGACGACACCCTCCTCGAGGCCGAGGAGAAGATGGAGCGTGCGGTTGAGCACGCCAAGGAGGAGTTCGGCGCGATCCGTACCGGTCGCGCCAACGCCGCCATGTTCTCCAAGGTCATCATCGACTACTACGGCACTCCGACGCCGTTGACCCAGATGGCGTCCATCGCGGTCCCCGAGCCGCGGATGGCCATCATCAAGCCTTACGACAACTCGCAGATCAACGCGATGGAGAAGGCGATCCGCGACTCGGACCTCGGGGTCAACCCGAACAACGAGGGCAACCAGTTGCGCATCCTGCTCCCGCAGATGACCGAGGAGCGTCGCCGCGACATGATCAAGGTGGTTCGGCACAAGGGCGAGGAGGCCAAGGTGGCCATCCGGAACGTCCGCCGCCGCGCCAAGGAGGAGCTGGACCGGATCGTCAAGGACGGCGAGGCCGGCGAGGACGACGGCCGCCGCGCCGAGAAGGAACTCGACGACCTGACGCAGCGCTACGTCGCCAGCATCGACGACCTGGTCAAGCACAAGGAGACCGAGCTGCTGGAGGTCTGACCGCCACCGCTCACCACGACGAGGCCCGACCCGATCAGCGGGGCGGGCCTCGCCCCCTTTCCCGGTCGGTCGCGTCGCGCTGAGCCAGCGCGTGGCGGGGCAGCCCACCTCGTCTCGGCGCTTTGCTCTGCTTCAACCGGGGCAACACCTCGTGTCCGGTATCCGGACATCGACTGTCGCCTCCGCTGAAGCAGTGCAAAGGGCGCGCACGAGGGGGTCGGCTCCCGGACAGGTACGCCGAAGGGGCCGGGCCATCGTCCGCCTCGCCCCGGCGGCGTGTGCAGTAGGCTCGGCAGGATTCCCGGCCACCGGGTGGTGCACACCGGGGATCCACCGACCGTCGCGGCGGTCGGGCCCGAGGAACACAGTCGCGCTTGTAGGGGATGCTTGTGGTCTTGCGTCATGTGGTGGCACTCGCGCTCCAACACGGTGCGTGATGTCCCACCCCGACCCCTACAGTGGCGAGCCGCGCGGCTGGGACCGGCCGGAACACCCGGTCGCCCTGCCCTGGCCCGAGCAGGAGTTGGAGGCCGGCCAGTGGAGCCGCCGTCCGGCCGTCGGGCCTGAGCTGTACGCCGAGCCTCGCGCCCGGGCGTACGCCGAGCCGCAGCCAGTGGACCCGTACGACGAGCGGGGCCGTACCGTCCGCCCGGGCGACCGCGACCGCTACGACGACCGCTACGACGACCGCGACCGCTACGACGACCGCGATGTCGCTCCGCGCTACGACGATCGCGACGCCGCGCCGCGCTACGACGACGATGCCGGTTACCCGACTGCGCAGCTCGCGCCCATCGGCGCCGAGATCCTGCCGGACGACGAGCCGGTGGACGACCCGGAGCCGCCGACGGGTCGGCGGCCGAAGGGCCGCCGTAGGGCCAGCATCGACCGACCGGCGACCCAGCAGGTGGGTACCGGGCGGGCCGGTCGCAACCTGCCGGCGGCCATCGGTGTGGGCCTCGCCCTCGGCGCGCTGATCGTGGTGCCGCTGGCCGTGTACCCGCCGGCGTTCCTGCCGGTGATCGCCGTCGCCGTCGCCATCGGGATCTGGGAGATGGCCCGGGCGGTGCGCCGCAGCGGCGCCCACCCGCCACTGGTGCCGCTGATCGCCGGTGGTGTCCTGACCGTGGGTCTGGCCTGGTTCGCGGGCCCGGACGCGCTCAGCCTCGGGTTGCTGGTGACGGTGCTCGGCACGATGATCTGGCGGTTGGGTGACGGCCCGGCCGGCTTCCAACGGGATCTCACCGCCGCCACCCTGATCGCTGTCTACGTGCCGTTCCTCGCCGGTTTCGCGGCGATGCTGGCGGCGGCGCCCGACGACGGCCGGCTGCGCATCCTGGCCACGCTGATCGCGGTGGTCCTCTCCGACACCGGTGGGTACGCGGCCGGTGTCCGCTTCGGCCGGCACCCGATGGCGCCGTCGATCAGCCCGAAGAAGTCCTGGGAGGGTTTCGCCGGCTCGGTCACCGCGGCGGCTCTGGGAAGTGCCCTGCTGTTGTGGTTGATGTTCGATCTGGCTCCCTGGTGGGGGGCGGTGTTCGGGGTGGCCATCTCCTGCGCGGCGGTCCTCGGCGACCTCGCCGAGTCGATGATCAAGCGGGACCTCGGGATCAAGGACATGAGCAACCTGCTGCCCGGGCACGGTGGCCTGATGGACCGGCTGGACTCGATCCTGTTCGCCGTGCCCACCGCGTACCTGTTGCTGGTGATCTTCGTGCCGGTGGCGGGGTGAGGCATGCAACACCATGGCCCGAGCAGTGCCGACCCACGGCGGGGGCCGGTTCGACACCTCCGGACAGGTGCCGACCACCGGAGGCGTGACACACTGGACCAGCCATGACGAGTCTGCCGCTGATCCCCGCCATCTCGGACGCCCCGACCGCACGCCGGGCCTCCATGCCGCCGCAACACCTGGCCGACCTGGACCTGGCCGGCCGCCAGGCGCTGGTCGCCGGGCTGGGTGAGCCCCAGTTCCGCGCCAAGCAGATCTCCAACCACTACTTCGGGCGGCTGGTACGCGACCCGCAGGCGATGACCGATCTGCCCGCCGCGACCCGTGCGCGGCTGGCCGACGAGTTGCTGCCCACGCTGCTCACCCCGGTGCGCGAGCTGGCCTGCGACGACGGCGCGACCCGCAAGGCGCTCTGGAAGCTGCACGACGGCGCGTTGGTGGAGAGCGTGCTGATGGGCTACCCGGACCGGGTCACGGTCTGCATCTCCAGCCAGGCGGGCTGCGGCATGGCCTGCCCGTTCTGCGCCACCGGCCAGGCCGGGCTGACCCGCAACCTGTCCACGGCCGAGATCGTCGACCAGGCGGTCTACCTGGCGGGGGTGGCGGCCTCCGGCGCCGTCGCCGGTTCACCGCCGCGCCTGTCACACGTCGTGTTCATGGGCATGGGCGAACCGCTGGCCAACTACAACCGGGTCATCGCGGCGATCCGTCGACTGGTCAGCCCCGCCCCCGAGGGGCTGGGCCTCTCCCAGCGGCACATCACCGTTTCCACGGTCGGCCTGGTTCCGGCCATCCGCCGACTGGCCAGCGAAGACCTCTCTGTGACCCTTGCGTTGTCGTTGCACGCGCCCGATGATGATCTGCGCGATGAACTCGTGCCGGTAAACCAGCGCTGGAAGGTAGCCGAGGTGCTGGACGCAGCGTGGGACTATGCCGCCCGGACGGGCCGTCGCGTGTCCATCGAGTACGCAATGATCAAGGACGTGAACGACCAGCCGTGGCGAGCTGACCTGCTCGGGCGGCTGTTGGCCGGCAAGTTGACACATGTGAATCTCATCCCGCTCAATCCGACGCCGGGCAGCCGCTGGGACGCGAGCCCGAAGCCGGTCGAGCGGGAGTTCGTCCGGCGCTTGCGCGATGCGGGAGTCTCCACCACCGTACGGGACACCCGGGGTCGCGAGATCGACGGCGCGTGTGGCCAGCTCGCCGCCGCCGAGGACACCGACACCTTCACCGACCGCGCCGGAGAGGCACCGGCGTGACCGGGCGTGGCGAACGACACCAGGAGACATAGTGGCGAGTCAGGGTCAGCGTTTCCGGCGCAAGGCGGTTCGCCGGGGATACAAGGTCGACGAGGTGGATGCCTTCCTCGACCGGGTCGAGGCGACGCTCGACGGCCGGCAGGTCGGCGCGCCCGTGGCTTCCCAGGAGGTCCACGACGTCGTCTTCCGGGTGCGGTTCAACGGCTACGACGAGTGGCAGGTCGACCTGCACCTGGACCGGGTCGAGCGACAGCTGGCCGAGTTGGAGGAGCGCAACAGCGCCGGCCGCGGCGGCGATCCTCGGATGGGTGACCGGATGGGCCCTCCGGACCGGATGGGTCCGCCGATGCGCGACGACCGTGGCGGCATGGTTCCGCAGCCGATGCCGCCCCGGCCGATGCCCGCCCAGGCCGGCCCGCCAGCCGACCGTTACGGCCGGTACGACGAGCCCACAGGTGCCTTCGCCGGCGGGTACGACGCCCCTCGAGGCGGCTACGACGCGCAGCGCGGCCCCGGCCCCGGTGGCCCCGGCCCGGGCCCGGGTGGTCCCGGCCAGATGGGGCCCGGCGGGCCGATGGGCGGACACGGCCTTCCGCCGCGTGGCCTGCCGGCCGGCCCGGGTGGCTACGGTCCGCCGGATGATCAGCGCATGCCGGGCGGTTACGGTCCGCCGGATGATCAGCGCATGCCGGGTGGCTACGGTCCGCCGGATGATCAGCGCATGCCGGGTGGCTACGGTCCGCCGGATGATCAGCGCATGCCGGGTGGCTACGGTCCGCCGGATGACCAGCGCAGGCCCGGCGGTTACGGTCCGCCGGATGACCAGCGCACGCCCGGCGGGTACGGCCCGCCCGACGGCCCGCGGACGCCGGGCGGCTACCCGCCTCCGGAGGAGCCCCGCTTCGACGGCTTCGAGGCCGGTCGACGTGCTCGCGCCGACATGACGGCCGAGATCCGGATGCCCGAGCGTGACCTGCGTGACCTGCGTCGTGGCCCGGCCGGCCCGCCCCCGATGCCGCAGCAGGGCATCGGTGGTCCGCCGATGGCAGGCCCGCCCGCCGTGGCCGGTCCGCCGATGGGTGGCCCGCCGATGGCCGGCCCGCCCGGCAGCGACCTGTACCGGGTCGACCAGATCCGTCGTAGGTTCCAGGTACGTCGGTTCGGCAGTGGGTACGACCCGGACCAGGTGGACCAGTTCTTCGATTCCCTGCTCGGCGGCATGCAGCGGCGCAACCCGATGCCGGTCGACCCGAAGGACCTGGACACGCTCCGGTTCGGCCTGGTGCCCGGCGGCTACTTCGAGGCCGAGGTCGACGCCGCGCTCAAGGACATACAGGACATCCTGTTCGGGCGCTGAGCCCGACGCGTACACGAAACGAGGGCCCGTCCCCGGGTGGGGGTGGGCCCTCGTTGTGTCCTGGCCGGTCGCCCGGCGGCCGGTCGATTCAGGAGCGCAGGCCGTTGCGCCGCAGTACGGCATCGCCGATCACGATGACCAGCAGCAGCGCGGCGAGGCCGATCAGCCAGATGTCCTCGACCCTGCCTTCGTGGTTGCCGCAGAACGCCATGACGACCAGCGCCAGCGCGGACAGCACGGCGCCGATGCGCCCCGACTTGCGGTGCCCGGGCTTGTGCTGGTCCGGCGACGTTACCGGCTCGCTTCCTGCCACTGTCGGTCCTTCCCTCGCGATCGGATCTTTGGTTAGTCTGGCACGCCTCCCGCGCGGGGCGGTGCGGTGGGGGTTTACCGGCCCTTCGGCCCTGCCCGCCCAGGCCGGACGGCACTACGGGCGTCGCGGGGTGGCGGTCAGACTCCCTCCGGTAGCGTTTGGCGTACACCTGATTGTCTGTTTGAGGGGGACTGTGCGGTGCGAGTGACCGGAACCGGGCACGCCAGCATGCGGATCGACACGGCCGCGGGCAGCATCCTGTGCGACCCGTGGGTCAACCCGGCCTACTTCGCCTCGTGGTTCCCCTTCCCGGACAATTCCCTGCTCGACTGGGAGACCCTGGGTCAGGTCGACTACCTGTACGTCTCCCACCTGCACCGGGACCACTTCGACGCGAAGCACCTGCGGGACCACATCTCCAAGGACGCCACCGTCCTGCTCCCCGAGTTCCCCACCTCGGAGATGGAGGACGAGTTCCGGGCGCTGGGTTTCACGAAGTTCCTCAAGGCCCCGAACGAGCAGGTCGTCGAGTTGGACGGCGGCCTGAAGATCATGATCCAGGCGCTGACCAGCCCCACCGACGGCCCGATCGGCGACTCCTCGCTCTGGGTCGAGTACGACGGTGTGCGGCTGCTCAACCAGAACGACGCCCGCCCGACCGACCTCAGCGTGTTCGCCGAGCTGGGGCACGTGCACGCGCACCTGCTCCAGTTCTCCGGCGCGATCTGGTACCCGATGGTCTACGAGCTGCCGCAGGCGGCGAAGACCGCGTTCGGCAAGCAGAAGCGTGACCGGCAGTTCGACCGGACGTGGCGCTACATCGACGACCTGAAGGCCGACCACGTCTTCCCGATCGCCGGCCCGCCCTGCTTCCTCGACGACGAGCTGTGGCAGTTCAACGACATCCACGGCGACGAGGGCAACATCTTCCCCGACCAGTCCGTCTTCCTGTCGGAGTACGCGAAGGTCGGCGGCACCAACGGGATCGTGCTGCTGCCGGGCAGCGTCGCCGAGGTCACCACCGAGGGCGCGAGCACCACCCACCCGGTGCCGGTGGAGGAGTTCTTCGCGAACAAGGTCGCCCACCTGGAGGAGATGCGGGAGCGCAAGCGCCCGGTCATCGAGGCGGAGAAGGCGTCCTGGCGGCACCCCGAGGTGGACGTCCTCGGCGAGATGAAGCGTCGGATCGAGCCGCTGCTCGACGAGTCGATCTATCTGGCCAAGGGGGTCGGCGGCCCGGTCCGCTTCGACCTGGTCGGCACCGACAGCTCAGGCGGGGAGACCCTCGAATCCATCGTCGTGGACTTCCCGGGTAAGGAGGTCCGGCCGTACGCGGACGAGAAGGTTCGCTACCGCTTCCGGACCGAACGGTCGCTGATCGAACACCTGCTCTTCATCGACGAGGTGGACTGGGTCAACTCGCTCTTTCTCTCCTGCCGGTTCTCGGCGGCCCGGATCGGCCAGTACAACGAGTTCGTCTACGCGTTCTTCAAGTGCCTCTCCGAGGAGCGCCTCCAGTACGCCGAGGGCTGGTACGACGAGCACGAGCGTTCCACCGACGCCGAGGACATCACGTTGGGCGACTGGGTGGTGCAGCGCCGTTGCCCGCACCTGAAGGCGGACCTGACCCGCTTCGGCATCGTCGAGGGTGACCAGCTCACGTGCCAGCTGCACGGCTGGCGCTTCGACCTGCCCAGCGGCCGCTGCCTGACCAGCGTCGGCCACAAGGTCCGCGCCCACCGGGTCGACGCGGAGACCCCGGCCCCGGCCGGGGAGGCCCTAACCTGACCTCTTCCGCCCGCGATCTTGCACTTTCCGTGGGGGCAAAGCCCCGCAATCGCTCCAGAACGGCGACCGAAAGTGCAAGATCGCGGGAGGGGTGCGCGCGACGTGCCACCGAGAGCGGTTGACCTGCGGCCGTACGTGCACCGGGCCGAGGACGCCTCAACTACCCAGGTCCGCGAGGATCCGTCGGGCGGCGTTGTGGCCGGCGGCGCCGATGACGCTACCGGCCGGGTGGCAGCCGGCGCTGCCCGCGTACACGCCGTCGACGCCGGTGGAGTACGGCATCCGGTCGGTGAACGAGACGGTGTTGTCGACGTGGTGGATGTGGCCACCGCTGATGCCGAAGTGCGCCTCGATGCCCGGTGGAGGCAGCGGCACCGCGTCGGCGATCAGGTCGGCGGTGCCGGGGGCGTACCGTTCGACGATCTCGACGAGCCGGTCGACGTAGCCGGGCAGTTCCGCGTCCCAGGTGGTGCCGGTCAGCTCGTAGGGGACCGACTGCACGAACAGCGCCGACGAGTGGTGGCCGGCGGCGTCGGAGAGCGACGGGTCGACCGTGGTGTGCAGGTACCACTCGATGGTCGGCTCCGCGGGCAGCCGTCCGGCCTGCACGTCCGCCCACATCGCGCGTAGCGCGGTCATCGGCGAGGTGGTGTCGCCGCCGACCAGCGACGCGGAGCCGGGCAGCAGGTGGATGGTCGACCCGAACGGGCTCGGCGCGTCGGGCGGCAGGCAGGAGAAGCGCGGCAGGCCGCTGAGCGCCAGGTTGAGCTTGAGGGTGGTGCCGGGCCGGCGGACCGCCGCCATCCGTGCGCCGAGTCGCGCCGGGAGCGCGCCGTCGGGCAACAGCTCCATCAGGGTGTACGGGTCACACGCGCCGAGCACCACCCGCGCTGCGACCTGCCGACCGTCGGCGAGTACGACACCGCTGGCCGCGCCGCCGTCGAGGGTCACCGCGCTGACCGGCGTACCCGTTGTGATGGTGGCTCCGGCGGCGCGTGCGGCGTCGGCGAACGTCCGTGAGACGGTGCCCATGCCGCCCTCGGCGATCATCCAGGTGCCGCCCGATCCCGGCAGTCTGCACATGTTGTGCACCAGGAAGTTGTGACCCGTTCCCGGGTCGTCCGGGCCGGCGTTGAGGCCGGAGAGGCCGTCGGTGACGGCGTACATGCTGACCAGCAGTTCGGAGCGGAACTCGAAGCGGGCCAGGTAGTCGGCGACGGACCCCCGCACGAGGTCGACGAAGATCTGCCGCAGCGCCGGGCGGACGTGCCGTTCCGCGGTCTCCTCAGCGGTCAGGGGCTCGGCCAGCCAGGCGGGAGCGAGGTCGTCGCGCAGCGCGGCCAGCTCGGCCTGCATGGCGTCGTCGGCGGCCACGTCGGCGGGAGAGAAGAATTCGGCGAGCTGCGCCCGGGTGGCGGCGGTGTCACTGCCGAAGAGCAGGTACGGCGAGCCGAGGCCACCCGGCGTGGGCAGGAAGTAGTGCGGGTCGCGGCGCAGCACCGGGATGCGTACGTCGAGCGTGGCGAGCAGTTCGGGTGGCATGAGCCCGAGCAGGTACGACCCGGTGGAGTGGCGCAGCCCGGGCACCTTCGGAAACGGGTTCTCGGTGCGGGTCGCGCCGCCGATCACGTCGGCGGCTTCCAGCACGAGGACGTCCAGGCCGGCGCGGGCCAGCAGGACTGCGGAGACCAGACCGTTGTGCCCGGCACCGACGATCACGACATCGGCCCGAGCCGGAATCTCACCACTCATGCCGCCGCAGCCTAGTCCCCCCACCGCCCCCTGTGACCCGTTGATCAAGAGGTTCGCGCCAGGAAACGCTGCCCGGATGACGCGAACCTCTTGCTCACCGGGGGTGGGTGGGGAGGCGGACGGTGAAGGTCGATCCCTTTGTGGGTTGGCTCTGGACGTGGACCGTGCCCTGGTGGGCCTCTACCAGTTTGCGGACTATCGCCAGGCCCAGGCCGCTACCGCCGGTCTGCCTGCTGCGGGACCTCTCCGCCCGCCAGAAGCGGTCGAACACCCGGGGCAGATGCTCGGGGCTGATGCCGCTGCCCGTGTCGGCGACGGCGATCAGCACCTTGCCGTCGGCCGCCTGGGCGCTGATCGTGACGCTGCCGCCGGCCGGTGTGTGGCGTACCGCGTTGCCGACCAGGTTGCCGACGGCCTGACGCAGCCGCACCGGGTCCGCGTACACCTGCGGGTCGTCGTCGACCCGCAGCGCGAGCGCGACGCCGGCGCGACCGGCCTGGACGCGGTACGCCTCCGCGACCTGACCCAGCAGGTCGGCGAGGTAGACCGTCTCGGGGTGCAGCCGCAGCGCGCCCGCGTCCGCCTCGGCGAGGTCCTGGAGATCGGCGATCACGTGTTGCAGCAGTGTCGCCTCCTCCAGCAGCGAGGACACCAACCTCCGGTCCATCGGGGCGACGCCGTCCTCGGCGGCCTCCAGCCAACCCCGGATGGTGGTGACCGGCGTCCGTAGCTCGTGGGCGATGTCGCTGACCATGGCGCGGCGGAGCTGTTCGAGGTGTTCGCGCCGCTCGGACATGTCGTTGAACGCCTCGGCCAGCCGGGCGATCTCGTCGCGGCCGGTGACGCGGACGCGGGCGGCACCGTCACCGTCGCGCATCCGCTGGGCGGCGCCGGTCAGCGCGTGCAGCGGCCGGGTCAGCCGGACACCGGCCAGAACGGTGATGCCGACGGTCACCAGCAGCACGAGTCCGGCGACCGCCACGATGCGGGCCTGGTTGGCCCGGGACAGGTCGAAGGTCGTGGTGGGGCGACCGCCCGGGTCGCTGACGAACAGGGTCGCCGCCGGGGCGACGTACGGGAGGAGTTGCTCCCGCCGGCTGGTGCCCACGCAGGCGCTGACCGCTTGGCTCTGGTCCTGGTCGACCTCGATGACGTCCCGACGGCTGTTCGCCGCGGGGGCGGACCGCGTCGTCCAGGTCCAGTCCAGGTCGACGTTCACGGGCGCGACCTTGCGCCGGGCCAGGCAGGTGTTCACCAGCGCGTTGAGCTGTGCCAGCGCCTTGCGTTCGGTGGCCGTCGGGGTCGCCAACTCCTCGCGAAGCGGGCCGCAGCTGGAGTCGTTGGGGTCGGTGCCGGGGGTGGCGATCCGTGGTCGGCCGGTGGCCCCCTGCTCGGCCACGGCCGCGATCCTCGCCCGCACCCGCAGGCACAGGACGGCCTGGTCCGCCCGGTCGAGCAGCGTCCGGCGCTCGTTGGCCGGTAGCAGGTACGGGCCGGCGGCGCGGGGGTCGATACGCCCGGCGTCGACGGTTGCGGGGGGGCCCGGGGTCAGGGCGGTGTCGACGGCGAGCGCGTCGATGGTCGCGGACGGCTTCGTGGGCAGCGGGCCGGCCTGCGGTGCCGAGTCGGCGAGCGGCGTACCCGACTCGGTGGTCAGGGTGATGCGCCGGCCGACCTGCTCGGCGAGTGGTCGGAGGGTGGCGTCGACGCCGTCCCAACTCGGGTGGGTCGCCGCGTAACCGACCAGGGTGTCGTAGATGCGCGCATCGTCGGCAAGGGCCTGCCCCTGTTCCTGCCGGATCGCCCCGGTCGTGGTGCGCACGGCCAGCCAGGCGGTGGCCGCGATCGAGCCCACGGCGATGAGGACGGCCAGCGCGAGCAGCCGGAGCAGCAGGCTTCGGTGCAGCGGCACCTCACGCCGCATGGTGGCTCTCCTCGACGAGTTTGTAGCCGACGCCGTACACGGTCAGCAGCCGGGTGGGTCGACGCGGGTTCGCCTCGATCTTGCGGCGCAGGTTCATCACGTGGACGTCGACGGTCCGGCCGGTGATGTACCTGTCGAAACCGTGCAGGTAGCCCAGGAGCTGGTCCCGGGTGAACGCCCGTCCCGGCTGGGCGGCCATCGCCTGGAGCAGTTGGAACTCGCCGGGCGTGCAGTCGACCTGTCGTCCGTCGGCGCGTACCTCGTGGCGGACCGGGTCGACGTGCAGCGCGCCGACCCGCAGCACCGGATCGGCCGCGCGGGCCGCCCGTTGGCTGCGGCGCAGCAGTGTCCGCACCCGGGCCACCAGCTCGCGAGGGCTGTACGGCTTCGTCATGTAGTCGTCGGCGCCGAGGTCGAGGCCGAGCAACAGGTCTTCCTCGGTCGTGCGGGCGGTCAGCATGAGCACGGGCAGGTCGGACTCCCGCCGCAGGATGCGGCACACGTCCAGGCCGTCGACCTTCGGCATCATCACGTCGAGGATCAGCAACTCCGGTGGGTGCTGGCGAACCTCCTCCAGGGCGGCCCGCCCGTCGCCGACGACGACGACCGTGTGCCCCTCGCGTTCCAGGTAGCGGCGGACCAGTTCGGCCTGCTTCTCGTCGTCCTCGGCTATCAGCACCCGCGCGGTCACGGCAGCGACTGTACGGGTCGCCGGCCCCCGCAGGTGCTGCCCGTGACCTGGGGCTACGGAATGAGCATCGGTTCCTGACAGGTCTCTGACAACTTCCCGTGAGGCTGCCGGCATGACGAACGCACCACGACGCGTCGGGTTCGCGGCGCTCACCCTCCTCGCCACGGTTCTCGCCGGTTGCGGCGGTGAGAAGTCCGACGCCGGGGGCACGGCCGACGTCGCTTCCCTCGCCACCGGCTCCGCCGCGCCGAGCGCGTCCGCCAGTGCTGCGGCTGCGGCGGCGGCCGGGCGCCCGCAGTTGCGCCTGGACATGAACGAGGACGAGAAGCAGCGGCTCTGGAACACGTACAACTACTGCCTGCGCGACCACGGGGTCAAGGAGAACAAGGAACGTTCGGCCGGGGCACCCAAGGGAAGCGGCATCATCTCCCTCGACCAGAGCGGTGAGCCGAAGGCGGCGTACGTGGCGTGCGCGGACAAGCTCCCCCTCCAGCCGCCCGAGCTGGACGAGGAGAAGAACCCGAACTACGTGATCCAGTGGAACGACTACGTGCAGTGCCTGCGCGGGCGCGGCATGAAGATCCACTCACTGCCGGACGGCTCCGGCTGGACGTACGACGACGTGGAGGACGCGACGGGCGGTCTGGTGGGCGCCGCGTACGACAAGGCGGACAAGGAATGCACGATGGAGGCGTTCCGTGGCAAGAAATAAGCTGGCGATGGCGGCCCTGGTGACGGTGACGCTGGCCGTCGCCGGCGCCGGCGTCACTGTGCTGACGCTGGGGCGTGCCGGCGCGGACGACGCGGCGAGCGCCCCGCCGCCGTTGACGACGACGACGGTCACCCGCACCGACCTGTCGGACAGCCGGTCGCTCGACGGCACGTTGGGGTTCGGCCCGGAGCGCGTGGTCAAGGGCACGGGCGAGGGTGTCGTCACCCGCCTGCCGAAGGTCGGTGACACGGTGGCCCGGGGCAAGCCGCTCTACTGGGTCAACGACCAGCCGGTACCGGTGCTCTTCGGCAGCGTCCCGCTGTTCCGCACGCTCGACAAGCCCGGTCTCGTGGGCAGCGACGTGCGCGTCGTGTCGGACAATCTGGCCGCGCTCGGCTACCAGACCGGCACGCGGCCGACCCGGGCCAAGGACGGGACGAAGATCCCCGCGGGGCAGTCCCTGCTGACCGACACCCTGGTGGGCGCGATCAAGAAGTGGCAGCAGGCGCTCGACCTGCAACCCACCGGCCGGATCGAGGTCGGGCGGGCCACGGTGTTGCCGGGACCGGTCCGGATCAGCGCGGTCAAGGCCGTGACCGGTGACCCCGCCGCCGGCGAACTCCTGGCTGTCACCGAGAAGGTCAAGCTGGTGACCGTCGCGGTGGAGGCGACCGAGGTCAGCAGTATCCGGGTGGGTGCCACGGTCACGATCACGCTGCCCGACACGACCGAGAGTCCCGGCCGGGTCGCCTCGATCTCGCACACCGTCGACGGCGGCGGCCCGGACGCCGGGGGTGGCCAGGCCAGCCCGCCGAAGGTGAACGTCCTCGTCACACCGACCAAGGCGGCGGACGTGGCGAAGCTGGACGCGGCGTCGGTCCGGGTCACGTTCACCACGAGCACCCGCAAGGGCGTGCTGGCCGTACCGGTCGGCGCGCTGGTGGCGCTCCGCGAGGGCGGACACGCCCTGCAACTGCCCGAGGGTGGGCTGGTGGCCGTGGAGACCGGGATGTTCTCCCGGGGGCTGGTCGAGGTCAGCGGTAACGGCGTCACCGAGGGACTCACGGTGGTGACCGCCGCGTGAGCACCGTCATCCCGTTCCCGGCCCGGAACGCGCCGACCGAGGTGATCCCGGCGTACGCCGAACCGGTCCTGCAGCTCGACGGGGTGAGCCGGACGTACCCGGGTGGCGTCACCGCCCTGGACGACGTCTCGCTGACTGTTTGCGCCGGAGAACTGCTCGCCATCGTCGGACCGTCCGGTTCCGGCAAGTCGACCCTGCTGAACATCATGGGCACCCTCGACCTGCCCAGCAGCGGGCGGGTACGCGTCGCCGGGCAGGAGGTCACCGACCTGTCCGACCGGCGGCTCTCGGCGCTACGGGGTCGGTGGCTCGGCTTCGTGTTCCAGCAGTTCCACCTCGTCGGCGGGCTCGACGCCGCCGAGAACGTCGCCACCGGGCTGCTCTACGCCGGCGTACCCCGTCGTCGCCGTCGCCGTACGGCCGTCGACGCGTTGGCTCGGGTCGGCCTGGCGCATCGGGTCGACCATCTGCCGCACCAGCTCTCCGGCGGAGAACGCCAGCGGGTGGCGATAGCGCGGGCGCTTGTCAACGAACCGGCGCTGGTCCTGGCCGACGAGCCGACCGGGGCCCTGGACACCGCCAACGGCGAGGCGGTCCTGGCGCTGCTGCTGAGTCTGCACGCGGAGGGCACGACCATCGCCGTCATCACCCACGACCGGGATCTCGCCGCCCGTACCCCTCGACAGGTGGACATCCGCGATGGGCGGATCGTCTCCGACACCCGTGACAGGACTCCCGCATGAGCACACCGACAGCGGCACCCGGCGGCCGTCCGCCCAGGCTCGCCCCGGGGGACGTACTCCGGCTCGGTCTGCTCGGGCTGACCAGCCGGCGGATGCGGGCGGTCCTGTCCGCCCTGGGCATCTCCATCGGCATCGCCACGATGATCGTCGTGGTGGGCATCCCCGCGTCCAGCCAGCGCGACCTCATGGACCAGCTCTCCGCGCTCGGCACCAACCTGCTGCGCGCCGAACCGGTACCGGATCAGGACCCGCCCGTGCTGCTGCCGGAGGACTCCGTCGCGATGGTGCAGCGGATCGGGCCCGTCGAGACGGTGAGCGCCGTCGCGAACACCCACGTGATGGTCCGCCGCAGCGACATGATGGACCGGTACGACACCTCGGGGCTCAGCACCCTGGCGACCCGACCGGACCTGCTGGACACCGTCAACGGCCGGGTCCGCGCCGGCCGGTTCCTCGACGACGGCACGGCTCGGCTGCCGACGGTCGTCCTCGGCTACGTGGCCGCGAGCCGGCTCGGGTTCGCCACCGTGGACCCGGCCCAGCCACCGCAGGTGTTCATCGGCGAGCGGTGGTTCACCGTGATCGGCGTACTCGATCCGCTGCCCATCGCCCCCGACCTGGACCGGTCGGTGCTGGTCGGCTGGGACGCGGCCCGGGACCTGCTCGGCTTCGACGGGCATCCCACAGTGGTGTACGTGCGGGCCCGCGAGAACGCGTTGGAGGACGTCCGGGCCGTGCTGCCGGCCACCCTGAACGCGCAGCTGCCCGGCCTGGTCCAGGTCAGTCGTCCCTCGGACGCGCTCGCCGCGAAACGTGCCACCGAGGACACGTTCTCCGCGCTGTTCCTCGGTCTGGCCGCGGTGGCGCTGCTGGTCGGCGGGATCGGGGTGGCCAACACCATGGTCATCTCGGTGCTGGAACGCCGCCGGGAGATCGGTCTGCGCCGGGCGCTCGGCGCGAACCGTGGCCAGATCCGGGTGCAGTTCCTCACCGAGTCGGTGCTGCTGTCCGTGCTCGGCGGGGCCGCCGGCGCGGTTCTCGGCGTGCTTGCGACGGTCGGGTACGCCGGCTACCAGGGCTGGCCGCCGACGATCCCGATGACGTCGGTGGCCGGCGGCATCGCCGGTGCCCTGCTGGTCGGGATGGCGGCGGGGGTCTACCCGTCGATCCGGGCCGCCCGGCTCACTCCCACCGAAGCGCTCGCCGCCCCGTGATCAGCGCTGCCGCTGGGCGCGCCAGCGGGAGAGGGCCAGGGTCGCCGAGTAACCGGCCAGGACGATCACGTGGAACAGGTACAGCCACAGGAGCACCGCCACGCCCGCGCCGATCGGGTCGAAACCCCCGAACGGTGTGCCCAGGTCCAGCGGCAGGGACGCGAACAGCACGAAGCCGTGCAGGAACCCGGACAGGTTCGCGGCCGTGAACGACCCGATCCCGAGGGTGGAGAGCCAGTCCGGCGACGCCGGCCCGACCACCCGGAACACCCACACCAGCACCGGTGTGAGCACCAGCCAGACCGCCAGGAACGAGAGCACCACACCCAGCACTCCGACCCAGCCACCCTGACGGACCAGGCGGGTGGTGAGCGGCAACGCCAGCAGGATCGACAGGAGCAGGGCGGGAGCCGGCGCGAGCAGCGGCAGCAGCAGCAGCCGGCCCCGCCAGCCCACCAGGTGCTCGTCGCTCCGCGGCGCCGCCACCGACACGAACGCCCGGCGCAGCCCCTCGCCGTAGAGCGACGCCGGCAGCAGTGCGGCGAGCGCCAGCAGCGGGGTCAACTGCACCCCGGCGTCGACGAGCGCGGCCACCGCCCGGGGCGCGCCGATCGCCGTCGGCAGGGCGTCCACGGCGTACGAGGTGAGCCGGCGTACCCGATCGGCGCCCGCGAGCAGCGAGGTGAGCCAGAGGGCCAGCAGCGCCACCGGGACCACGGCGATCGCCCCGTAGAAGGTGATCGCGGCGGCGTGCAGCGACAGGTCGCGCCCGCGCACGGGACGGAACGCGGCACTGATGATCCGTTTCGCGCGCTGCCATCCGTTGCCCATCGGCTTCTCCTTCCCTGTCGTCGGGGCGGTCACTCCTTAAGATCGCCGGTCATGACTGTTGTCACCACCGAACGCCTCATCCTGCGCGACTGGACCGACGAACCGGCGGACCTGGCCCGGATCTACGACATCTACTCGCGCCCGGAGATCACGCGTTGGTTGGGCGTTGCACCGGGTCTGCCGATGGTGGAGCCGGGTCAGGCCGCCGAACGGCTGCAGATGTGGCGGGACCGGCACGCCGGCGACCAGGGACGGTACGGCACCTGGGCGATCGAGGTACGCGACACCGGGCAGGTGGCCGGAACGATCCTGCTCAAGCCGCTGCCGGGGCGCGACGAGACACGGCGTACCGACGACATCGAGGTGGGCTGGCACCTGCACCCCGACTCGTGGGGGCGTGGCTACGCCACCGAGGCGGCCCGGGCGCTTCTCGCCCGGGAGTTCGCCACCGGTACCCCGGAGATCTACGCGGTCGTGTCGCCGGGCAACGAGCCGTCGATGGCGGTCTGCCGACGACTCGGCATGGCGCACGTGGGCCGGCGCACGGACTGGTACGGCGGCGAGCAGTTGGAGACGTTCGTCCTGACCGCGCCGGGCGGCTGACCCCCGCCGGTTCGCGAGCAAGCCCATCAATAGTCACGTGGGTCGAAGTGTTGACGCTCCCGTAGCACGTCAGTAACCTTTGGCCAAACTCATGCAAGATTTCGACAAAGAGATGCTTGATTTGAAGCATCACCTCGGAAATCTGCGTGCCACCGCTCACCCCCACCCGTGGTCACCCCCGCCCGCGGCAACCGTCCCCCGACGACAGGACAGTCATGAGACGACGAGCGACACTGTTCAGGATGGTGGCGGCGACAGTCGCGACCACGCTGATCGCGACCCCCCTCGCGAACCCCGCCCTCGCCGCCCGCCCCGCCGACACGGCGGCCGCGTCGAGCAGCGCCTTCGCCGCGGCGGCCACCAACCTCGCCCTGGGCCGTCCCACCCAGGAGAGCGGCCACGCCGACGTCTACGGCTCGTCGAGGGTCGTCGACGGCGACGTGGGCAGCTACTGGGAGAGCGTCAACAACTCGTTCCCCCAGTGGGTGCAGGTCGACCTCGGCTCGTCGCAGTCCGTCAACCAGGTCGTCCTGAAGTTGCCGACCTCGGGCTGGGGCACCCGGACGCAGGCGCTGAGCGTGCGCGGCAGCGCCGACGGCTCCTCGTTCACCGACCTGGTCGGGTCGCAGACGTACACCTTCAACCCGGCGAGCGGTAGCACCGCCACGATCAACTTCAGCGCCACCTCCACCCGCTACGTCCGGATCACCATCACCGCCAACAGCGGCTGGCCGGCCGGGCAGCTCTCCGAGCTGGAGGTGTACGGCAGCGGCGGCACCCCCGGCGACACCACCGCGCCGAGCGTCCCGGGAACTCTGTCGCAGAGCACGTCGGGCAGCACGATCACCCTCAACTGGGGCGCGTCCACCGACTCGGGTGGCAGCGGCCTGGCCGGCTACAACGTCTACCGGGGCGGCAACCTCGTCGCCACGCTGGGCACCGTCCTGACGTACCAGGACACCCAGCCGGCGACGGCGACCGTCTCCTACTACGTCCGGGCCCGCGACGGCGCCGGCAACCTGTCGGGCAACAGCAACACCGTCACCCGGACCGGCAGCAACCCCCCGGCCTGCACGAACGTGGCGCAGGGCAAGACCATGACGGCGAGCGGCTCGACGTTCACCTTCACCCCCGACAAGGCTAACGACGGGCAGCTCGCCACCTACTGGGAGGGCGCGGCCAGCTACCCGCAGAACCTGACCGTGGCGCTGGGCGCGAACCACTCGATCTCCGGCGTCACCGTCAAGCTCAACCCCGACTCGTCCTGGGGCACCCGTACGCAGACCATCCAGGTCCTCGGCCGCGACCAGGCGTCGTCGTCGTACACCAGCCTGGTGTCGGCGGCGTCCTACCAGTTCGTCCAGGGTGTCAACACGGTGACCATCCCGGTCAGCGCGACCACGGCGGACGTGCAGTTGCGGTTCACCGGCAACACCGGCGCGCCGTCCGGCCAGGTGGCCGAACTGGAGGTGTGCGGCACCCCGGCCCCCAACCCGGACCTGGTCGTCAGCTCGGTGACCTGGTCGCCGTCGTCGCCCAGCGAGGCCAGCGCGGTCACCCTCTCGGCCGTCGTGCAGAACATCGGCTCGGCGGCGGCCGGGGCGACCACCGTCAACTTCAGCCTGGCCGGCGCGGTCGTCGGCAGCGCCACGGTGGGCGCGCTCGCCGCCGGCGCCTCGACCACCGTGTCCTACAACGCCGGTACGCGGCCGATGGGCAGTTACGCCGTCTCGGCGGTGGTCGACCCGACCAACACGATCGTCGAGCAGAACAACGGCAACAACAGCCTCACGGTGGCGTCGCCGCTTGTCGTCACGCAGGCCCCCGGCCCCGACCTCCAGGTGCTGGGCATCGCCTCGAACCCGCCGAACCCGGCCGTCGGGGCGTCCGTCACGTTCACCGTGTCGGTACGCAACCGGGGCACCGCCGCGACCGGCGCGACCACTGTCACCCGGCTGGTGGTGGGCGGCACCACGCTCAACACCAACACCGCCTCGATCGCGGCCGGCGCGACGGTCACCGTGGCCGTCAGCGGTAGCTGGACCGCCACCAGCGGCGGCGCCACCATCACCGCCACCGCCGACGCGACGAACGTGGTCGCCGAGACCAACGAGGGCAACAACGCGTTCAGCCAGGCGATCGTGGTCGGACGCGGAGCCGCCGTGCCGTACGTCTCGTACGAGGCGGAGGCCGGTCGTTACTCGGGCACGCTGCTGGAGGCCGACCCGCTGCGCACCTTCGGGCACACCAACTTCGCCAGCGAGTCGTCGGGCCGCAAGTCGGTACGCCTCACCGGCACCGGCCAGTTCGTCGAGTTCACCTCGGCCAACCAGGCCAACGCGATCGTGGTGCGGAACTCCATCCCGGACGCGCCCGGCGGTGGCGGCATCGAGGCGACCATCAGCCTCTACGTCAACGACGTGTTCTCCCGCAAGCTGACCCTGTCGTCCAGGCACAGCTGGCTCTACGGCAACACCGACGGGCCGGAGGCGCTGACCAACACCCCGCAGGCCGACGCCCGACGGCTGTTCGACGAGTCGAACGCTCTGCTGGCGCAGTCGTACCCGGCGGGCACCCGCTTCAAGTTGCAGCGCGACTCGGGTGACACCGCCTCGTTCTACGTCATCGACATGATCGACCTGGAGCAGGTGGCACCGCCGGCGAGCCAGCCGGCCGGCTGCACCTCGATCACCGCGTACGGCGCGGTCCCGAACGACGGGATCGACGACACCGCAGCCATCCAGCGGGCGGTGACCGACGACCAGAACGGCGTGATCAGCTGCGTCTGGATCCCCGCCGGGCAGTGGCGGCAGGAGCAGAAGATCCTGACCGACGACCCGCTGAACCGGGGTACGCACAACCAGGTCGGCATCAGCAACGTCACCATCCGGGGCGCCGGCATGTGGCACTCGCAGCTCTACACGCTGACCGAGCCGCAGAACGTGGTGGGCGGCATCAACCACCCGCACGAGGGCAACTTCGGGTTCGACATCGACAAGAACACCCAGATCTCCGACATCGCCATCTTCGGCTCCGGCCGTATCCGGGGCGGTGACGGCAACGGCGAGGGTGGCGTCGGTCTGAACGGTCGCTTCGGCACCGGCACGAAGATCAGCAACGTCTGGATCGAGCACGCCAATGTGGGCGTCTGGGTGGGCCGCGACTACGACAACATCCCCGACCTGTGGGGGCCGGCCGACGGGCTGGAGTTCAGCGGCATGCGCATCCGCGACACGTACGCCGACGGCATCAACTTCAGCAACGGCACGCGTAACTCGCGGGTGTTCAACTCGTCGTTCCGCACCACCGGCGACGACGCGCTCGCCGTCTGGGCCAACCCGTACGTCAAGGACCGCACCGTCGACATCGCGCACGACAACCACTTCGTCAACAACACCGTCCAGTTGCCCTGGCGGGCCAACGGCATCGCCATCTACGGCGGCTACGACAACTCGATCGAGAACAACCTGATCTACGACACCGCCAACTACCCGGGCATCATGCTGGCGACCGACCACGACCCGCTGCCGTTCTCCGGGACGACGCTGATCGCCAACAACGGGCTCTACCGCACCGGTGGCGCGTTCTGGAACGAGGACCAGGAGTTCGGCGCCATCACGCTGTTCCCCTCCACCCGGGACATCACCGGGGTCACCATCCGCGACACCGACATCATCGATTCGACGTACGACGGCATCCAGTTCAAGAACGGCGGCGGCAACATGCCGAACGTCGCCATCACCAACGTGCGGATCGACAAGTCCAACAACGGTGCCGGCATTCTCGCGATGAGCGGCGCACGCGGCAACGCCAACCTGACGAACGTGACCATCACGAATTCGGCCGACGGCAACATCGTCGTCCAGCCGGGCTCACAGTTCGTCATCAACGGCGGCTGACCTGCCGCTCGCCGCTTGATCAACACGTTTTCGCCGAAATCGGGGTGTCCGCGGACTGCGGACACCCCGATTTCCACGAACCCGAGTCGATCGTCGCCGCGCAGGGTCCGTCGTGGGCGTCGGGCCGCCGGCACCGGCCGGCGTCGTCGAGCCGGGCGTCACAGAACACTCGGGTACGAAGAAACTGCGCGTCCTCCTCGCTGAGCGTCGTCTCGCCGAAGTCGACGACGGTGAGGTGACCGAGCGAGTCGCGCAGTGCCACGGCTAGGGCGGTGACCTCGTCGAGGCTGTTCAGCGTGGTCGGCAGATGAATGATCCAGCGGGGCCCGGTTGCGATGCTCATGGCAGGACCACCGTTCCTCCGTCCACCAACGTCTGGATCTGCCCGTCGGTCAGACCGCGCTCGCTAAGGACGCGGCGGCCCCAACGGTGCAGTCGGCACGGGTGCCGAGAGTCGTCCTTGCGGCAGCGCTCGCCGTCCGCTCGCTGTACGGCGGCGTGCACGCTGACCGCCCGCAGCGCGAACACGACGTCCTCTTTGGTCACGTAGGGCGGCAATGGCAGTTCGTCGGTTGGTTCCATGGCCGTCCTTCGGTGGGATTTTCGCGGTTGCCGTCATCAACGAGAGTCATTCCGACGATGGCCCAGCACAATATTTCGGAGCAGAATCCGGACCAAGGGATGAGGTGTCCTACGCGCCGACAGTCAGGGAGATGACGTGGACGATTCCGGCAGCACGGTCCCACGGAGGCAGCTCGGCAGATATCTGAGAGAGCTTCGCGAAAACGCGTACGTGACCGTTTCCGCCGCGGCTAAGGAATTGGAATGGTCGGCACCCCGGATCTGGCGCTACGAGACCGGCCAGGTCTCCATGCACCCGAACGACGTGGCGGCCATGTGCCGCGTCTACGGCGCGTCCCCCGAGACGATCGAGACGATGCGGGCACTCGCGCGGGAAACCAAGGCGCACGGCTGGTGGCACAGCTACGGCGAGGCGATCAAGGACTGGTTCAAGCTCTACGTCGGCCTGGAAGCTGCCGCGACCCGCATTCGCCACTATGAGGTGAACCTCGTCCCCGGTCTGTTGCAGACGGTCGACTACATGACCGAGGTGATCGCCACCGACCACCCGCAGATGAGTGAGGCGGAGCGTCAGGCGAAGGTGGACGTGCGGCTGCGCCGGCAACGGTTGCTGGCGCGGGCCATACCGCGCGCTCCGCGCCTCGACGTCATCCTGGGCGAGGCGGTACTGCGCCGCCCGCTACGTGATCGCGCCGCGATGGCACGGCAACTGGAGTCACTTGTGGTGTCGTCGCGACAGCACAACATCGGTATCCGGGTGCTGCCGCTCGACGCCGGCCTGGTCCGCTGGGCGCAGGCCGGCACCTTCACCATGCTCGACTTCCCGGCCGAGGTGCGCGAGCCGGAGCCGACCACGATCTACATGGACGGGCCGTGTGGCGCGGTCTACCTTGACAAGACCCACGAGATTGCCATCTATGAGGACGCGTGGCGCTCCCTTGGTGAGCGGGCGCTCGACGCCGACGAGTCCCGCGAGCTGATCGCGGCCATAGCGAAGGAGATGACCGATGGAGCGTGACGGAGTCTGGCGCACGTCGACCCGATCCGGCGGCGAGGGCAACTGCGTCGAGGTGGCGGGGTTCGCCGACGCGGTCGGCGTACGCGACAGCAAGGACCGGCAGGGCCCCGTGCTGACCTTCACCGATTCGGCCTGGTCCGACTTCGTCGCGGCGACCCGCGCACGTCAGTTGAACATTCGCCGCTGAACCGCTCAAACAACTCGTCGATTGAGTTCTTGGGAGAATTCGGCCCCGGGAGGGGCGATTCCCCTCCACCCAAGATCCATACCAACTGACACATGTATCGGGACTTCACCACTGACAGATGTCATGGGATTGAATAGTTACGGCCTAACGGAAAGTGTCCAAGATCTGCACGAACCACTCGTGCATCTTGACGCCGGGGTTGGGACAGTAGACCGGGGATCTCCGGGGAGGGCTCTGTCGTGATCGATCACCACGCCTACCTGAACATCCGCTCGCGCTGTGCAGCCGCCTTCGATCTTTCGGCCAGGTTGCCCGACCAGGTCTTTCGTGAGATCGAGGGGGAGTCGCTATTCTGCGAGTTCGACTCGGTCCTCGACCCGGAGTTCTGGCCGGCGCTCTGTGCGATGGCCCGTTGGCATGGCGACCAGCGTGTCGAGCTGCTGGTCCTCGAACCGGATTGCGATGCGTACTACCTGTCGGAGTATCAGTCGTATCCGGCCCTGTCGCTGTCCGTCGAGGCCAGTGAGGACGACTACTGGGCGCTGATCGGTCACGAGGCTGCCAGCGACATCTTCGGTTCGATCGCGATCTCGGCGAACGTCATCGCGGTCACCGGGCCTTCCCGCAAGTGGGGGTGCTGGGGTGAGCGGGATCCCGAAGTGGCGATCTTCCGGGGGTTCCCCACCTCGGCGGTACGCGGTGAGTGGCAGGAGCAGTTCGGCCCCATGCTGGATGCGGCCGGCGCGTTGGAGGCGTACGTCCCGGTTGCCTTCCCCGGCTGGACCGTCCCGGACCTGTGGGCCGCGGCCCTCGCCACCAACTACGGCGACGGCGTGGTGCCCGCTCGGCCCGTGGATCAGGACCAGTGCGGCTGATTGGTGGCGGACTCGGTGTGCGATGACGTGCTGCGCGGGCTGCGGTGGCTAGGCTGACCTGAGCAGGATGGTCCGCTGAGGGGGTGAGCCCGGATGGCCCAGGCAGCGTTCGCGCCGGAGCCGGCGCCGCAGCACACCGAGCCGTCGTTCGACGTGCTGCGGTGGCACGACGAGCCGTGGACCGCGCAGCTCGCCCTCGACCTGTTGCCGGAGACCAACGGCCCCAAGGTTGAGGTCCTGAGCCCAAGCGTGATCGTGACACCACACGCGGGAATTGACCACCAGTCGGTCGAGAGGGAACTGCCCTACGTGCTGCACCGTGCTGCGCGAAAGGCCGGCTTCTGGGTCTATCCGGAGATCAACGTCCTCTCCGGGGATGATCTCTCCATTCCAGACATCGTCGTGCTGCGCAGCTCCGGGGGTGGCCGCACCACGGTTCCCATCGCCGAGGCGGTACTACTCGGAGAGATCGTCTCGCCGGGCAACCGACGCAAGGACGTGATCGACCGGCCCCGGGAGTACGCGGCTGCTGGAGTTCCGTTCTTCCTCCGGGTGGACCTGCGCAATCGGGTACCGACACTGGCTCTGTTCGAGCTGGTCAACGGGGAGTACCGGCCGGTGGCCGCCGCAGCAGCGGGCAGCACCTTCGCGATGCGCGAGCCCTTCGAGTTCTCCATCGATCCGGCCGAACTGCTGGACGAGGAGGCGGTCCCGGAGGAGTCGGGCACCTCTTGATCGACTCGGTTTCGGCGACGTGGGGGTGTCCGAGAGGTGCGGATACCCCGAGATCGGCGAGCTGGAGTCGATCATGGCTGACAGCGGCGTGCGGGGAGGGCTGAGGCTCCCAGCGGGCGTACAGCGGCGGTGGGGGAGAATGGCGTCGTGACTTCCCCCCGTGATCTTGTCCTGCTCGGGTCCACCGGTTCGATCGGCACGCAGGCCATCGACATCGTCCGGCGCAACCCGGACCGGTTCCGGGTGGTGGCCATCGGGGCCGGTGGGGGCAACGTCGAGCTGCTCGCCGCGCAGGCCCTCGAACTGGCCGTCGAGGCGGTCGGGGTGGCCAGGGCGTCCGCCGCGCAGGACCTGCAACTGGCGTTCTACGCCGAGGCGAGCCGTCGGGGCTGGGCCACCGGCGACTTCAAGCTTCCCAAGATCGTGGCCGGCCCGGACGCCATGACCGAGCTGGCGCAGTGGCCCTGCGACATCGTGCTCAACGGGGTGGTCGGCTCGCTGGGCCTCGCTCCTACGCTGGCCGCGCTGCACGGTGGTCGTACTCTCGCCTTGGCCAACAAGGAGTCGCTCGTGGCCGGCGGCCCGCTGGTCAAGGCCGCGGTGACGCGGCCGGGGCAGATCGTGCCGGTCGACTCGGAGCACTCGGCGCTGGCCCAGTGTCTGCGCTCCGGGTCGCGCGGTGAGGTGCGGCGGCTGATCGTCACGGCCAGCGGCGGCCCGTTCCGGGGGCGGCAGCGCGACGAATTGACGCAGGTCACACCGGAGCAGGCGCTCGCGCACCCCACCTGGAACATGGGACCGGTCGTCACGATCAATTCGGCGACCATGGTCAACAAGGCGCTTGAGGTGATCGAGGCACACGAGCTGTTCGACGTGCCGTACGCCGACATCACCGTGATGGTGCACCCGCAGTCGGTGATCCACTCGATGGTCGAGTTCGTGGACGGGTCGACGATCGCGCAGGCCAGCCCACCGGACATGCGGCTGCCGATCGCGCTGGGCATCGGCTGGCCGGACCGGGTGCCCGAGGCCGCCACCGCCGTCGACTGGACGGCAGCGCACACCTGGGAGTTCGCGCCGCTCGACGACGAGGCGTTCCCGGCCGTCGCGCTGGCCAAGGCCGCCGGGGAGGCTGGGCGGTGCCGCCCGGCGATCTACAACGCGGCGAACGAGGAGTGCGTGGCGGCCTTCGTCGCGGGCCGACTGCCGTTCCTCGGCATCGTCGACACCCTCGAGCGGGTGCTGGAGGACGCTCCCGACTTCGCCGAACCAGGTACCGTCGGGGACGTGCTCGCGGCCGAGTCGTGGGCGCGCGCGCACGCGCAGGAGATCATCGCGGGTTCGGTGAAGGGAGCTTGATGTCGTACCTGCTCGGGGTGGTCCTCTTCGCCCTGGCCATCCTCATCTCGGTGAGTCTGCACGAGGCGGGGCACATGCTCACCGCCAAGATGTTCGGGATGAAGGTGACGAAGTTCTTCGTCGGCTTCGGCCCCACCATCTGGTCGTTCAAGCGGGGTGAGACCGAGTACGGGCTCAAGGGCATCCCCCTCGGCGGATTCTGCAAGATCGTCGGGATGACCCCGCAGGACGACGACGTCGAGCCGGGCGACGAGCCGCGGGTGATGTGGCGTTACCCGGTCTGGAAGCGGACGATCGTGATGGCCGCCGGATCGATCACGCACTTCGCGCTCGCGCTGGTCACCATCTGGATCCTCGCCGTCTCCGCCGGCCTTCCCAACCCGGACTTCCCGACCACCGAGGCGCAGGCCCGCCAGGAGCCCGCCGTCATCGAACTCAGGTCGTGTGTGGTGCCGGAGAACGTCGTCCGGGAGTGCACGCCCGCCGATCCCGTGAGCCCGGCCGCCCAGGCCCAGCTTCGCGACGGCGACCGGATCACCTCGATCAACGGCTCCCCCGTCGGCACGTACGGCGAACTGCTGACCAAGCTGCGCGGGCTCAAGGCGGGGGAGACCGCGCGGATCGAGTACGTCCGCGACGGGCAGCCGGGCAGCGCCAGTACGGTGCTCGCGCAGACCCAGCGTCCGCCCCTGGACAACCCCGGCGGTGCCGTCGGGCCGGTGGCCGCGCTCGGCATCGTCGTGGCCCCCAGCACGCCTCGCCGCCTGACGTACGGGCCGGTCGGCGCCTTCGGGGCGACCGCCGACTTCACCGGTCAACTCGCCGTCGGCACCGCGCAGGCGTTGCAGCGCATCCCGCAGAAGGTCCCCGCCCTGTGGACCGCCCTCACCGGCGGCGAGCGGGACGTGGACACCCCGATCAGCGTCGTCGGCGCCAGCCGGCTCGGCGGCGAGGCCGTCCAGAACAACGCCTGGCTGGTCTTCTTCATGCTGTTCGTGTCGCTGAACTTCTTCATCGGCGTGTTCAACCTGCTGCCACTGCTCCCGGTCGACGGCGGCCACATCGCGGTCGCCTGGTTCGAGCGGGCCCGCTCCTGGCTCTACGCGCGGATCGGCCGAGCCGACCCGGGCCGGGTCGACTACCTCAAACTGATGCCCTTCACGTACGCGGTGATCCTGATCGGTGGCGCGTTCACACTGCTCACCATCGCCGCGGACGTCGTCAACCCGATCACGCTCTTCTCAAGGTGAGTGCCTGAAGTGACCGCTATCAGTCTCGGTATGCCCGCCGTGCCGCCCCCGCCACTGGCTCCCCGCCGGGCCAGCCGCCAGATCATGGTCGGCTCGGTGCCGGTCGGTGGCGGCGCGCCGGTGTCCGTGCAGTCGATGACCACGACCCTCACCTCCGACGTCAACGCGACCCTTCAGCAGATCGCCGAGCTGACCGCGTCCGGCTGCCAGATCGTCCGGGTGGCGGTGCCGTCCCAGGACGACGTCGAGGCGCTGCCCGCGATCGCCAAGAAGTCGCAGATCCCGGTGATCGCCGACATCCACTTCCAGCCCAAGTACGTCTTCGCCGCTATCGACGCCGGCTGCGCGGCCGTCCGGGTCAACCCGGGCAACATCCGGCAGTTCGACGACAAGGTCAAGGAGATCGCCGCAGCGGCCTCCGCCGCCGGTACGCCGATCCGGATCGGCGTCAACGCGGGCTCGCTCGACAAGCGGTTGCTGGCCAAGTACGGCAAGGCCACCGCCGAGGCGCTTGTCGAATCGGCGCTGTGGGAGTGCTCGCTGTTCGAGGAGCACGGCTTCCGCGACATCAAGATCTCGGTCAAGCACAACGACCCGGTCGTGATGATCCGGGCGTACCGGCAGTTGGCCGAGCAGTGCGACTACCCGTTGCACCTCGGCGTCACCGAGGCCGGGCCGGCCTTCCAGGGCACCATCAAGTCCGCGGTCGCCTTCGGCGCCCTGCTGGCCGAGGGCATCGGCGACACCATCCGGGTGTCGCTCTCCGCCCCGCCGGTCGAGGAGATCAAGGTCGGCAACCAGATCCTGGAGTCGCTGGGCCTGCGCGAACGGGGCCTGGAGATCGTCTCGTGCCCGTCCTGCGGGCGTGCCCAGGTGGACGTCTACAAGCTCGCCGAGGAGGTCACCGCCGGCCTCGAAGGGCTGCCCGTGCCGCTGCGGGTGGCCGTCATGGGCTGCGTCGTCAACGGCCCGGGCGAGGCCCGCGAGGCCGACCTCGGCGTCGCGTCCGGCAACGGCAAGGGCCAGATCTTTGTCAAGGGTCAGGTCGTCAAGACGGTGCCCGAGGCGCAGATCGTGGAGACGCTGATCGAGGAGGCGCTGCGCATCGCCGACGAGATGGGCGCCGAGCTGCCCGAGGAGCTGCGCGGGCTGGTCACCGGCCCGACGGTCACCGTGCACTGAGTCAGTTCGAAGAATGCGGGCCGTTCCCCCTCGGGGAGCGGCCCGCATTCGTTCTGGCGCGTCTCACTCTGATTCGGCGAGGATCGCGTACAGCTTGCGCCGGGTCTCGTCGAGCACCTGGGCGGCCCGCTCACGCTGGTCGTCGGTGCCGTTCATCATCACCTGACGCAGGGCGTTCATCGCCTGCGCGCCGGAGTCGCGGATGTCGTGCCAGCTGCTCACGGTGCCCTGGGCGACGTCCGCCCAGGCGGGCGTCTGCGCGGCGGCGGTGGCCTCGGCCTGACCGGCCTCGGTGACGGTGAACCGCTTGCGTCCGCCGCTGGACTCCTCGGTGCTGGCGGCGATCACACCCTCGTCCTCCAGGAGCTGGAGCGTGGGATAGATCGACCCCGGGCTGGGCCGCCAGGCCCCGCCGGTGCGGGAGTCGATCTCCTGGATCATCTCGTAGCCGTGCATCGGCCGCTCGGTGAGCAGGGCCAACACCGCGCCACGGACGTTGGGGCGGCGGCCCCTGCCTCGTCCGCGACCGCGTCCGCCCCAGGGGCCGCCGTGCTCGTGGCCGTGGCCGTGCGGGCCGGGCGGAACCGGCGGGAAGCCGAATCCACGCATCCGGGCCTCGTGCATCGGGTGGTGCTGTCGATGGAACCTCATCGGGTTCTCCTTCTCTTCGTCTTCGTACTGTCGCTGATGCATCAACGATATATCGGCAATGCATCGCCGACAAGCCTTGATCTATCAAACCGTACGTACGTCTTGCTAAGGTGCTGACATGCGCCTGCTCCCACCGCCCGGCCCGGCCCGGACCCTCACACTCGGCACCCTGGTCAAGACCATCGGGCGGGGTCTCTGGCTGGTTGCCAGCGCGCTTTTCCTCACTCGCTCGGTCGGTCTCTCGGCGACCCAGGTTGGCGTCGGGCTCACCATCGCGGCGTTCGTCGGCGTGCTCGCGAGTACGCCGAGCGGCTACCTGGCCGACCGCATGGGCCCGCGTGGGGTGCAGGTGGGCGGGCTGATCGCGGCCGGCCTCCTGACCGCCGGTCTGATCACCGTCCGATCGTTCCCCGCGTTCGTGCTGGTCGGTGCCGCCACCGCGCTCGCCGACGCCGTCGAGCGCGGTGCCCGGGGAGCCCTCATCGCCGGCGCGATCCCGGCCGACCAGCGGGTACACACCCGCGCCTACCTGCGGGCCACCACCAACGTCGGGATCTCCGTCGGGGCCGTCCTCGGCGGTTTCGCCATCGCCGCCGACACCCGCGCCGGCTACCTCACCCTGATCCTGACCACGGCGGCCGCGTCGCTGGCCGCAGCGGCGATCTCCGTCCGACTGCCCACCGTCGCGCCCGTCGCCGCCCCCACGCGCGGACCCCGACTGGTCGCCCTGCGGGACCGCCCGTTCCTCGCCTTCACCCTGCTCGACGGGCTGATGTCCATGCACTTCAGCCTGCTCACCCTCGCCCTGCCGCTGTGGATCGCCGGGCACACCACCGCTCCGGTCTGGATGATCTCGGTGTTGACGCTGGTCAACACCGCGATGGTGGTGCTTCTTCAGGTACGGGCGGCGCGCACTGCCGTCACCCTGCCGGGAGCCGCCCGCGCGTCCCGCCGGGCGGGGGCGGTCATCGCCCTGGCCTGCGTACTCTTCGCCGCCAGCGGCGCACTGCCCACACCGGGCGCCATCGGCCTGCTCTGCGTCGGATCGCTGGCGCACGTCATCGGGGAGCTGTGGCACTCCGCCGCCGGCTGGGGGATCTCCTTCGGGCTGGCACCGGCCGACGCGCACGGGCAGTACCAGGGGACGTACGGCATGGGTTACGAACTGGGCAAGATGCTCGCACCCGTCGTGGTGACCAGCCTCGCCCTCGGTTGGGGCGTACCGGGATGGCTCGTGCTGGCCGGGCTTTTTCTCCTGCTCGGTGCCCTGGTGCCCCCGGTCGTCCGGTGGGCGGGCCGAACCCGACCGACCAGCGCGGTCACCGAACCGGCACACGTCTGAGACCGGGCTCGCCACTCGGCCGGCGGGGTGGGGGGTCGATCTGGCAGGCTGGTAGGCGTGCTGACGGTGCCGGTACGGCAACTGGGGGAATCGGAGCGCCGCGCGGTCGAGCGCCTGCTCGACCGTGACCCTTTCGCGGGTGCGCAGGTCGCCGAGCGCATCGCCGCGCGCGGGCTGTCCTGGTGGCGGGCCGAAGGGCGAATCCTGGGGTACGGCGCCCGACGCAACCTCGAATCACTGTGCTGGCTCGGCGGCAACCTGACGCCGGTGCTCGCCAACGACGCCGCCGTTTCCGCCTTCGCCGACCTGCTCGCCGGCGAGGAGAGGCTGTGCTCCTCGATCGTCGGCCGCGCGGACGCCGTCCTCGCCCTCTGGGAACGGCTCTCCGGCACCTGGGGTCCGGCCCGCGACGTCCGCCCCAACCAGCCGCTGCTGGCCACCGACACGACGCCGGCCGTGCCGGCCGACCCAGAGGTACGCCGCGTCCGCTCCGGCGAGGTCGACCGACTCTTCCCGGCGGCCGTCGCCATGTATACCGAGGAGGTCGGCGTCTCCCCACTCGCCGAGGACGCCGGCCGCAGCTACCGCCGTCGGGTCAACGACCTGGTCCGCGCCGGCCGTGCGTACGCCCGGTTCGTCGACGGCAAGGTCGTGTTCAAGGCCGAGTTGGCCGTCGTGACCAAGCGGACCGCCCAGGTCCAGGGCGTCTGGGTCGCGCCGGAGTGGCGGGGCCGGGGCATCGCCGCCGGTGCCATGGCCGCGGTGGTACGCGACGCGCTGGCCCGGGTCGCCCCGACGGTCAGCCTGTACGTCAACGACTTCAACCTGCCGGCCCGCCGGGTGTACGAACGCTGCGGCTTCCAGCCGGTCGGCACGCTCGCCACGGTCCTCTTCTGAACGGTCGCGGGTACGACGATGGCCGGCACCCCGTGTGGGGTGCCGGCCATCGGTGGTTCTTAGCTGTTCCAGTGCTGGGCGACCAGGTCGGTGGCCTGCTGCTCCCACTGCGCGTACGCGTCCGGGTACGCGGAGACCTGTACGGTCTGGGCGGCGTCGGTCAGCGGCATGTCCTGCCAGCCGTCGACCTGCTTGAGGCCCTTGAGGAACGCGGTGGTGGAGTACTCGGGGTTGGTGATCTGCTCCGGCGTGCCCCAACCCGAGGTCGGGCGCTGCTGGAACAGGCCGAGGGAGTCGTGGTCGTTGGCGTCACCCAGGTGACCCAGGTTCTCCAGCTTGGACTCCTGCAGGCTCGTGGCGATGGAGATGACCGCGGCCCGCTCGGGCAGGCCGGCCTTCTTCGTGGCCGCGATGATGGCCTTGACGTTGGCGGTCTGCTCGTCGTCGAGGGTGATGTGCGACTGGTCGCCCTGCGGCTTGGGCGCGGCGCTCTGCACGGCGACGGCGGCGGGCTTGGCGTCCACGGCCGGGTTGGCGTGGGCGGCGATCGGGCCGGCGAACACACCACCGGCGAACGCGAGACCAGCAACGGACAGCATGCTCTTGCGGAAGATCGTGTTCATGGGGGTAGCTCCTTCGGGGGTAGGAAACACCCACACACCTGCTCGGGGGGATCGGGTGACGTGGGGGTCAGCACCTCGTCCGGGCGCTTGAAAAGTCCGGGGTCGGCGGCCTGCGAGCGGGGGGCTCGTGGCGCCGGGACCGTGCATAACGACCGGCTGGCCGGGGTCATTCCCGGGGACTGACGAACCGGGTGAGCCGAGCCGGGACCGGGTGTAACGACCGGCCGGTCGGGGTCATTCCCGCGGGCTCACGGGCCCTTGATAGGCGCCGTGGACCGGGTGCAACGACTTGGTGGCCGGGGTCATTCCGGGGGCTCGGGGGGCGGCCCGCGAGCGGAGGCTCATCGCGCCGGACCCTGTACAACGACCCGGCGGCCGGGACCATTCCCCGGCCGACCTGCGGCGCTGGGGTGGTTGCCATGCCGGGACCGGGTGTAACGGCGTGCCGCCGGGGCCCATTCCCGGCGGGCCACCTGCGTCCGGCCCCGACGGCAGTCCGACCCGTCCACGCGCCCGGTCACATCCCCACCCGCACGTGCGGTCACGCCCCCCGGGTCCGGACACAGCACACATATCACCCCGGCCCCACCGGGCGCAGGGGCGGGCGGATCGGGTGATCGACTCGAGGTCGCCGATCCGGGGGCATCGGGTGCGTGGGAAGCCCCCACATCGGCGACCTGGAGTGGATCACGGTCGCCGGCGCGGGTCAGGTCTCCAGCCGGGAGCGGACCTTCTCCGCACAGGCCCCCACGACGGTCTGCGCGTCGAGTCCCAGGCTCTCGATCGCCACCAGCGCGGTGAAGACGACGTCGGCCAACTCGGCTGCCACATCCTCGCGCGTGTGGGTGACACCCTTGCGCGGATTCTGCCCGAGCAGACCGATCCAGGCGGCGGACGCCTCGCCGGCCTCCTCGGTCAGCTTGAGGATGCGGCAGGTCAACTCGGTCTGCCCGGTGCCGTTCGCGGTGTCCAGCCAACTCCGCGCAGCCCGGGCCGCCGCCCAGATCGTGTCGTCCACGACGACAGTCAACCCGACGGGACCGAAACACGGAATCGAGGCCGACCGGGGCTGACCGACCGGTCAGCGCAGCCATTGACTCCGGTCGACGGCAGTCCTAGGTTCAGGACGCTACCGGCCGGTAGGCAACCGTCCCGCCTGGTCGCCCCGCAGGCGACATCCGTCCGATGGGAAGCATGATGCTGTCCGTACCCATTCGCACCCTGCGCCGCCTGGTCGCCGCCACCGCGACACTGACCCTGGCCGTCGGGCTGATCGGCCCCGCACCCACCACCGCCGCACCCGCAGGCACCGCAGGCGCGGCCGCGGCGACCGACCGTGACCCCGGAGGCGACCAGCCGCTGCCGGGCTACACCTTCCAGAACCCGCCGCTGACGCCGCTGACCGTGGCGGGCAAGCCGACGACGGTACGGCAGGGCGTGCACCGTCACTCCGCGTACATCATCGAGGTTCCCGCCCGGTGGAACGGTGACCTGGTGGTGTGGGCGCACGGATACCGCGGGCAGGGCACGGTGCTCTCGCCGGAGCCGCCGGGCTTCGACCTGCGGCAGCGGATGCTGACCCAGGGGTACGCGTGGGCGTCGTCCTCGTACGACCGGAACGGCTTCGACATCCGCTCCGGGGTGCTGAGCACGAAGGATCTCGCGGACCACTTCGGACGGACGGTACGTCGGCCGCACCGCACGTATCTCGCCGGGGTGTCGATGGGCGGGTACGTCATCGGCCGCTCGCTGGAGCAGTATCCCGGCTACTACGACGGCGCTCTGCCCATGTGCGGGGTGCTCGGCGACCAGACTCTGCTCGACTTCTATCTCGACTACAACCTGGTCGCGCAGGCGCTCGCCGGGGTGCCGGCCTATCCCACGCCGGCCGACTACCTGAGCAACGCGGTGCCGCGCATCCAGGCGACGCTGGGGCTGGCGGGACTCACGCCGACCGGTCCGGACACCACCACCGAGCGGGGCAAGCAGTTGCGGGCCGTGACGGTGAACCGCTCGGGCGGGCCGCGTCCCGGCGCGGAGGCGGCGTTCGCGGTCTGGAAGGACTTCCTCTTCTCGATCATGGTGACCGACGGCGGCGACTCCCCCGCCGAACGGCCCGGGCAGCTCGCCACGAACCTGCTCACCCGCTACAGCCCGAACAATCCGGTCGACCTGAACTCGACCGTGCGACGGGTCGCGCCGGAGAACCTCCGGCAACGGCTCCTGCCGACGCTGACGGAGGTGCCGCGCATCGCCGGCCGCCCGAGCGCGCCGGTGCTCAGCCTGCACGACCTCGGTGACCTGTTCGTACCGTTCAGCATGGAGCAGGCGTACGCCACCGACGTGGCACGGCACGGTCGCAGCCGGCTGGTGGTGCAGCGAGCCGTCCGGGCCGCGCAGCACTGCGAGTTCAGCCCGGCCGAGGCCGGCGCCGCCTGGGACGACCTGGTGTCCTGGGTACGCACCGGCAAGCGCCCGGCCGGCGACACCGTGACCGATCCGGCGATCGTGTCGCGGCCCGACTACGGCTGCCGGTTCAGCGACCGGGAGGCGTACGCCGCAGGGGTCGGCACCCGCCGCCTCTACGCGCCCTGCTGACGAGACGACACCGGCCGGCTCCCGTGACGGGGGCCGGCCGGTGTGTCGAGGTCACCAGAGCTGCTGGACGACGTCCGCCGCCTGCTCCTCCCACTGCGCGTACGCGTACGGGAAGGCGGAGACCTGGACGGTCTGCGCGGCGGTGGTCAGCGGCAGGTCCTGCCAGCCGCCGACGTTCCTGAGCGCGTCGAAGAACGCCGTGGCGGCGTACTCCGGGTCGGTGATCTGCTCGGGCGAACCCCAACCGGACGACGGACGCTGCTGGAACAGGCCCTGCGAGTCGTGGTCGTTGTACGCGCCGAGGTGGCCGAGGTTGTAGAGCTTCGACTCCTGCAGGGAGGTGGCGACACCGATCACCGCGCCACGGTCGCCGACGCCGGTCTTCCTGGCCGCGTCGACGATCGCCCGCGCGTTGTCGAGCTGCGCCTTGTCGAGCGGGATGCGCGACTGTGCGCCCTCGATGCCGTGCGGGATCAGTTCGTCGCGGCTCGGCTTGCCGGCCGGCGGCTTGCCGGTGGGAGAGCCGGTGGTCAGCCCGGACTCGACGGGCTGCTCCTCGTGGTGAGCGGCGGTGGCGGCCTTGCCGGTGGCGAGGTCGATGGCGGCGACGGCGCCCTGGTGCGGCCCGGAGGTGACCGGGGCGGCGGCCGCGGTCGGCGCGAGCGCCAGACCACCGAGGGCGGCAACACCCACCACGCTCAGCGCGGTCTTGCGGTACGAGTCCTTGGCGATGGCGGGGAGCCATCGAGTGAAGTCGGGCTTCACGATGGTTCCTTTCGATCGTGCGGAGCGCTCCGGGGTGAACGCGCCTCGGGAGGTGACCGCGGAAAAGGGGTTTGGGCTCCGGCGGTACGGGGGACACAACCAGCCCGACGAGTCGGTCATTCCGGAAATGTCTCCACGGTGACGGGCTGCGGTGCCGGCCACCTCGGGGAATTCGGATGGTCGGCGTGGTCACGCGACAAATGGACGAAACGGACGATCCGCGCGGTCAGGTCGGCCCGAATGGGCCGTACCGAACCGGACGAGCACGTGCCAGAGCTGCTTGAGGTGTTGGAGGGTGTCGGCGGCCGGACCCCGATCGGCCCAGCGGTGCGGCTCGGTCACCACCGACACGGCGCCCCGGCCGATCACCGGCGCGCCCGGCCGGGCGAACTCCCGGTGCAGGCGTGCCGCGAGCACCGGGATCGCGGGGCCCCGGAACTCGGCGTCGACCTCGTCGACGGCCAGCGCGAAGCCGGGGTGCCACCGCAGCGGGAAACCGTACCGCCGCGCCACGAATTCCAGCGCGTCGCCGGTGGCGGTACCGGCGAAGGACGGGTCCACCACCAGCTCCTCGACGTCGGACGCGAGGTCGAAGGGTCCGTGGATCTGGGCCTGCACGTAGTCGTCCAGCGCACGGCCGACCGTTGCGGTCTGGAGCGGCGTGTCCAGGAGCGTCCGCGTCAGGCCCGCGACGTCCGTCCCGGCACGACCCAGGCACACGCCGGTACGGGCGACGTCACGGCGTGTCCGGCTCCGTGTCCAACTCCTGAAAGACGGTGATGTGCAGGTCGGCGGGGGCGTCGAGGCGCGCGTTGAGCGACCGCCACGGCGTCAGCGTCGGCGGCGCGACCTCGCTCGCCCCGGCGGCGACCAGCCGGGCGGTGGTCGTGGCGGAGTCGTCCACCTCGAAGGCCACCCGGATGCGCGGTGCGACCTGACGGCCCACCTCGACCTCGTCGATCAGCCGCTTCTGCGCCGGGTTGGCGATCTCCAGCGTGGCCCGGCCGGCGTCCAGGATCACCACCCGGGCGTCTCCGTCGCTGGTGAACTCGGCCTCCACGGGCAGGCCGAGAGCGTCGCGGAAGAACGCCACGGCGGCCTCGTGGTCCGCCGCCTCCACCACGAGGCGCAGTTGACGGACGGCGGGCACGGGGTTCTCGGCGGCCATGCGCCGGATCGTAACGCCTACGCTGACGGGGGCACTGTCCCGAGGGAGCAAGGATGGTCGACGACGCGTACCTGCTGCGCCCGGTCGGCCGGGTCGCCTCGCCGCTGGTCGACGCGGCCAGCGCCCCGCGGCAGGGCGACGTGTTCAGCACCCGCTCCCCGCACCGGCCCAACCCGATCGGGCTGCACCGGGTGCGGGTGCTCGCGGTGGACGGGCTGCGCGTCGAGGTGGCCGGCCTGGAAGCCCTCGACGGCACCCCCGTGCTGGACGTCAAGCCGGTGCTGGGCGCAGCCGACGAACGTTGAGCCGGCCGTCGGCACGCGCGGGTCAGTGCCCCCGGGCCAGCCACTCCGGCAGGTGTGGGGCCTCCGCGCCGATGGTGGTGTCGTCACCGTGACCGGTGTGCACGACCGTGTCCGCCGGCAGGTCAGCAGCCGGGTACGGATCGACCCGACGATGGTGTCGAAGTCGCTGTACGACCTCCCGGTCGCGCCCGGCCCGCCCTGGAACAGGGTGTCGCCGGTGAACACCGCGCCCAGGTCCGGGGCGTGGAAACTGCACGCGCCGGGACTGTGCCCGGGGGTGTGCAGCACCCACAGGGCGGTGCCGGCCACCTCGACGCCCTGCCCGTCGCGCAGCTCGCCGTGCGGCGGCAGGTGCGGGTGGACCATGTCCCAGAGCACCCGGTCGTCGGCGTGCAGCAGGATCGGCGCGCCGGTGGCCTCGGCCAGTTCGGGCGCCACCCGTACGTGGTCGTCGTGCGCGTGGGTGGCGAGGATGGCCCGTACCCGACGACCGTCCACCAGCGCGAGGATCGCGGCCACGTCGTGCGGCGCGTCGAGGATGACGCACTCGTCGTCGTCACCGACCACCCACACGTTGTTGTCCACCTCGAAGGTCTGCCCGTCGAGGGAGAACGTGCCGGAGGTGACCACGTGGTCGACCCGGACGGTCATCAGAACACCACCACCGAACGCAGCACGTCGCCGTGGTGCATCCGCTCGAACGCGTTCTCGACCTGGTCGAGGGCGATCTCCTCGGTGACGAAGGCGTCCAGGTCGAGACGGCCCTGGAGGTACAGCTCGGTGAGCATCGGGAAGTCCCGGCTGGGCAGGCAGTCGCCGTACCAACTGGACTTGAGCGCGCCCCCGCGACCGAAGACGTCCAGCAGCGGCAGCTCGATCTGCATCTGCGGCGTCGGCACGCCGACCAGCACGACGGTGCCGGCCAGATCCCGGGCGTAGAACGCCTGCTTCCAGGTCTCCGGTCGGCCAACGGCGTCGATGACCACGTCGGCTCCGAAACCGCCGGTGGCGGCGCGGATCGCCTCGACCGGGTCGACGTCGGAGGCGTTCACGGTGTGCGTCGCGCCGAACTTCCTCGCCCAGTCCAGCTTGCGGCTGTCGGTGTCCACGGCCACGATCGTCGTGGCGCCGGCGAGGGCCGCGCCGGCGACCGCCGCGTCCCCGACGCCGCCGCAGCCGATCACCGCGACCGAGTCACCACGGGTCACGTTGCCGGTGTTCATCGCCGCGCCGAGGCCGGCCATCACGCCGCAGCCGAGCAGACCCACGGCGGCCGGCCGCGCGGCCGGGTCCACCTTCGTGCACTGTCCGGCGTGCACCAGCGTCTTCTCGGCGAACGCGCCGATGCCCAGCGCCGGCGTGAGTTCCGTGCCGTCGGTGAGGGTCATCCGCTGGGTGGCGTTGTGGGTGTTGAAGCAGTACCAGGGCCGGCCGCGACGGCAGGCCCGGCAGTCGCCGCAGACCGCCCGCCAGTTGAGCACCACGAAGTCGCCCGGGGCGACGTCGGTGACGCCCTCCCCCACCTGCTCGACGATCCCCGCCGCCTCGTGGCCGAGCAGGAACGGGTAGTCGTCGTTGATGCCACCCTCGCGGTAGTGCAGGTCGGTGTGGCAGACGCCGCAGGACTGGATCCGGACGATCGCCTCACCCGGGCCGGGGTCGGGCACCACGATCGTGGTGACCTCGACCGGCGCGCCCTTGCTGCGGGAGATGACTCCCCGGACTTCCTGGCTCACTTCGCCTCCTGGTGGTGGTCGGTGGCGGGGCCGGTACCGGGCGGGTGGACCGGGCTCGGCGGTGGGCCCCGGGCGAACCTACCGCGATCATCACGGTCGGCCCAGTCGGTCGGGCGGCGGGTTATCGGGGGTCACGGTGGGTACGCGGGCCACGATTCGGACCACGGCCATCGGGAGTAATCATGAAACTCGCGCATCTGCCGCTGCGGGCCACCATCGGCGCGTACTTCCTCGACTCGGGCCTCGGCAAGCGGAACCTGGAGGGCGAGGCCGCGCAGGCGATGCACGGGATGGCCGTCGCCGCCGTTCCGCAGCTCGGCCAACTGGACCCGCCGCGATTCGCCAAGCTGCTGTCGTACTCGGAGATCGCCCTGGGTGCGGCGCTGCTCGCGCCGTTCGTGCCGACGCCGCTGGTGGGGCTCGGTCTGACCGCGTTCGGCGCGGGTCTCGTGCAGCTCTACCTGAAGACGCCGGGGATGCGCCGGCCCGGCGGCGTCCGGCCGACCCAGCAGGGGGCCGGGTTGGCCAAGGACGTCTGGTTGGTCGGCGCCGGCCTGACGCTGGTGCTGGAGGGGCTGACCCACGGCCGTCGGCGCGGCTGACCTGGCCGAACCGCATCGTCGGCACCCGTTATCGTGTGCCCGAGCCCGACGGTCGGCCTGAGGAGCTGCGGTGACCCACAGTCGTTCGGTGCGGCCGTTCTACCGGCCCATGAGGCCGCGCCGCCGCGACGAGCCGCACCGCTCGGCCACCCCTCTGGAACTCTTCTTCGACCTGTGTTTCGTGGTGGCTGTGGCGCAGGCGGCGACGAGCCTGCACCACGACGTCGCCGAGGGGCACCTGGCCCACGCGTTACCGAGCTACCTGATGGTGTTCTTCGCCATCTGGTGGTCGTGGATGAACTTCACCTGGTTCGCCTCGGCGTACGACACCGACGACGACGTCTACCGGATCACCACACTGGTACAGATCACCGGGGCGTTGATCCTGGCGGCCGGGGTGCCGCGCGCGTTCAGCGACGCCGACTTCACCGTCATCACCTACGGGTACGTGGTCATGCGGCTGGCCGCCGTCGGGCAGTGGAGCCGGGCCGCCGCCGGTGACCCGACGCACCGGGCCGCGGCCCACCGGTACGCCATCGGCGTGACCGTCGTGCAGCTCGGCTGGCTGCTGCGGCTGGTGCTGCCCGACGGCTGGGGCATCGTGACGTTCCTGCTGCTGGCCCTCGCCGACCTGCTGGTGCCGGCGGTGGCCGAGCGTCCCGGCATGACACCGTGGCATCCCGGGCACATCGGCGAGCGGTACGGGCTGTTCACGCTGATCGTGCTCGGTGAGGCAGTGCTGGCGATCTCGGTGGCGATCCAGACCGGGCTGGACGCGGGCGAGCACGGTCTCTGGGCGCTCGCGGCGGCCGGCGCGGTCATCGTGTACGCGCTGTGGTGGCTCTACTTCGACCGTCCGGTCGAGGCGCCGGACCGGATGCCGTACTCGCTGGTGTGGGGGTACGGCCACTACCTGATCTTCGCGGCGATCGCCGCGGTCGGAGCCGGCCTGCCCGTGGTGGTGGACCACGAACGGCACCTCGCGCACGTCTCCGGTACGACCGCCGCGTATGCGGTCGCCGTACCGACAGCCGTCTTCCTGCTGACCGTCTGGGTGCTGCACGTACGCCGCCAGCAGCACGGCGCGGTGGTCGCCGCGTATCCGGTGGTCGCCGGGCTGGCGCTGCTCGTGCCGCTGGGACCGGCCCCGGTGCCGGTACTCGCGCTGCTGCTGGTCGCCCTCGTGGCGGTGACGGTGGTGCTGCGGGGACGCGACGCCGGGTCGACCGCGACGGCGGCGGCCTGACCCCGATCCGGATCAGGCATCGATCACTCGGCCTGCCGGCGCGCGGGACGGTCCGAAAATGGGCAGAATTGCGGGATGCTACGCCGCCGATGGTTGCTGGCCGACCAACTCGGGCCACATTTCCTCGACGACCCCGATCAACCGGTCCTCCTCGTGGAGATCCGGGAGCTGTTCCGCCGTCGCCCGATGCACCGGCAGAAGGCGCACCTGATCCTCTCCGCCCTGCGTCACCGCGCCGCCGAACTGGGCGACCGGGCGCTGCTGCTACGGACCGGCACGTTCCGTGAGGCCCTGGCCCAGGTCGCCGAGCCGGTGGAGGTGTGCCACCCGCACTCCCGGGCCGCGCTCGGGTTCGCCCGCTCGGTGCCCGGGTTGACAGTGCTGCCGCCGCGCGGCTTCATCACCAGCCAGGCCGACTTCGCGGCCTGGGCCGACCGCTCCCGCCGGGGCCCGTTGCGGATGGCCGACCACTACCGGCAGGCCCGCCGCCGGCACGCCGTGCTGGCCGGTCCGGCCCGCATCGCCGCCACCGCCCCGACGCCGCGAGGGCCCCGGGGGGAGGCACCCGCCGTACCCGCCACGCCGCCGCCACCACCGCCGATCGTCGAGGACGACATCGACGTGCAGGTCCGCCGCGACCTCGACCGGTGGGCGGCCGAGGGGATCCGGTTCGTCGGGCGGGACGGCCCCCGGCAACACCCCGCCACGCACGCCGAGGCACAGGCGCGGCTCGCGCACTTCCTCACGTACCGGCTGCCCGGGTTCGGCCGCTACGCCGACGTGATGAGCGCCGACGATCCGCTGTTCGCGCACTCGGCGCTCTCCTCGTCGTTCAACCTGGGGTTGCTGCACCCCGAACCGGCCGTCCGCGCGGCCGAGCAGGCGTGGCGTTCCGGCGCCGCACCCCGCACCGCGGTCGAGCCGTTCATCCGCGGGCTTCTCGGTTGGCGTGAGTTCCTCTGGCAGCTGTACTGGTACCACGAGCCGCGCTTTCGGGGAGCGAACTGGCTGGCCGCGACCGAGCCGATGCCGCGGTGGTTCGCCGACCTGGACGCCGACGCGGTGGAGGCGCGCTGCCTGGCCGACGTGCTCGCCGCCGTCCGGGACCGGGCCTGGACGCACCAGAGTCCCCGGCTGCTGGTGCTGGGCAACTACGCGTTGCAGCGCGGCTGGCGTCCCGCCGAGGTGGCGGACTGGTTCCAGCGCTGCTTCGTCGACGGCACCGACTGGGTGATGAACGCGACGGTGATCGGCATGAGCCAGTACGCCGACCTGGCCAGGGTGGACACCCGACCGTACGCGGTGGACGGTACCGACATCGACGAGATCAGCGACTACTGCGCCGGCTGCCGGTACGCGCCGGAGCGGGCGCTCGGCGAGCTGGCCTGCCCGTACACCGGGGGTTTCGAGAGTTTCCTGCACCGCAACCGGGAGCGGTTGGTGACCGACCCACGGCTCGCCGCCGAGCTGGCCCGCCGCGACGAGCCCGAGCACCGCGAGGCGGTGCTCGCCCAGGAGGAGAAGCGGGGCAGCAGCCCGCCCTGATCAGGTGGGGTCCGCGACCGGCGGCGGTGCCGGCGCGGGCCGCGTCACACCCCGGTTCAGGCCGACCACCAACAGCCGGTTGTACGAGGCCGGCAGGAGCCGGGCCAGCAGGTCGGGCACCTTCGCCGACCAGCCGATGAGCACCCGGCCCCGGCGGCGCTCGACGCCCCGCAGGATCACCTCGGCGGCCCGCTCCGGCGCGATCGTGAGCAGCTTCTCGAACTGCGCCCGGCCGGCGGCGTACTCCTCGGTCGACACGCCGCTGCCGACCCGGGCGTTCTCGGTGATCCGGGTCCGGATACCACCCGGGTGCACGGATGTCACCCCGATGCCGTCGTCCACCAGCTCGTGCCGCAGCGCCTCGGTGAGGCCCCGGACGGCGAACTTGCTCGCCGCGTACGCGGCCTGCCCGGCCGGCGCGATCAGCCCGAACAGGCTGGAGATGTTGACCAGGTGCGCGCCCGGCTCGGCCTTGAGCGCGGGCAGCAGCGCGTGGCTCAGCTGCGCCACGGCCCGGAAGTTGATGTCGACGACCCAGCTGAACTCGTCGAACGTCACCTGGTCGAACCGGCCGCCGAGGCCGACGCCGGCGTTGTTCACCAGCAGCCGGACACGGGGATGGCGCTGGACGATCTCCGCCGCCACCCGGGCGGTGGCCGCCGCGTCGGCGAGGTCCACCCGGTACGTGTGCAGCCTGCGGTCCGGGTAAGCGGCCCCGATGGCGCTGACGACGGCGTCCAACCGCTCGGCGTCCCGGTCCAGCAACACCAGGTCCGCGCCCCGGCGGGCCAGAGCGTGTGCCAACGCCGCGCCGATACCGCTGGCCGCGCCGGTCACCACGGCCGTCGCGCCGGCGAACTCAAACCTCCGCACGATCGGTGCTCCTCTGCTCGCGGGCGCGGCGGGAGAACCGCACACCCTCGTCGGCGAGCCGGCCGTGCCGCATCAGCAGCACGTCGCGGACGTAGTTCTGGTGCAGCCGCCACGGCGCCCTCGCCCCCTGCCGGGGCAGGGCGTCGACGCCGCGCAGCACGTACGAGGAGCGCAGGTCGATCAGCGGAGCCCGCTCGTCACCGGGCGGCGGCAGCGGGGTGACGACCTGCTGGCCGGTGCGGTCCAGGTGCCGCAGCAGCCGGCAGACGTAGCCTGCGACCAGGTCGGCCTTGAGGGTCCACGACGCGTTGGTGTAGCCGATCGTCAGCGCGAAGTTCGGCACGCCGGAGAGCATCATGCCCTTGTAGGCGACGGTGTCGGACAGGTCGACCTCGACACCGTCGACACGCAGCGTCAGGCCACCGAGCGCGAGCAGGTTGAGCCCGGTCGCGGTGACCACGATGTCGGCACTCACCTCGTCGCCGGAGCCCAACCGGAGGCCGTCGGCGGTGAACGTGTCGATGGTGTCGGTCACCACCGACGCCCGGCCGTCCCGCAGGGCGGTGAAGAGGTCGCCGTCGGGCACCACGCAGAGCCGCTGGTCCCACGGGTCGTAGCGGGGCGAGAAGTGCCTGTCGACGTCGTACCCGACCGGCAGCAGGCGCGTCGCGGCCCGGCGCAGCAGCCGCTTCACCAGCCCCGGCGCGCGCCGGCTGAGCTGGAAGTTGGCCGTGGACAGCAGCACGTTCTTCCACCGCACCACCGGATACGCGACGCCCACCGGCAGCCGACGCCGCAGGGCGTCGGCCAGCCGGTCACGCGAGGGCAGGGCGATGACGTACGTCGGTGAGCGTTGCAGCATCGTCACGTGGGCGGCCCGCCGCGCCAGGGCCGGCACCAGCGTCACGGCGGTCGCGCCGCTGCCGACCACCACCACCCGCCGGCCCGCGTGGTCCAGGTCGTCGGGCCAGTGCTGCGGGTGCACCAACCGCCCGGTGTACGCGTCGACGCCCGGCAGGGTGGGCGTGTAGCCCTCGTCGTAGCGGAAGTAACCGGTGCAGGCGAACAGGAACGAGCAGGTCAACACCACCGTCTCGGCAGTGTCGGTGCGCTCGGCGTGCACCGTCCAGCGGGCGGTGCCACTGTCCCACTCGGCGCGCGTCACCCGATGGGAGAAGCGGATGTGGCGCTGCACGTCGTACTCCCGGGCGGCCTCGCGCACGTACGCCCGGATGGTCGCGCCGTCGGCGATGGCCCGCGCGTCGGTCCACGGCTTGAACGAGTAGCCGAGGGTGAACATGTCCGAGTCGGACCGGATGCCGGGGTAGCGGAACAGGTCCCAGGTGCCGCCCACGGCGTCCCGCGCCTCCAGCACCGCGTACGTCTTGTCGGGGCAGTCGCGGCGCAGGTGGCAGGCCGCGCCGACGCCGGACAGGCCGGCGCCGACGATGAGCACGTCGACATGGTCGGAGGGCATCGATTCCTCCCGGGGCGGTGGTCGGACCCTAACACCGCCCCGGATGCGCGGCACCGGGCGGCGAGGCCACCGCGATCTGCGTGGGCCGCAGGCTAGTCCGTGGACGCTCGCGTGAATTCCATGATCCAGTTCGTCTCCCAGGTACGTTCGCCGTCGACCGAGAACGCCTGCTCCCAGCGGGCCGTCGTCGCGGTGATCCCGGACCAGATGAACCGGCACCGGACCGGCCGCCCCTCGTGCCGGTCGTCGGCGTAGAAGTGGCCCACCCCGTCGACGAAGCGGCCGACCACCGGCGGTTGCTCCAGCTCGCCTCGACCGCTGTTCATCCAGTAGATCGACCACTGCTCGCTCGCCGGGTCGAAGATCCTGATCGTGGCGCCGGAGAAACCCCTGGTGGGGAAGGTGATCTCGTCGAAGTTGCCGCCGCCGCCGAAGAAGCCGTGCGCGACCGACTTACCGGGAAACTCGTCCCAGTCGTCGCAACCGGTCAGCCGTTCGCGCAGCCGTCGGTTGACCACGTTCCAGGTGCCGACGTAGAAGTCGAAGTCGCCCATCAGCGGCCCACCGGCCCTTCCGCTCGCGAGTCGCGCAGATAGCCGGCCAGGTCGGGGCGCTCAGGGGCCAGCAGGTGGCGTACCCAGGCGGCCCGCTCGTGCTCCAGCACCGCCAGCTCCCAGACGCAGCCAACCTCGCGCCGACCCAGCTCGACGAAGTGGGTCGGGTCGTCGTCCGGGCAGTCCAACGCCGGCTGACCGGCCACCGCGATGTGCACCTGCACCGCGTTGTCCCACACCCACGTGTACGCGAGCAGGTACGCGCCGGTGTCCGCGCCCCGGTGCAGCACCACCCACCCGGCGGCCGGCGTGCCGTCGCGAACCGCGCGGGCCAGCAGCGTTGGCAGCACGTCGTACGCGGCCTTCTCCACCGCCGGTTCGACAGGCTGCCCCGGCTGGTCGATGTGGTAACGCTTGAGCTGCCAACCGTCCACCGTGACCGGTCCCGGCGTCCGTAGATCCTTGTCGTGAAATGCCATGCCGGGACGGTAGGACCACTTCACTGACAGCTAGTGTCAGTGAAGTGCGGGCCAGCCGACTTCTCTCCGTCCTGCTGCTGCTCCAGTCGCACGGCCGACTGACGGCCGCGCAACTCGCCGAGCGGCTGTCCGTCTCCCCCCGCACCATCTACCGCGACGTCGAGTCGCTGCACGCCGCCGGCATTCCCCTCTACGGCGAGGCCGGGCACGCCGGCGGTTACCAGCTCGTCGACGGCTGGCGGACCCGCCTGACCGGCCTGACCGCCGAGGAGGCCGAGCGGCTCTTCCTGGCCGGGCTGCCCGGCCCCGCCGACGAGCTGGGCTACGGCGACGTGGTGGCGGCGCTGCGACTCAAGCTGCACGCCGCGCTGCCGGCGCCGTTGCAGGACCGGGCCACCCAACTCCAGCAGCGTTTCCACCTGGACACCCCCGGTTGGTACGCCGACGGCGACGCCTCCCCGGAGCTGGCCCGCACGGCCGAGGCCGTCTGGCGGCAGCAGCGCGTGCGGGTGCGCTACCGGGGCTGGCGGGGTGAGGTGACCCGGGTGCTGGAGCCGTACGGCCTGGTGCTCAAGGGCGGCCGGTGGTACGTGGTGGCCGCCCGACCGGGCCGCGGCGAGCCGGCGACCTACCGGGTCAACCAGATCCTCGCGTTGACCCCGCTGGCCGAGGAGTTCGACAGGCCGGCCGACTTCGACCTGCCGGCCTGGTGGCGGGAGCACGTGGTGCGGTTCCGCGCCCAACTGCACCAGGACGAGGCGACCGTACGCCTGTCCCCCGCCGGCCGGGACCGGCTGCGGGAGATCGGCAGTGATCCGGTGGTGTCCGCCGTGGACGCCAGTGCGGGACCACCCGACGCTCGCGGTTGGGTGACAGCTGTCCTGCCCATCGAGTCGCTCACCCACGCCCACGGCGATCTGCTGCGCCTCGGCGCCGACGTGGAGGTGCTCAGCCCGGTCGCGCTCCGCGACCGCCTGGCCGCCACCGCCGCCGGCCTGGCCGCCCTCTACGCCCCGACCCGGTAGCCGCCGCCACGTGCACACCGGAAGATCGGCGGGACATCGACTGTCGGCACGGTGTGCCACCCTGGGACGGGCACCAGGGGTCACCGGAGGTGAGGGCCACGTTACGAGTACGCGCACTGGTCGCCGTGCCCGGCACCGGGCCGGTGACCCTCGACGTCGCGTCCGGCGCCACCGTCGCCCTGGTCGCGCCACCGCGGGTCGGCACGGCCGTGGCTCGCGTGCTGGCCGGCCTGGCCGCCCCGGTCACCGGACGGATCATGGTCGGCGACCGCGACGTCACGGCGCTCGCGCCGCCGCGCCGGCAGATCGGCTACGTGCCCGCCGGTGGGGCACTGCTGCCGCAGCTCACCGTGCGCCGCAACATCGAGTACGGCCAGCGCAAGCGCGAACGGGTGCACGAGATGGCCGACGACTGGACGGCGACGGTGGTGGACCGGCTGGAGCTGGCGCCCACGCTGGGTCTGCTGCCCCACGTGCTCTCCGACGCCCAACGTTTCCGGGTGGCGTTGGCCCGGGCGGCGGTCTGCCTGCCCGAGGTGCTCGTGGTCGACCTGCCCGTGGACCCGCCCGGCGGCAGCCGCCTCGGTGACCTGCTGCCCCGGCTGGCGCCGCCGGGCGCGCCGGGAGTGGCCACGCTCGTCTGCACCGCCGACCCGGCCACCCTCGCCGAGATCCCGCAGCGGCACGAGCTGGTCGCCGAGACCGACGAGGTGCCGCGGTGACGCCGGGCGGCCGGGTCACCCGACGTGCGCTGCTGCGCGCCGCCGCGGCCGGTACGGCGGCGACCGTCGCGGGGTGTGCCGGTGGCAGCCGATCGGTGCAGGTGGCGGTGGTCTGGTCCGGGGGCGAGCTGGACCGCTTCCGGGACGTCGTGGCCACCTATCCCCACCCGGTACGCGTGGTCAGCGCCGGCAACGACATCGACGCGTTCCTGCGCGCCCGGCATCTCGCGGGCACCTCCCCCGACGTGGCGATCATGTCGCGTCCCGGCCTGGTCACGGAGTACGCCGCGCGGGAGTGGCTGCGGCCGGTACGCCCCTCGACCGAGTACGCGGTACCCATCGGCCTGGGCGACCTGCTGATGGCCCGCGGGCAGCGCTTCGGCGTGTGGGTGAAGGCCGCGCACAAGTCTCTCGTCTGGCACCTGCCCTCGATGCTGCCCGAGCAGCCGACAAGTTGGGACGCTCTGGTCGCGCTCACCCGCCGTCTCGGCGCGCTCGCCCGGCGCGGTGCCGGTCCGGCGCCGCTGGCGATAGGCGCGGCGGACGGCTGGGTGCTCACCGACTGGTTCGAGAACGTGCTGGCCGACCTCGCCCCGGCGGCGTACGACGCCCTCGCCGCGTCGGATGGTGACTGGCAGGGCCGGGCGGTGCGCGACACCCTGGATCGGCTCGCCGAGCTGTGGAGCATCGACGGGGCGTTTCTCGGCGGCGGCCGTCGCGCCCTGCTCACCCAGTACGAGGAGTCGGTGATCCAGGTGGTCAACTCCCGCCGGGCGGTGATGGTCTTCGAGGCCGACTTCACCGCCGAGGTGGTCGGCCGGTTCCGCAGTGGCGCCGAGACTCCGGTCTCCTTCCGGTTTCCGAGCGCCGGTGCGGGTGGCGGCGCGTTGATCGTCGGCGGGGACGTGGCGGTGGTGTTCGCCGACGCCCGGGGTGGGGTGGAGCTGGTCGAGTGGTTGACCAGGGCCGATGCCTTTCGCCCCTGGCTGCGTGCCGGTGGCTACCTGTCGCCGAACACCACGATCCCGTTGACCGACTACGCCGACCCGGTCCGTCGCCAGCTCGCCCGCGAGATGCGCGGCCCCGACACCCTGCACTTCGACCTGTCCGACCAGCTGCCCGCGCCGTTCACCGGCTCCGACGGAATCGGCATCTGGCCGATCATGCAGGACTTCTTCGCCGACGTCACCGACGGTGTCCGGGCCGACGAGGCGGTACGCCGGGCCACCAGGCAGCTCGCCGCGGCAGCCCGCGACGCGGATGGTGGCCGATGAGCCAGGTCAAGGTGCTCGGCGAGCTGGCGGTGCTCGACGACGTCGGCCCGCCCCGACGCGGCAGGGCCTACCCGGCGGCCGGGGCGACCTCCGCGCTGCTGCTGCCGGCAGCGGTGCTGCTCGGCGCGCTGGTGCTGTGGCCGGTGCTACGTACGCTGCACGCCAGCGTCACCACCGACGGTCGCTGGGTCGGCGCGCAGCACTTCCGGGCCGCACTCGCCGCGCCCGGCACCGGCGCGGTGGTCGGCCGTACGGTGCTGTGGGCGGTCCTGGTGCCGGCGGTGGTGACGGCGCTGGGCTACCTGTTCGCCGTCGCGTCCCGCCGCTCCCAGGAGGGCGGTCTGGTCCGCCTGATCCTGCTGGTGCCGGTCGCGTTGCCGCTGGTCGTCACCGGGGTGACCTTCCGGCTCATGTACGACCCCGACCCGACGCGTGGCGTGGCCACCCTGCTCGCGGCGCGACTCACCGGCCGCGCCGCCGACGACGCCCCGCAGCTGCTCGGCCGGGGCCTGGTCACGGTGGCGCTGATGTCGGCGTTCGTGTGGGCGTGGGTGGGGTTGGCCGTGCTGGTCTTCCGGGCCGCACTGGACCGGCTGCCGCCGAGCCTGGCCGACGCGGTCCGCGCCTATGGCGGTGGCCGACGACACGTCCTGTGGGACGCGCAGTGGCGGCCACTGCTGCTGCGTACCGTCGCGGTGGTGTTCGCGCTGGTGGCGCTCGGCACCAGCCGGACGTTCGACCTGATTCTCGTCATGACGCCCGGGTCGGTCCGCGACGACGCCACGGTGCTCGCGTTGCAGGTCTGGCAGACCTCGGGCCGCACCACCACCGGGCAGGGCGCCGCGCTCGGCGTCGTCTGGCTGGTGGCGGTGGTCGCCGGGATGCTGGTGGCGGCGTTCTTCGTCCGACAGGCGTGGCCGCCACCCCGCGTCGAGCCGTCACCCGACCCCGCACCCACGACGCCGCCGCGACGACTGTTCCGGCTGCTCGCGGCGGGCGGCGCGGTGGCCTGGCTGATCCCCCTCGTGGTGCTCGTGGCGACCTCCGCGCACGGTCCGGTGGACGCCGCCGCGCGCGGCTGGTGGTCGGCCCCGCCCGGGACGGGCTCCTACACGGCGCTGCTCGGGGGCGACGAGCTGTGGCGGGCGCTGGGCTTCACGCTGCTGCTGGCGACGGTCGTCACCGCCACGGTGCTGCTCGTCGCGCTGCTGGCCGCGTACCCGCTGGCGTGGCTGACCGGGCCGGCCGCGCAGGCGACCGGGCTGCTGCTGATGGCCGCCACCGTCGTGCCGGTGCAGGTGATCGCCGGGCCGGTCAACGAGGTACTCGGCGCGGTGCTCTCCTCCGGCACCGCGCGCGGGCTGGCCCTGGTGCACGTGGCGTTGGGGGTGCCGTTCGCGGTGCTGGTGCTGCGCAACGCGTTCGCCGACCTGCCGGCCGAGCAGGTACGGGGCGCGCGACTCGGTGGGCGGCGCTGGTGGGGCACCCTGCACCGGCTGGCCCGGCACAACCTGCCGGCGGTGATCGCCGTCTCCGTGCTGGAGTTCGTCCAGGTCTGGAACGACCTGGCGGTGGGGCTGCTGTTCAGTGGGCCGGAGGCCACGCCGATCGCCCTGTTGCTGGCCGGGCAGAGCCGCGGCTTCGTGTCCAACAGCGGCATCCTGGCCGCCGGGTCGGTACTCGCCTCAGTGCTTCCGGTGCTGCTCATGGTGGTCGCCCGGCGACAGCTCGTCGCCGGGCTGGTCTCCGGTGGTGTCCGGTGACCAGCCCCGGCGGCAACGGCCGGGCGCCACGCTGGCCGGTGCTCATCGCGGTCGGCACGCTGGTCAGCGGGGTGCTCGGCAACCTCGCCAGCAACCTGCTCTCCGAGCTGGCGGCCAGCGTCCTCGGCCCGGCCGGCATCGCGCTGGCGGTTGCCGGTGGCGTGGGGTTCGTGGTGTTCGAGGTGCGACGGCGGCGAGCCGTGCGGCAGACCGGCCCGGAACCGACCGACGTCGTCACCACGCCGACGACCGACGTGCCCAACCTGCCGTACACGGCCGGGTTCGCCGGTCGCGAGGAACACGTCCGGGCGGTGCTCGACCTGCTCGCCCGCGAGCACGCGGTGGCGGTGCTCGGCCGACGGGCGGTGGGCACGTCCGCGTGCGCCGTACAGGCCGCGAACCTGTGCCGGGAGGACTTCCCGGACGGGCAGTACCACTTAGACCTACGCCGTGGTGGTCGTCCCCGGTCCGCTCGGCAGGTGCTCACCGCGCTGGCCGCTGTGCTGGGCACCCCGCCGCCGACCTCCGGCCGCCCGGACGCCCTCGCGGTCGCCGCCGCCGCGCTGCGCCGCAAGCTGGACGGCCGCAAGATCCTGCTGGTGCTCGACAACGTCGACCGACCCGAGCAGGTCCGGCCGCTGCTGCCACCGACCACGCGCACCTCCCGGTTGCTGCTGGCCGGCGGGCCCACGCTCAGCGGCCTCAGCGGCGTGGTGGAGCACTGGATCGCCGAACCCGGCCCGGACGAGGCGGTCGAGTTGTTCGCGGACGCCGGCCGGGCCGCGCCCGCCGCCCGGCTCCGCCGCGCGGACCCGCGCACCGACCCGGCGGTACGCGAGATCGTCGACCTGTGCGGCCGGCAGCCCCGCATCGTGCGTGCTCTCGGCTACCGCACCGCCCAGCACGGCTGGCGGCACTCCGACGTGCTGGACGCGCTGCGCCGCGCGGCACGCACACCACCGCACCAGCGGGTCGCCGTCTCGCCCGCGGCGCAGCTGGTCACCGAGCGGGACACCGCGTACCGGGCGTTGACCCGCGAGGGGCGTCGGCTGTACCGGCTGATGTCCCTGACCCCGGCCCCGGTGGACCGGCCGACCATCGCCGCCCTGGCCCGCCGCCACCCCGAGCGGGTGACCGCGCTGCTCGACCGGCTGGCCGCCGCCGCGTTCGTGGTCGGCGCGCCCGGCGACCGGTACGAGATCCGCCCGCTGCTCGCGCCGAGCGCCCGGCTGCACCTGCGCGACGCCGATCCGGCCCGCTCCCGGGTCGCCGCCCAGGCCCGGTTGACCCGTCACCTGGCCCGCCGCGCCGAACGGCACGCCGCCAACCTGGCCGTGCTCGGCTCACCGCCGGACCGGGAGTGGTCGCTGCCGCTCGACGACGACCCGTACGGCTGGTTCGACCTGCACCAGGAGCTGCTGCTGGCCGTCGTCCGGGTGCCGGCCGGGGCGGCGGAGGCGCTGCCCCGGCGGGTACGTCGGTGGTGGTTCCGGTTGGCCGTGGCGCTGTGCGGGTGGTTCGCGCACGTCGAGCGGCTCGACGAGTGGGAGCAGGTCTGCCGCACGGTGCTGGCCACCCCGACAGCCGACGACCGTCCGGAGATCGCCGGGTGGGCACACAACGAGCTGGGCGTGCTGCGTCGGCGTCGGCACGACCCGCAGGGCGCGGCGACGGCGCTCACCCTCGCGGTGGCCGAACGCGGCCGTCGGGGCACCGCACAGGCGCGGATGAACCTCGGCCTGGCCCTGCTCGACCTGGGGCAGCTCGACGACGCGGTGGAGCACCTGGAGCTTTCCCGCCGGCACCGCTCGTCGGCGGACCGGTCCGGGCACGCCCTCACCGACCTGGGCCTGGGCGCGGCCCAGTTGGCCCGGGGTGAGCTGGACACCGCGCACCGCCACCTGGTGCGGGCGGCGAACACGTTCCGGTCGGTGGGTGACGCGCGCGGTTACGCGGCCGCGCTGACCAACCTGGTGCTGGTGCACGCCAGCCTCGGCGAGCACCTGGACGCGGCGCAGGCCTGGCGGGCGGCCCTGCGCGAGTACGAGTCGGTCAACGACCCGACCAGTCGCGCGGCGGCGCTGCTCAACGCCGGTGCGACGCTGCTGACCAGCGCTCCGGGGCAGGCGCGGGCGGCGTACGAGCTGCTGGCCGAGAGCCGACGGCTGCGTGCCGAGACCCGACCCACGGCGGGGCTGGGGCGTACCCTGCTCTACCTGGGCGACGCCGCCGCCGCGCTGGGCGACCCGACGGACGCGCGGCGGCTCTGGGCGGACGCGGCGACGGTGGCCGAGGAGGTCGACGACGACCGGGCGCTGGCCGCCGCGGACGAGCGCCTGGAACACGACGTCGAAGTGCCGCCGGCCATCCCCTGACCGGTGTGTCCCACCGGGTCGGCGTGATGTCGATCGCTCGTCGTGGCCGGTGGCGCGGGTCTGGGAGAGTGTGTGACCGTGGACGCTCTCTCGGTGCGGGGACTCAGCCGCAACTTCGGCAACCTGGTCGTGCTCGACGACGTGACCTTCACGCTGCCGGCGGGCCGGATCGCGGTGGTGCTCGGCCCCAACGGCAGCGGCAAGACAACCCTGCTGCGCTGCGTGGTGGGCGCCGACCGCCCGGACGCCGGTGAGGTGCTGGTGCAGGGCCGGCGCGCCGACGAGACCGACCCCGAGGTGCGGGCGCTCGTCGCGGCCGCCCTGGACGACATCGACTTCTTTCCCGACCTGTCCGTGGTCGAGCACCTGGAACTGGTCGCGTACGCCCACGGGGGCGACGCCGAGCCGGTCGAGGAGGTGCTCACCGAGCTGGGCCTGGAACCGGCCCGCGACCAACTGCCGGTGACCCTCTCCAGCGGGCAGCGCCGCCGGCTGGCGCTGGCCTCGTGCTTCGTGCGCCCGCGCCGGCTGCTGATCCTGGACGAGCCCGAGCAGCGGCTGGACGTGCGCGGCCGGCAGTGGCTGGCCGACCGGCTCCGCCGGGAGCGGAACGCCGGCACGGCCGTCCTGCTGGCCTCGCACGACCCGGAACTGATCGACGCGGTGGTCGACGAGCGGATCGAGATCGGCCGGTGAGCGCCCCACCGGCCACGGTCACCCCGACGCCCGCCGGGCTGCCGAGCGCCCGACAGGTACGGACGCACCTGCGCCGCGCCCGCCGCCGGCACCACGAGCACTCGCTGGGCGACGTGCTGGGCGACGCGTACGTCATCGTGCTCTTCGTGGGCATGTACGGCTGGTTCGCGGTCAGCGCCAGCCGCGACATGCTGGTCTCCCCCACCGTCGGCCGCGCCGACGCGGGGGTGCGCTGGTGGCTGGCGGTGGCCGCGCTGCTGGCCGGCGCGGGCCTTGCCTGGCGAGGTCTGCGCGCGCTCGGCCCGCTGCTGGTCACCCCGGCGACCCAGAGCTGGGTGACCAGCGCTCCGATCGACCGGCAGGCCTGGCTCGCGCCGCGACTCGGCGTCCTGCTGGTGGGCGCGGCGGCCGGCACGGCGCTGCTGGGCGTGGCCGTGGCCGTACTGGGCGGTGCCACCGACCTGGGTGCCGTGGGGTGGGCCGCGGCGGCCGGCGCCGGCTGGGGCGCTGCCGCGCTCGCCCTCGCCGTCGTCGCCCAGAGCAGCCGGGCGGGGCGCCGCTGGCCGACAGCTGTCGGGGCAACGCCGCTGGTGGCGGCCGCCGTCGTCGCGGCGGTGGTGGTGATCGCGGGTCGCCTCGGCGAGGCGCTGCCCCGGCCGGCGACACTGCCGACCGGCGTGCTGGTCGCCGTCGGGGTGCCGCTCGCGGTCGTGGTCACCGTGCTCGCCCTGCGGGCGCTGCCCCGGGTCGACCGGGCCACGCTGACGACCGGCGCGCAGTTCGCCAACGCCGCCGCGACGGCCACGATCCTGCTCGACCCGAGCATGCTCACCGGCCTCGTCGAGAGCCGCCGCTGGCGTCGCATCGGCCGGGTCCGCAGCCGACGCCTCCTGCCCGGCCCCGGCTGGTGGGCACTGCTCCAGGCCGACGTACGCCGGTTGCGCCGCCACCCCAGCGCCCTGCTGATCTGGGCGGGACTGGCCGGCGTCCAGTACGCGGCCGCGCTCGCCCTGCCCGGGTTGGCCGGCGCCGCGCAGGTGGTGCTCGCCTACGTCGCCACCGAACGGCTCACCGGCGGTCTGCGCGCGGTCAGCCGGTCACCGGGCCTGCGCCGGGCACTGGGCGGCAGCGACGCGGCGCTGCGCGGGATCCACGTGGTGGTGCCGGCGGTCGGCGCGGGCCTGTGGTGGCTGCTGACCCTGCCGAGTCTGCCGACCCTCGATGCCGGCCCGACCTGGCTCGCGCCGACGCTGGCGCTCGGCGTGGTCGCCGCCGCCTGGCGCAGCGGCACCCGCCCGCCGATCGACTACGGCGGCGCGACGGTCAACACGCCGTTCGGGATGGTCCCCGTCGACCTGCTGCGACAGGGCGCTCGGGGGCGGGCGCTGCTCGCCGTCCTGGTGCTCGTCCAACTGTTCCTGGGCTGAGGGCAGCACCGCTCTCAGCCGTCCACCCAGCTCAGCCGCCCAGCTCAGCCGTCCAGCCGGCGGACCATGTTCATGATGGTCTCCACCTGCGCGCCACCCTTGATCGGGAAGTTCGTCGCGCCCAGGTAGCCCCACCAGTCCCAGCAGCCGTTCGGGTTGCTCAGGGCGGTGCTCGCCTGCGGGTAGAGCACGACCAGGTTGTTGGTGTCGGCGTACTGGTTGAGGTTGGCGCGGTCGACGAACGCCGTGCCCACCGACCCGTACCCCTGGGCGCAGCCGTGCAGGGCGACCAGCAGCCGGCACGACTGCCCGCCCGCGCAGGCCGACGGGACGTAGGCGAAACCGTTGGCGTCCATGCTCAACCCGTTGGCCCGGCCGTTGACCGCGAACGCGTTCTGGTCGAACCGGACGAGCGTGCCGCCGAGCGCCGCGGTGTTGGGCGCGTTCACGCCGCCGAGCAGTGTGCGCAGCAGGGCGTTCTGCGGGTCGCTGCCGCAGTCGTCGAGGAACGGCGACGCGGTCGCCGTACACCCCAGCGTGCCGTACGGGGTGACCCACCCGTGACCGGCGGCGGAGCCGCTGTCGTACTGCACGTTCGCCCCGAAGCGCTGGTAGTAGCGGACCAGGTCGTCGGTGACGGACTTCTTGACGGTGGTGTCGTTGGCGCCGTGCAGGACGTACACCGGGTCGCCGGACAGGTTGCCGACCGGGTCGACCCAGCCGTACGCCGCCCACGTCCGGGTGTACGCCTCAAGGGCCGACACGTTCGTCGGGTACAGGTTGTCGCCGCAGCCGTAGAGCGCCTGGGCGACGGTGTTCTGGGAGCAGTAGTAGGGGCCGGCCGCGAAGACCGCCGCGCCCCGGATCCGGGACGAGTAGGCGACGTGCAGCTGGGTGGCCAGGTAACCACCGGAGGAGACTCCGGCGACGTACACCCCGGAGATGTTGTAGGTGCCCAACGCCCCGGAGACCGGCGGCCTGGTGGCCGGGGTGGCGGCCTGGGCGGGGGCCGCGACGGTCAGGATCAGCAGCAGGACGGCGGTCAGGGCGGTGGCGGCTCTGCGCGGTGTGGTCATGGACGCTCTCCTCGGCAGCGCCGGACGGGGGACGTCGACGCGCGCCGAAGCTACCGTGACGTGGGCCACACCCGACATGAGCGCGACCGACACGCTTGTCGATGCCGTTGTGTGCCCTGACCACCCACGACGATGCCGGCGCTCAGGCGGTGTCGCCCGGAGCGAGGTGGCGGTAGCCGGGGATGGTCTCGGCGAACCAGCCGGCGACGCTGGCCAGACCACGGTCGTTGAGCTGCGCGTCGTGAATGGGGTACGCGGCGGCGGCGCCCACCGCGCGGGCGAAGCGGATCGCCTCGTCGAGGCGTAGCCACGATCCCTGGGCGGGGACGAGCAGGGTGTGCACCGGCTCGTCCGGCACGTGCACCGAGTCGCCCGGGTGGTACAGCCCGTCGCCGACGAGGTAGCCGAGGTTGGGGCAGTCGGGCTGCCCCTCGTGGATGACGGCGTGCCGGCCCCCGTGGGCGCTGACCGGGATGCCGGCGGCGGTGAAGCGCTGTCCCGCGCGTACCCGGGTCACCGGCAGCGGCGCGAGGTCGGGCAGCCGGGCGCCCTCGGGGGCGTACACCGGCACGCCGAGCCCGGCCAGCCGCAGCACGTCCACGTGGTCGGTGTGCTCGTGGGTGACCAGGACGGCGTCCGCGCCGACCAGCGCGCGCGGTTCGCTCCAGGTCCCCGGGTCGATCACCAGCACCGTGCCGTCGTGCTCGACGCGGACGCAGGAGTGCGTGAACCGGATGATCCGCATTCGGTGACGGTACGCCGCCACCGGGTCCGCAGGCCGACCCGCTGACAAGCGGCAAGGCGTCGGGAAGGAGGGGACGTCAGGTCCGGCGTCCCCTCGACATCCGGACGATGTAGAGGAACTGGGCCACGAACGCCGCGACCGCGACCGCCACCCCGGCGAGGACCATCAGCCAGTGCCAGTCCCCGACCATGCCGAGCACCAGGGCGATGCCCGACCCGACCAGCGCCGCGTTGACCGCGCCCACGAGCGCGGCCGTGGTGAGCAGCAACTCCCAGCGCCCCGACCGGATGCCGACCAGCATCCGGGCCGTCTCCGCACTGTCCTCGGACGCCACCGCGTCGGCGAAGAAGTCGTGCTCGCTGGCGAGACGGTGGTGGTAGTAGGCGCGGATGCGCTGGATCCGCCTCATGTCCAACGAGTTCTCCACGGTGGTCTCGACCAGCCGCAGGAAGGTCAGTATCCCGATGATCACCAGGATCGGCAGCACCGCGCCCAGGTAGGGCCGGACCACCTGCTCGTTGCCGGCCGCGAAGCCGAGACCGATCAGGGCCGCTGACAGCACGGACAGGAAGATGGTGGCGCGGCCGGTGGCCTCCTCGATCGTGCCGGACCGGGACGTCTGCAGGGCGTAGTGCTCGGTGTTGAGAACGTTCAACAGCGCCTTCTCGCGTTCCACGTCGTCCACACCGTCACCTTCCGCGCTCGCCCGACTCCGATACCGTCACCCTAAGAGCGGTACGGCGGGCCGAGCCGACGAAACTGCCGGTCCCGAAAGGGACAGCGAGCGGCAAAGCCGGCACGTATCCTCCGCATCTCGGTGGGCCGTGACGAAAAAGGGGGCCGGATGCCCGAGTGGGCAGGTCGGGGCGAAGGTGGCGGCCGACAGCGACGTGCCTTCGTCGTCGGCGGGACGCTGCTCGGCATCGCGTTCGTGATGCTGCTCGCCGCCTGGCGCAGCAGCGGCTTCCTCAGCGACCTGCTGCTCAACATCGGCTCCAGCGTGGTCCTCGCCGCCATCTCGTACGTCATCTTTGACCCGCTGTTCGAGGAGGCGCGCCGGGCGCGGGTGCAGGAGCACCTGAGCTTCGACCAGCACGCGTTCGTGACCCGGCTGCACCGCTGCGCCCGCCGGGTGCGCATCCTCGACACCTGGACGATCCTGCTGGAGGACACGCACCGCGAGGAGACGCTGCGAGCGGTGCGCAGGGCCCTCGCCAACGGCGCGCAGGTGCAGTTGCTCCTGCTCGACCCGGACTGCACGGCAGCCCAGCAGCGCTCGGAGGAGTTGGAACGGCAGCGGGTGGACGTGCCACGCCAGATCCGCACCAACCTGCGCCACCTGACGCTGTTCCAGGAGACCCTGGACGCCCGGCTACGGCACCGGCTGCAGGTCCGCCTGTACGACGCGTCCCCGTCCATCCAGCTCTACCAGTGGGACAGTCGGGCGCTGATCTCGTTCTTCCCGATCGGGAAGCTGTCGTTCAACGTGCCCCAGCTCGAGGTCGACATGGACAGCCCGTGGGGCGGGTTCGTGCACGCCCGTTTCGAGGAGCTGTGGGAGCACGAGCAGGCGACCGTCAACCTCGAACGGTACTGGTCGGTCACGGTGACGCTGCGCCATGACGACTCCGACGTGGTCACCATGCAGGTGCCCTACGTCAGCGTGGACGGGCAGCACTACGTCGACTGCGGCGGTTTCCAGGTGAACGGTCCGCTGACCGTGCGGGCCGTGCTGCCACCGCGCGCCCCGGGTGGCGCTCCGGCGGTGTTCGCGCTGGCGGAACCCGTCGAGGAGGACCCCACCCCGGCCGCCACCGTGCGCCGACACTTCGATCAGAAGTACGGCGAGGGGCAGCGGGAGATCCACCGGTTGGTGCCGCCGCCGGGCGGTCCGCGTACCCCCGATCCTCGCTCCGCGGCGGCCAGCGACGCGCACGGACGGTGACCCCCGACCGGGCGGTGGTGACCACTCTCCGAGACAATGGGGTCGCCGCCCCGACCGCCAGGAGGACCGTTTCCGTGTCGACGCACCCCGCCCAGCCGTCGGGGTCGACGCGCCTCGCCGCCGACTGCGCGCGCTGCTTCGGGTTGTGCTGCGTGGTGCCGGCCTTCGCCGCGTCGGCCGACTTCGCCATCGACAAGCCGGCCGGGCAGGCGTGCCCGAACCTGCGCCCGGACCACGGCTGCGGCATCCACACCACCCTGCGGGAGCGGGGGTTCGCCGGCTGCGCCGTCTTCGACTGCTTCGGTGCCGGGCAGCAGGTCGCGCAGGTCACCTTCGGTGGACGGGACTGGCGCGACGCCCCGGAGACCCTGCCGGCGATGGCCGAGGCGTTCCGGGTGCTGCGCCCGCTGCACGAACTGCTCTGGTATCTGACCGAGGCGGTGTCGCTGCATCCGTCGGCCGAACTACGCGCCGAACTCGAACACGCCCGCGCCGAGATCGCCGGGCTCACCGAGGCCGATCCGACGCGCCTGCGGGCCGTGGACGTCGACGCGCACCGGGCCCGGGTCAACCCGCTGCTGTCGCGCGCCGGTGACGCGGCGCGCGCTCCCGGGGGCGTCGACCGCCGGGGTGCCCACCTGCTCGGGGTCGACCTGCGCGGCGCGGACCTGCGCCGGGCCAACCTGCGCGGCGCGCTGCTGATCGGCGCCGACCTGCGCGGCGTGGATCTCGCGCTGGCCGACGTCACCGGCGCGGACCTGCGCGGGGCCGACCTGCGCGGCGCGGACCTGCGGACCACGCTGTTCCTGCACCAGGCGCAACTCGACGCCGCGCGCGGTGACGCCCGCACGGACCTTCCGGGGACGCTGAGCCGGCCGGCGCACTGGACGGCGCTCGCGCTCACACCGGTGCGCGCCGCCGCTCCGAGCCGCCGTGGGCGGCGTCGCTGACGACGGTACGGGTGCGCTGCCGGTCAGCTCCTCAGGTATGCATAGGTCGTGGTCGTGAAACTGCCCCGTCGAGCGGTCCTGCTCGTCGCGTCGATGACCGTGGCGCACCTACCGGTCGCCATGCGTCAGCTCCTCGTCGTGCTGCTCGGCCACGAGAACACGGGCAGCTTCGCCGCGGCCGGTGCGGCAAGCGCCGGCTGCGGGATCGGGCTGGCGCTCACCGCACCCTTCGTCGGCCGACTGCTGGGCCGGCTCGGCCACCGACCGGTGCTGCTCGGTACCGGCGTCATCCACCTGCTCGCCCTGGTCGGGCTGGCGGTGACCACCGCGCCGGTGGCGTTCGTGGCACTGGCCACCCTGGCCGGACTCAGCACCCCACCGGTGCTCGGTAGCGGACGCTCCCACCTCGCCCGAATGGTCCCCGCCCCCGCGCTGAGCCGCGCGTACGCCGTCAACGCCGTCGGGCAGGAACTGCTGTACGTGGGTGGCCCGCTCGCGGTGACGGTGATTCTGCTGCTCAGCGGACCGGCCGGCGCGCTCCTGACCTTCGCGACGATCGGCAGCGCGGGGCTGGTCGGCACCGCCCTCGTGGTGCCCCGCCACAGCGCCCACACCCCGGTTGCCACCGACCGGCCCGTGACGTCCGGCCGGGCGACCCGGCGCACCGTGCTCGGCACCCAGGTCGCCTACATGGCCGCCATCGGCAGCATGTGGGTGCTCGTCCCCGCCTTCGCCACCGCCGTCGGGCACCCGGGACAGGCTGGGTTGCTGGTCACCCTCTGGTCGGTGGGCAGCCTGGCCGGTGGCCTGCTGCTGGCCCGCCGAGGTCGACCCGGCACTCCCGGGGGCGCCTACCTGACACTGGTCGGCACGTTGGCCGTCACCTCGCTGGCGCTGGCGCTGCCTCGGACCGTGCCGCAGATGGCTGCCGCGCTGGCGGTCTTCGGGCTCGCGCTCGCGCCGTTTCTGGCCGTCACCGACGAACTCCTGGCCCGGTCCACCCCGACGCCGCAGCTCGCCGAGGCGTACGGCTGGTTGCAGACAGCCGGACAGGTCGGTCTCGCCGTCGGCTCGGCCACTGCCGGAGCGATCACCGATCACGTCGGCAGCACCCCCGGCTTCCTGGCGGCGTCCGCGGCGCTGGTGCTCGCCACGGCCGTCGCGTTCACCCGCCGGCGGAGCCTGCGCCTGCCGAACGCCGCGCCGCAGGTCGCCCGGGTCGCCGAACCGGCGGCAACCGCTCCGCGAGGTTTCGCGGGCGACGACGCCGGGTAGCCACCGCCGACGCGGACCGGCATCGACGGGAGGCACGGCGTGGGCTACCGAAAACGCGACGGTGAGCTGCCGGGCGACCCGCAGCACAGCGAGGACGAGAACGGCCAGGTGCCGTTGGTGCAGGTCGAGACGGACACCGAGGTCCCTGCCCCGGCCGATACGGACGGGCGGCCGGACATCGTGACGGAGGGCGACAACTCGGGTGTCGCCGGTGGCTCGTCCGGCAGCAGCGGCGGCGGGTCGAGCATGCCGGGGCACCCCGACGCGACCCGTCGGGGCTAGCGGGTTGCCAGCGCGGCGCGCGCCTCGGTCATGCCCTTGTTGGCCAGGCCGTCCGCGCGCTCGTTCTCCGGGTGACCGTTGTGCCCCTTGACCCACAGCCAGGTGACCTCGTGACGCTCGCAGGCCGCCTCCAACCGCTGCCACAGGTCGGCGTTCTTCACCGGCTGCTTCGCGGCGGTCCGCCAGCCGTTGCGTTTCCACGACGCCAACCAGCTCGTGATGCCGTTGCGCACGTAGGTGCTGTCGGTGTGCAGCTCGACGGTGACCGGCCGGTTCAGGCTCTCCAACGCCTGGATGGCCGCCATCAGCTCCATCCGGTTGTTGGTCGTCGGCGTGGCCTCGCCGCCGCACAGTTCCCGCTCGTGGTCGCCGTAACGCAGCAGTGCGCCCCAGCCGCCCGGCCCGGGGTTGCCACTGCACGCCCCGTCGGTCCAGATCTGCACGCCCCTGCCGGCCGCCACGTCCACCATGGCAGGCAACCTACCGGGCGGCGACCGTGCGCCGGCCGCTCGGGGGCCGCCACGCCCGCCGAAAATCGTGCGCGCGATCGTGGCCCGGTCTGTCAGAGTCGACCGTCGTGGACGGGAACTGGGACGGCCTGCGCGCCGACGTACGACGCACGGTCGACGAGCTGATCGCCAGCGGACGGGAGTCCGGGGTGCAGGTCGCCGCGTACCTCGACGGCGAGCCGATCCTCGAGGTGCACGCCGGGAGCGCCGACCGGGCCACCGGCCGGGTGCTGGCCGCCGACACCCCGATCTGGAGCGTGTCCACCGGTAAGGCCCTCACCGCGACAGTGGCGCACGTGCTGGCCGAGCGCGGCAAGCTGGAGTACGACCTGCGGATCGCCGACGTGTGGCCGGAGTTCGCCCGGCACGGCAAGGACGGGATCACGCTGCGGCACGTGCTCACCCACACCGCCGGCGTACCCGCCCTGCCCGTGGACGTGACGCCGGAGGACCTCACCGACTGGGACCGGATGTGCGCGATCGTCGCCGACGCCGAGCCGGTCGCCCCGCCCGGGGCGTTGAAGGCGTACCACGCGTGGACGTTCGGCTGGCTTGTCGGTGAGGTGGTCCGTCGGGTGACCGGCCGACGAATCTCGACGGTGCTCGCCGAGGACGTGGCCGGGCCGCTCGGCGTCGCCGACGAGCTGTACCTCGCGGTGCCGGCCGCCGAGCTGGGTCGACTGGCCCGGGTCGAGGACCGCAACCTGTCCGCGCTGTTCGACTACGCCAGCGCCAACCTGCCGAACTTCGACCGCGTCGCCCCGCCCGGCGTCCGACCTGGCGCGCAGGTCGGCAGCCGGGCCGACGTGCTCACCGCCGAGGTGCCGGCCACCGGCACCATGACCGCCCGCGCGGCGGCGCGGATGCTCGCCGCGCTGATCGGCGAGGTGGACGGCGTGCGACTGATCTCGCCGGCCCGGCTCCGGGAGGCGACGACTCCTGACGGGCCGCCCGGCCCGGAGTGGGTGTTCGGGCAGGAGACGACCTGGGGCCTCGGGTACGCGGTGGACGGCGACGGCTCCTTCGGCGCGGCCGGCAGCGGCGGCAGCCTCGCGTACGCGTACCCCGAGCTGGGGTTGACGGTCGCGGCGACGAAGACCCTGCTCGGGGCCGGCGACGGTGACCCGATGGAGGACCTACGGGTGTTGATCCGCGACGCGGTGACGGCCCGGCGCTGACCGGGCCGGTCAGGTCTCCGAGTCGGCGAGTGGCCGGGGTTGACCACCCACCACGGCCGCCGGAATGGCCGGCGCAGGCCGCGCGGCCCGCAGGCGGTCACGGACGCGGTGGGCGGCGTCGCCGGCCGTGGCAGCGATCATCGGCAGCAGCCGGGTCGAGTTCATGATCGCGATCTCCTCCGCCGGGGTGGTCACGCCGTCGAGGAAGCGTAGGACCCGCTCGGGCGGGTTGCGGTCGAAGAGCCGGTCGAAGAAGTCGGGCCCGCCGACGCCGCCTCGGTCCAGCGCCCGCAGCGCCACCGCGTCCATCCAGCGGTGCCGGGCCGGATACGCGGGCGCCGGCACCGGCGGGCGACCGGCGGCCAGGGCACGGGCCACCTGGTCTGCCTGGCGGTACATGGCGGAGAAGGTGAACCCGGTGGAGGGTCGGGTCGCGCCACCGGCCGTGCCGAGGCGTACGACGCGCGGGGAGGGCCGGGCCGGGAACGGCGCGTCGGTCATCGGGATCACCCCGTTCTCGACCTCGCGGACACGCAGCCCGCGAGGGTCGAGCCCGAGCAGGTCGCGGTAGGCGGCCAGCGCCATGTCGTACCCGGCGTCGGTGAGCAGGTCGGGCGAGAACTCGGTGTACTCGACGAGGGCGTACCTGTCGTCGACCGGCAGCACGTACCCGAAGGAGACGCCCCGGGCCGGCTGTGGGGTGCGGAAGTCCATGAGCACCGCCCGCCGCCTGTCGAACACCGGCCGGTCGGACTCCAGCCACCAGCCCCGGAAGTGCTGCAACCAGGTCGTCCGCCCGGCGCGCGCCGGTGGGCGGGGGCGGGAGTCGAGCACCCAGCCGGCCCGCACGACCGACCCGTCACCGCAGCGGACGACCACCCGGTCACCGTCGTCGGTGACCGTCTCGGCCGGGGCGACGATCCTGGTGGCGTCCAGCCGACGCTCGGCCTCGGCAGCCCGGTCGTAGACCGGGCCGGAGCGCAGCATGGCGTACCGCAGCGGGGTGAGGTCCAGGACGCGGCGTCGCGCGGGCGTGACCACCTCGGCCTGATGCCAGCTCGCGCTGAGCAGCGGGTCCAGGTCGATGTCGGGATGGCCCCAGAACGCCCAGGTGCGGTCCTGGCCGCGCCGACGGACCGGGTCGACGACGGCGATCCGCAGGCCCCGCACGCCGTGCCGGTCGAGCGCGGCGAGCAGCAGCGAGGCGGCGCCCCCGCCGCCGAGCAGCGCGAGGTCGACGTCGATCCGGACGGAGTCGGTCACCCGCACCACGCTGCCACACCACCGGGCCGGCCTCCCCTTTGCCCAGCGATCTTGCAGTTGCTGTCGCGACATACAGGGCATGGCACGCATGTCGGCGACCGAAAGTGCAAGATCGGCGCAATCTCGTCGGGCTGCACCAGGACCCGCCTTCGGGTGGACACGTGACGGCAACGAAGGTTTCTCATTTTCACCTGATCGGGGTCCCAACCCACCTAGTGTTGGGCACACCGGTGCTAGTCACGGAGTTGGCCACCCGAACGACGTCCCACGCAGTCAGCGGACGAAAAGTGAGGGAAGACGCGTATGAAGGTCTCAACAGCACTCTGCTCGACGGCACTCGGCGTGGGTCTCGGCACGCTTCTGCTGCCGGGCGCCGCACTGGCCGACACCGTCGTGTCACCGGCCACCACCCCGGTCGGAGGAACCGTCGTACTCACCGCGACGACCTGCAACCCGAAGTCCGGTGACGTCATCTTCCGGGTCACCGGGCCCAACCGCGACGAGAACGTCCGATCCACCACGGCCGCCGCGGGCGGCGGGCTCAGCGCCGAACTGTTCACCGCCGGGTTCACCCTCGGCACCTACACGGTGGCCGCGACCTGCGCCGACGGCAGCTCGGCGGGCAGCGCCACCTTCACCGTCACCCCGATCGGCGGCGCGCCCGCCGGCTCAGGTGGCGACGACCGCGACAGCGGCGCGCTCGCCGCCGGCGGCACGCTGCTCGGAACTGCCGCCGCGGGCGCGGTGCTGCTGCTGCGCCGACGCCGTCCGGCATCCATCGTCGCCTGACCGGCGACCGCTCCATCCCTGCGGAAGGGTGCCCGTGCCGGCGACACCGGCACGGGCACTCCGACCATCGGCGTACGGAGGTGAACACGTGTGGTGGCGGCGGCGCACTCTGGCGGCGGCGGTGGTCGCCCTGCTCGGCGTGTCCGGACTGGGGCTGATCACGGTCGGCCTCACCGACGGGCCAGCACGCCCCCCACGCCCGCCGGCCGCCGCGCCGGCACACTCCCGGCCCGCGCCGGACCTGGCGCCGCTGCCCCGCGCCGCGCCCGTCCGGGTCCAGATTCCCACCATCGGTGTACGCGCCGACATCGTCGCCGTCGGCGTGGACGCCGCCGGGGTGCTGGAAGTCCCCCCGCTGGACAAACCGACCCTCGCCGGCTGGTACCGGCACGGGGTCAGCCCCGGCGAGACCGGCAACGCCGTCCTGGTGGGACACGTCGACTCCCCGGCCGGGCCGGCGGTCTTCTTCGACCTCGGTCGCCTGCGCGCCGGCCAGGAGATCCAGGTAACCCGTTCCGACGCGCGGGTCGCCACGTTCACGGTGGACGGTGTCCAGGCGTACCCCAAGGACCGCTTCCCCAGCGGCCTGGTCTACGGCCCGGCGGACGTCGCGGGGCTGCGCCTGATCACCTGCGGCGGCCGGTTCGACGACGCGACCGGCAACTACGTGGACAACATCGTCGTCTTCGCCACCCGCACCGCCTGAGGGGCTGGGAATACCGCTCGCGACCACATCCGCCCCCACGGACGTGGCCAAGCGTTCCGATGGCACCATGCCCTGCAAGCACCGTGGCCGCGTCGGTGCGCGGGAGGGGGCGCGTCGTGGATCAGCGAGCGGTACGGGACCGGGCCGGTCGGGGCGTACGCGCCCTGGCCCGTCGCCTGCTCGGTCGCCCCGGCGGTGACACTCCCACACCCCGCCGGTCCAATCCGGACGCCGTGGTCGACTGCGCCGTCTACGTCAACGGTCGACGGGAGCCGGGCCGGCCGCACTACGACGACGCGTACGCCCGCGCCCGGCGGAGCCGCGACGCGTTCGTGTGGCTCGGGTTGCACGAGCCGGGGCCGGCCGTGCTCGCCGCGGTGGGCCGCACCTTCGGGTTGGACGAGCTGACCGTCGAGCAGGCGCTGGCCGACGGGCACCGGCCCACCGTGCAGCGACACGGGCCGGTCACCCTGCTGGTGCTGCGCACCGCCGGGTACGTCGAGCACGCCGAGCTGACCGACACCTCCGAGGTGATCGACACCGGTGACGTGATGGTGCTGCTCGGTGACCGGTTCGCCGTCACCGTGCGGCACGGCGCCGCCGGGGCGTTACGCGACGTCCGCGCCGACATCGAGCGTCGGCCCGCGCTGCTGGCCGCCGGTCCCTGGGCGGTGGCGTACGCGGTCTGCGCCCGCATGGTCGACACGTACCTGGAGGTGGCCGGGCACGTGGAGCGCGACCTGGAGCGCGTCGAGGAGGCGGTCTTCGCCCGGGACCGATCGGCCGACATCCAGCACATCTACCAGCTCAAACGCGAGGTGGTGGAGTTCAAGCGGGCGGTGCTCCCCCTCCAGACGCCCCTGCGCACGCTGCTCGACCCGACCGGCGACGGACCGCCGCGCGCCCTGCACCGCTGGTTCGTGGACGTGGATGGTCGACTGGGTCGGGCCGTGGACAAGGTGGCCGCATACGACGATCTGCTCACCTCGATCGTCCAGTCCCGCCTGGCGCAGCTCGGCGTCGAGCAGAACAACGACATGCGCAAGATCGCCGCGTGGGCGGCCATCGCCGCGACCCAGACCGGCATCGCCGGCGTCTACGGCATGAACTTCGACCACATGCCCGAACTGGCCTGGCGCTACGGGTACGCCGGGGCGCTGGCCCTGATGGCGGTGGCCGCGCTCGCCCTGTACCGCCTGTTCCGCCGCTCCAACTGGCTCTGACCGGCCAGGACGGCCGTAACTGTCCGCCGACCACCGCTCGGCGGTCCGAGGAGCAGGGACTAACCTCGCCCGCGTGATGTGGCAGCGGTACGTGGCAATCGGTGACAGCACCACCGAAGGGCTCGACGATCCGGACGGCTCGGGCGGCTACCGGGGCTGGGCCGACCGGTTCGCGGTGGCGGTGGCCCGCGCCCAGGGCGGCCTGGAGTACGCCAACCTGGCCATCCGCGGCCGGACCACCGCGCAGATCCGCGCCGAGCAGCTCCAACCCGCCCTCGATCTCGCCCCCGACCTCGCCACAGTTGTCGCCGGCATGAACGACGTCCTGCGTCCCTCCTTCGATGCGGACCAGGTCGCCGAGGACGTCGCGGCGATGCAGCGGGCGCTGGTCGGCCAGGGCGCCACCGTGTTGACCTTCACGATGCCGGACCCGGCGCCGGTGATGCCGCTGGCCCGGCCGCTGCGGGGCCGGATGCTGGCGCTCAACGCGGCGCTGCGCGCGGCCACCGCGCGGACCGGGGCCACACTGCTCGACCTGGGTGCGCACCCGGTCTCGTCGGATCCCCGGCTGTGGAGCGACGACCGGCTGCACGCCAACAGCGCCGGGCACGCGCGAATCGCCGCCGCGCTGGCGTACAGCGCGGGTCTGCCCGGGTTCGACGACTCCTGGACGGTCCCGTTGCCGGCGGCGCCGCTACGACGCCGCGCCGAGGTGCTCGGCGCGGAGCTGGCGTGGACGCGTCGCCATCTGCTGCCCTGGCTGGCCCGGCATCTGCGCGGTCGGTCGTCGGGGGACGACCGGGTCGCCAAACGGCCGGTGCCCCTGCCGGTGGCGCTGGAAAGGTGACGGCCGGCCGCCGAGACCTCCCTGTGGTGCGGCAGGATGACGGCGTGGGCAAGGGTTCGGCACGCCGGCGGGCGAACGCGACGACGGGACGTACCTGTCCGTGCGGCTCCGCCCGGGCGTACGACGGCTGCTGCTCCCCCATCCACGACGGCAGCACCCAGGCGTCGACCGCCGAGGCGCTGATGCGCTCCCGGTTCAGCGCCTTCGCCCTCGGCGACACCGCATACCTGCTGCACAGTTGGCACTCCTCGACCCGGCCGGAGCGGCTGGAGCTGGACCGGGGTCAGCGCTGGACCCGGCTGGAGATCGTCGACACCGAACGCGGGGGCCTGCTCGACGCCACCGGCACCGTGACGTTCCACGCCCACTACCGCGACGCCGGTCGGCCGGGCACGCTCACCGAGCGCAGCCGGTTCGTCCGCGAGGACGGCCGCTGGGTCTACGTCGACGGCGAGCAGCTCTGACGGCTGCGTAGGAAGCCGGCCCGGGCGACCTAGTGCCCGCTGGCCCACGTCGGCTCCAATGGACCTATGTCGTCGACGCATCGTAACCGGTCTCACGCCGAAGCTCGTGAACGTGGTGGGGTGCCCGCTCCAAGGCGGTACTGGAAAGCCGCAGGGCATTCTGCCGGCATGCCCCGCACGCTACATCGGGCTCGAGCGGCGTCAGTTCGGTTGAGGCTCGCTCCGACAGGGTCGACCGACACCGAGCCGGACCGGTGGCAAAAGTTCGTGGCCATCGGTGGCCTGGTGACCGCCGTCGGCAGCATCCTGTCGGTGCTGTTCGTGGCCATCGGCCTGTACATCACCAACGAGGCCAACCGGGAGCAGCAGCGGCTCACCGCCCAGGGGCAGATAACCGACCGGTTCACCAAGGCTGTCGAGCAGCTCGGCCAGCCCGGCATGGAGAAGTTAGACGTACGTCTGGGCGCGATCTACGCCCTGGAGCGCATTATGCGCGACTCGACCGTGGACCAAGCCGCCGTCATCGACATCCTCGCCGCGTTTGTCCGGATCCACGCCCCCATCGAGCGGGCCACCGCGCTCCCAACGAAGCCGCCCGTTCTGGACTCTCCAACGGTTGATATCCAGGCCGCGCTCACCGTCCTGGGTCGACGTGATGTCACCCGTGACGGCAGCAGTTTAGACGGGCTGACCGCCCGCATCACCACGCCGGACCTCACCGAGACTGACCTGGCCGGGGTGAACCTGAGCCTCGCGAACCTGGCCCGGGCGAACCTGACCGGAGCCAACCTGACCTCCGCGAACCTGAGCTACGCGAACCTGACCGACACGCACCTCCGCTTCGCGGACTTGGACCACGTGGATCTGAGCAACGCGAACCTGGCCGGCGCGAACCTGACCGGCGCGAACCTGACCGCCGCGAACCTGACCCGCGCGAACCTGACCGGGGCGAACCTGGCCGGAGCGAAGCTATCCGGTGCGGGCCTGTTCGACGCGAACCTGAACCACGCGGACCTGACCGGCGCAGACCTGACGCAAGCGCACCTGACGTGCGCCAGGACAGATGAGCGCACCATATTTCCCGCGGACGTTCCTCGGCCGGCGCAGTGTTGAGGACGGCGGAAGAGCTGGCCCGCACCAGCGTCAGCGGCGACCCAGCAGCACCAGCGCCACGACCAGGTACGCCCCGGCCGCCGCCGCGAACGCCACCGCGTTGCCCGCCGCCGTGGCAACGAGCCCGTAACCGGCGTACGTCCCGATGATCAGCACGTCGGTCAGCATCCCGGCCAGTGAGGTGACGGTGGCACGGCTCCCGCCGGTGATCCTCGCCTGGAGTCGCGCGTCGGCCAGGACGGCCGCCAGTTGCGCCGCGCCGAACGCCACCGCGAGCAGCACGAAGCCGGCCGGATGCCGGACCAGCGCGCCCCCGGCCAGCGCCACGGCGACCAGTGCCAGCAGCGCGGCGTAGCCGCGACGGCCGAGCCGTTCCCCCGCAGGGGCGAGCAGCCCGCCGACGGTGACGCCGGCCCACAGCAGCAGGAGCAGCAGCGGCACAGCCTGCGCGCCGGCGCCGGTGTCCAGGGCCAGCAGCGGCGTGTACTCGTCCAGCGCCCCCCAGTCGGCGGCCACCACGGCGACCAGCAGCACGGCGGCCCGCACGGGTGGTCGCGTCCGGACCTGCGTCACGCCGGCCCGCAGCGTGTCCCACCAGGTCAGGTCGCCGCCGTCGTCGGGGCCTGCCGAATCGGGCAGGTGGTCGCCGGACGGCGGGCGGTGTTCGGGGAATCGGGTCGCGACGAGCGCGGCGAGCAGGCAGGCGAGCACGCTGCCCGCGCCGACCGCCGGGTAGCCGCCGGCGGCGAACACCGGACCGGCCAGCACTCCGGTGACCACCACGCCCAGAACACCCGCGGTCCGCGCGCGGCCGAGCACCCGGGCGTACCTGTCGACGGCGTCGAGCCGGGCCAGCTCGGTCCAGACCAGCGCCTCCAGCGCGCCGGAGACCAACGCGCCGCCCGCGCCCCAGAGCAGGAACCCGACGGCGAAGGCCGGATACGACGGGAGCAGCACCCAGAGCGCGTACCCGGCGGCGGTCACCAGCGGGGCGAGGCACAGCAGCAGCCGGCGGGACACCACGTCGGCCCACGCCCCGGACGGCACCTCGAACAGGATTCCGGCGGCCGACCAGATGACGAACAACGACGAGATCTGCCCCACCGACAGGCCGGTGTCGGCGAAGAGCACCACGTAGAGCGGATAGAGCAGGACGAGGTCACTGAGGAACGCGTACCCGTAGAGGGTCGCCGAGAGGCGGCGCACCGCCGGGTCGGGCACGCGTGCGGCGAGGTGGGTCATGAGGCCTTCCCGTGGACGTGGAGACGGACACCGGACGTGCGGTGCCCGTGGCGGTCCACGGGTCGGGCCTACGGCGCTGGATCAATGTCGCCAGGTCATGTCGGCGATGGTAGACCGGCCGCGTCGACGCCGGCCAGCGCTTTCGGTGGGACGGGAGCGGGGGCGTGATCCAGGTGGAGCACGCCCCCGCTCGTTCCGCAGCGACTCAGCGCCGGTCGGGGTCCGCCGGCGGGATGACAGTCGTGGTCTCGCTGTCGTCGCTGCTGCGCTGAGCGGGAACCCCGCCGGTGCCACCGCTGATCACCTGGGTCGTGTCGGCGTCCCGGTGGGGGCCCACCACCTGCGTCGTGTCGTCGGTGGCCTCCCGGGCCGGAGCGGCGTCGACGGGCGTCTCCCGGACGACGAACTGGGTGGTGTCGTCGGTCGACGACCGCACCACCTGCGTGGCGTCCGGGTCGGACGGCCGGGTCACGACCTGGGTGGCCTCCGGGTCGGACGGGCGGGTGACCACCTGCGTCACGTCGGGGTCGGACGGACGGGTCGTCACCTGCGTGGCGTCCGCCTCGGACGGCCAGGTCGTCACCTGCGTGGCATCCGCGTCGGAGGGGTGGGTCGTGACCGACGGGCTGTCCGCGTCGGCGCGGGCGGCGGTCGCGCGGGCCGCCTCGGTCTCGGCCTTGGCGCGGGCCGCTTCGGTCTCGGCACGGGCGGCTTCGGCTTCGGCGTCGGCGCGGGCGGCCCGGTAGGCGCGGGTGTGCGTGGCGATGAGCTGCGACTCCTGCTCGGCGCGGGTCAGCCACGACTCCCAGCGGTTCTGCATCGGCCGGATGAGACCACCGCCGACCCCGACGACGAGGATGCCGCCGATCGTGGCCAGCACGGCGATCAGCACCGGCGTGGTGACGGCGGTGGCCACGCCGATCTGGTTCAGCGCGGCGATGACGCCCAGGCCGAGGATGAACACCGAGGCGGTACCGGCCAGCACGCGGCCGTAGGACAGGCCGCCGAGCGCGCCACCGATGATGTCCTTGACGGCGTTGGCGATGGCGGCGGCGACCACGACGATGACGATCGCGACGAAGGCGCGGGGCAACCACGCGACGACCGCGGTGATCAGGTCGGAGATCGGGTTGGGCCCCCAGATGCCGAAGGCGAGCTGGAGGGTGAGCAGCAACACCGCGTAGTAGACGAGCTTCGCGACGATGTCGCTGGCGTCGTATCGGGAGCGGTTGAGGGCCCGGCGGATGCCGCCGCGCTCGACGGCGCGGTCGAAGCCCACCCGTTCGAGGACCTTCTCCACGATCTTCAGCACGGCCTTGGCGATCAGCCATCCGGCCACCAGGATCGCCAGGAAGGCGACGGCCTTGGGCAGGAAGAGCATCACCGAGCGAAGGGCGTCGCCCACCGCATCGCTGACGTTGTCACTCATATGGTCATTCCTTAGGGGCAGCGCGGACAGTCCGCCCCGACCTACCCCCACCAGCGCCCCAGGAAACTCCGAGCGGCCCTAGCGCGGCGGCGACTCTTGGCAATATTCTCCGTTGTGCGCGCGGCCACTGGAGCTACTTTTCATCCCCCCGCCGTCGGCCGCAGGAGGAGATGTCATGCACGTCGACCATTCCGAAGTGGACCGCCGGACGCTGCTGCGCGCCGGTCTCGGCGCGGCCACGGTCGCCGTCGTCGGAAGCGAACTCGCCTTCTCCGGCGCGGCGCAGGCCGCCCCCGGCACGGACCTGGACTGGATCATCAGCTGCGACGAGTGGGGCGCCCGCCCACCGGCGGACCCGCTGTCGGTCAGCGCCATCGCCACCAACAAGATCATCGTGCACCACATGGCGTTCCCGAATGTCACCGACTACTCCCGCGAGCAGGCGGTCAAGCTGGCCCACGACTGCCAGGACCTGCACATGGACGGCAACGGCTGGTCCGACACCGGCCAGCACTTCACGGTGAGCCGGGGCGGCTACGTGCTGGAGGGCCGCAGGGGCAGCCTGGAACGCCTCGAAGCCGGCGACCGCCAGATGATCGCGGCGCACTGTCCGGGCGAGAACGGCCGGGCCATCGGCATCGAGAACGAGGGCACCTACGTCACCGAGACCCCGCCGCAGGCGCTGACCGACTCGCTGGTCGACCTCTGCGTCGCGATCTGCCGGCAGTACGGCCTGCACGCGTACGACATCTTCGGCCACTGGGACTTCCGCACCACCGAGTGCCCGGGCGCGGCCTTCTACCGGCAGTTCCCCGAGCTGCGGCGGCGGGTGCACACCGCCCTGGGCACCCCGCTCGGTGATGTGCCGGCGCGCCGCTGGCCGGACCTGTGGCGGTTCGTCAACTCGCCGTCGGTCCGGGTGGTGCAGCACCTGCTCGTCTTCCGGGGCTACGCGGTGACGGTCAGCGGGACGTTCGACGCCGCGACCGTGGCCGCCGTGCAGGACTGGCAGGCCCGCAACGGCATCGCGGTCGACGTGGACGCCACGCTCACCACGCCCACCTGGGAGACCCTGGCGCCGGAGTTGGACCAGCACGCCGCCGGCGCGCCGGTCACGGCCGTCCAGGAAATCCTCGCCACCAAGGGGTACGCGGTCACCGCCACCGGGCTGTACGACCACGCCACCCGCCGGGCCGTGCAGGACGTGCAGGCGCTGCACGGGCTGCCCCGCGACGGCAAGCTCAGCACGAGCACCTGGTGTGTGATCGTCGGCGGCATGGTCCGCCAGTCGTTCAAGCGCCACTGACCTTCGGTCGGAGGCGGCCAGGGTTGTTCCGCGCCGCCTCCGACGCGGCACCAGCGCGCCTCGTTGTCCACCCCCTTCCGGCCTGCCACGATGATGCCGACCAGGGCGAAGGAGGGTGCTGTGCAGTCACGACTCAACCCGTACCTCAACTTCCCAGGCACGGCCCGGGAGGCGATGGAGTTCTACCATCGCGTGTTCGGCGGCAAGCTGACGATGATGACGTTCGGCGAGTTCGGCGCCGCCGAGCCTGATCTGGCCGACCAGATCATGCATGCGATGATCGAGAGCACGAGCGGCTTCGTCCTGATGGCCTCGGACACCGCGCCCGGCATGGACCACGTTCCCGGCACCAACATCGCGATCAGCCTGAGCGGCGACGACGCGGCCGAGCTGCGCGGGTACTGGGAGCAACTGTCCGCTACGGGTTCGGTGACGACGCCTCTGGAGAAGCAGATGTGGGGCGACGAGTACGGCATGTGTGTCGACGCGTACGGCATCGCCTGGCTCGTCAACATCACCCAGCCGGCGGCCTGAGCAGCGCGATGTCGCCGGCTGGCCGGTTTGGCAGGGGGCCCCGGCGGAAAGGTTGCCCGGCATGACTTGGGCCCGTCGAGCCGTACCTGCCGTCGCCGCCGCCGTCGCGGCTCTCGCCGCGCGCGACCTGATCCAGCGCGACCACGCGCTGCTGCGCAACTTCCCGGTGCTCGGCCGGGCGCGGTACCTGCTGGAGGCGATCGGGCCGGAGCTGCGGCAGTACATCGTGGCCGGCAACAACGAGGAACGCCCGTTCACCCGGGACCAGCGCCGCTGGGTCTACGCCTCGGCCAAGCAGGAGAACAACTACTTCGGCTTCGGTACGGACAACGACATCGAGTACACGCCCGGATACCCGATCATCAAGCACCGGACGTTCGGCCGGGCCGTGCCACCGTCGTCCCCGACGGCCGGGCACGACGTACGGCTGCCGTGCGCGAAGGTGCTCGGCGCCGCCCGGGGGCGGGCGCGCGCCTTCCGGCCGGAGTCGGTGGTCAACATCTCCGGGATGAGCTTCGGCTCGCTCTCGGGCAACGCCATCAGCGCGTTGAACAAGGGCGCGGCCCTCGCCGGGTGCCTTCAGAACACCGGCGAGGGCGGCCTGTCGCCGTACCACCGCAACGGCGGTGAGCTGGTCTTCCAACTCGGGACGGCGTACTTCGGCTGCCGCGACGAACACGGCCGGTTCAGCCTCGACCGGTTGAAGGAGCTGGTCGCCGAGGCCCCCGTACGCGCGTTGGAGATCAAGCTGAGCCAGGGCGCGAAGCCGAGCCTCGGTGGACTGCTGCCCGGGGTGAAGGTCTCCGCCGAGATCGCCGCCACCCGGGGCATCCCGGCCGGGCAGGACTGCGTGAGCCCGTCGCGGCACGCCGAGTTCTCCGACTGCGACAGTCTGCTGGACTGGGTGGAGCTGCTGGCCGCCGAGACGGGCCTGCCGGTCGGCATCAAGTCGGCGGTCGGCGACCTGAGCTTCTGGCAGGAACTGGCCGGCCTGATGCGGGACACGGGTCGGGGCGTCGACTTCGTGACTGTCGACGGCGGCGAGGGCGGCACCGGCGCCGCGCCGCTGATCTTCACCGACTCGGTGTCACTACCGTTCCAGCAGGGCTTCTCCCGGGTCTACAAGGTCTTCGCCGAGCACGACCTGCACGAACAGGTGGTGTTCGTCGGCAGCGGCAAGCTCGGTCTGCCGGACAACGCCATCGTCGCCTTCGCCCTCGGCTGCGACATGGTCAACGTGGGCCGGGAGGCGATGCTGTCGATCGGCTGCATCCAGGCGCAGAAGTGCCACACCGACACCTGCCCCACCGGGGTGGCGACACAGAACGCCTGGCTGGCCCGGGGCCTCGACCCGACGCTCAAGTCCGTCCGGGCAGCCAACTACCTGGCGACGTTGCGCCGGGACCTGACCAAGGTCGCCGAGGCCTGCGGCGTCGAACACCCCAGCCTCATCGACACGGATGCCGTGGAGATCCTGGACGGCCGCACCGGCTCCAGCCCACTGCACGAGGTGTACGGGTACCGGCCGGAGTGGGGGTTGCCCTCCCCCGCCGACCAGAAGGAGATCATCCGGCTGATGACCTTGGAGGCGCCCCGAGGCGGCAGCGCCCCGCCGTCGGCAACCGCCGTGGTTTGACGAACAGGCCGCACCACCCCTGGCTCGTCTGGTACACGTGGAGACCTGGGCGGGCCGCCCGTATCGTGGCGCGATGCTGATCAGACGTGAGACCCCCGCTGACGTCGACGCCATCCGGGCGGTGCACGCCGCCGCGTTCGCCAAGGCCGGCGACGATGGGAACGGCGACCGCGTACCGGTGGAGGCGACCCTGGTCGACGCGCTGCGCGCCGACGAGGGATGGCTGCCCGCGTACTCTCTGGTGGCTGTCGATTCGGACGGCCAGGTGGTGGGGCACGTGGTGGCCACGCGGGGCCGGGTGGGCGGTGAGCCGGTGGCGTTGGGCCTCGGCCCGCTCGGCGTGCTCCCCGACTGGCAGCGGCGCGGCGTCGGGAGCGCGCTGATGCACGCGGTGCTCGGCGCGGCCGATGCGCGGGACGAGCCTCTCGTGGTGCTGCTCGGGCATCCCGACTACTACCCGCGCTTCGGGTTCGGGCCTGCCGTCGACCTGGGCGTCACCCCGCCGCAGCCGTGGGGGCCGCAGTACTTCATGGCCCGTCCGATGACCGGGTGGCGCGACTCGATCCGGGGCGAGTTCCGCTACGCACGCCCGTTCGACGACCTGTGACCACACCGCGCCTCCGCCGCCGACGTGCCGCCGACCTCGACGGGTGCGTCGCGGCGCTCGCCGAGGTTCACCGGGTCGACCGTTACCCGGTGAACTGGCCCGCCGACCCGCACCGTTGGCTACGCGAGCCGCGCCCGGCGGACGCCTGGGTCGCCGTCGACGACGCGGCGGTTGTCGGGCACGTCGCGGTGCATCGGGTGCCCAACCGGGCGGACACGCCGTCGGCTCCACCGACGGCCGAGGTGGCGCGTCTCTTCGTGGTGCCGAGCGCCCGAGGGTTGGCGCTGGGCGGTGCGCTGCTGGACCGGGTTCGCCAGTGGGCGAGCGCGCGTGGGACCGACCTGGTGCTGGAGGTGACGTCTGACGACGCCGCGGCGGTGGCCCTCTACGAGCGCACCGGGTGGCGGTACACCGGGAGCAGCACCGCGCCGTGGACAGCACCGGACGGCAGCGCGGTGTCGCTGCGTCACTACACGCTGTCCTGTGACGCCGTGCCGGCCATCGCCGCGAGCCGACGGGCGAGCAGGGCTGCCGCGTCGCGCAACTCCGGCGGCTCCACCACCTCCACCTCGTAACTCAGACGGGCGAGGTGCGCGGCGAGCCAGTCCAGGCGCTCCCCGCCGACGATCAGCACGCACCACCCGTCGCGGTCTTCCTCGACCCGCCCCACCTGGGGCGGCACCAGCTTGCGCACCTGGTCGACCGTCGCACGCACGCGTGCCCGGGCGAGATAGCGGTACGACGCCTCGGTCACGGCCCGCTGCACGAAGGCGACCGGGTCCGGATGCTCGCGCGTCCGGAAACGCCAGGTCGTCGCGACAGCGGCAGCCATCCGGTCCAGGCGGAACGTCCGCCAGTCGTCGCGGTCCACGTCCCAGGCCATCAGGTACCAGCGGCGACCTGTCGTGACCATCCGGACCGGCTCGACCGTCCGCTCGTGTCGCCCACCGTTGCGTGTCTCGTAGGTGAAGCGCACCCGTACGGCATCGCGGCAGGCCCGGGCCAGCGTCACCAGCACCTCGGCGTCGACTTCGGCCACCGGACCCATGAGCGTCTCCGTGGAACCGTGCACCGCCCGTACCTCGGCGCGCAACCGTGCCGGCATGACCTGGTCGAGCTTCGTGAGGGCCCGAAGGGCCGCCTCGCCCGCGCCGGCGATCGTGCCGCCCGAGGCGAGGCGCAGCGAGACCGCCGTCGCGATCGCCTCCTCGTCGTCGAGGAGCAACGGTGGCAGGCGGGTGCCCGCACCGAGCTGGTAGCCACCACCGACGCCCGGCGCCGCATGCACGGGATAGCCCAGCGCGCGCAGTCGCTGCACGTCACGGCGTACGCAACGGTCGGTGACACCGAGTTCGGCGGCGAGGTCCCGAGCCGTCCAGGATGGCCGCTGCTGGAGCAGCGCCAGCAACCGCAACACCCGCTCGGTCGTCGCCTCGACGGTCACGCACCGATCGTTACACGAATTGCGGAACGCTTCTGTCCGCTATCCACGAGAGGCTGGACCCATGACCGACCAGGATCACGAGACAGGGAGCTGACATGGCCCGCGACATCCAGATCACCCTCGACTGCGCCGACCCTGCCGCGTTGGCGGCGTTCTGGGCCGAGGCACTCGGCTACCAGGTGCAGGACCCGCCCGGGAACTTCGAGTCCTGGGAGCAGGCGCTCGACGCGATGGGGGTGCCGCCGGAGCACCGCAACGACGCGTCGGCGGTGGTCGACCCCGAGGGTTCGCGACCACGGCTGTTCTTCCAACGGGTCCCCGAGCCCAAGCAGGTCAAGAATCGCGTACACATCGATGTGCGGGCCGCACCCGGACTGGAGGGTGACGAGCGGATGGCGGCCCTGGAGAAGGAGGCCGAGCGGCTCGCCGCGCACGGCGCCACCCGGCTCAGCCGCCACGAGCCCGCTCCCCCGCTGGGTGCCGGTCACCTCGTCATGGCCGACCCGGAGGGCAACGAGTTCTGTCTCGACTGACGCCACGTCCGCGCAGGTCACTGCCGCGACCACCGGATGCCGTGCGAACATGTGTACGTGTCGCCCGGTGCCAACATCCTGCACGCCGACCTGGACGCCTTCTACGCGTCGGTCGAGCAGCGCGACGATCCACGCCTGCGCGGCCGGCCGGTGATCGTCGGCGGGGGCGTGGTCCTCGCGGCCAGCTACGAGGCGAAGGCGCGGGGCGTCCGCAGCGCGATGGGCGGCCAGCAGGCACGCCGGCTGTGTCCGGACGCGATCGTGGTGCCGCCTCGGATGTCGGCGTACACGGCGGCGAGCCGCGCGGTCTTCGAGGTCTTCCGGCAGACCACTCCGCTGGTCGAGGGGATCTCCATCGACGAGGCGTTCCTGGACGTGGGCGGCCTGCGGCGGCTGGTCGGGTCACCGGCCGACATCGCGGCGCGGCTGCGCCGGGAGGTCCGTGAACGGGTCCACCTTCCGATCACGGTGGGTGTGGCCCGCACGAAGTTCCTGGCGAAGGTGGCCAGCGGGGTGGCGAAACCAGACGGCCTGCTGGTGGTCGCACCGGACGCCGAGGCGGCGTTCCTGCACCCCCTCCCGGTCGAACGGTTGTGGGGCGTCGGCCCGGTCACCTCCGCGAAGCTGCGGGAGCACCGGATCCGTACCGTCGGCGACGTGGCCCGGCTCGGTGAGGCCGCGCTGGTGTCGCTGCTCGGGTCCGGTGCCGGTCGGCACCTGCACGCGCTGGCGCACAACCGTGACCCACGCGCGGTGCAGGTCGGTCGCCGACGCGGCTCGATGGGTGCCCAACACGCGCTGAGTCGTACCCCGCACGCCCCGGCGGAACTGGACGCCATCCTCGCCGGTCTGGTCGACCGGGTCACCCGCCGGATGCGCGCGGCCGGGCGGTCCGGTCGCACCGTGGTGCTGCGGTTGCGCTTCGGCGACTACAGCCGGGCGACCCGCTCGCACACCATCGGCAAGGCGACCGCGGACACGACGCCGCTGCTCGCCGCGGCGCGCGCGTTGCTGCGGGCGGCCCGGTTCGAGATCGACGGTCGTGGTGTCACGCTGATCGGTGTGTCGGTGGGCAACCTGGACGACAGTCCGGTCCAGCCGGAGTTGCCGTTCCACCGCGACCCGGGCGCGGAGTTGGACGCAGCGGTCGACGCGGTCCGCGACCGGTTCGGCTCGACGGCGCTCACCCGTGCGGTCCTGCTCGGCCGGGAGCCGGGTGTCGAGATGCCGCTGCTGCCGGATTGACCGATCTGCGTGCGGTGTCCACGCGCCCAGTTGCGACAGGAGACACATCACAGCAGGTCGGCGGTTTAGCCGGCAGCCGACGGGTGACCCTTGTGGGGTACAGCCTGACGAGGGGGGGCACATGTCCGACGACACCAGCAACCGATCGAGCCGCCGCGCCGAACGCCCGCACGACGTGACCGACCCGCTGCTCTGGCAGCTCGCGGTCGACGTGCTCGAGGCCCACGAGCCCGACGACGAGGGGCACTGCCGCAATCTCCAGTGCGCCGGCCAGGCCTGGCCGTGCGCGGCCCGCACGAGCGCCGAGCAGTCGGTGCGGCTGGCCCGCAGCACCCCCGACTCGGCCGAGATGACCGTCGACGGTGACGCCGCCGGCACCGGCTGGGCGACCGCGCCGGCACCGCGCTGGGGCTGGAACGGCGAGGCGGCAGCGCGCCGCGAGCCGAGGAAGGCCGCCTCGGCGGCGTGACGCGTACCGCGCGGAGACCAGCAGACGAACGAACGCTCGGCCGGTGACCCGGCCGAGCGTTCGTCTGTCGAGCGTCAGAGAGCGAGTCGCTGGCCCGGGAGGATCAGCCCCGGGTCGGCGCCGACCAGCTGCCGGTTGCGCTCGTACAGGGCCTGCCAACCGCCGGCCTGGCGGTGCCGCTCGGCGATCTCCGACAGGGTGTCGCCCGGCTTGACCACGTACGTGTCGCCGCTGGCCGCCGGGGCGGTCCGCTCGTGATTACGGGTCGCCGGCTGGTCGCCCCGCGACGACCGCTCCTTGCCGGCGGTGGACTTCGACGAGCCGGTGGACGACTTCGTCGAGGGCTTCGCGGTGGACTTGGTCGACGTCGTGGCGGAGCCGCCCGACGAGCCGCCCTTGCGGCCGCAGGTCGGCCACGCGCCGATGCCCTGCCCGTCGAGCACCTTCTCGGCGATCGCGATCTGCTCCCCGCGGCTGGCCAGGTCGGCGCGGGCGGCGTACTTCGTGCCGCCGTAGCCGGCCCAGGTGCCCTGGGAGAACTGCAACCCGCCGTAGTAGCCGTTACCGGTGTTGATCTTCCAGTTGCCGCCGGACTCGCACTGGGCGACCGCGTCCCAGTTGACGCCGGCCTGGGCCGGAGCCGCCGGGCCGAAGAGGGCGACGGCGCCGGTGACCGCGCCGACGGCCAGGGTGCCGACGGCGACGCGGCGGGTGGTGACCCGTCGATGACGGGGTGTGTACGCAGACGTCATGGTTCGTTCCTCCACGCCGGCGAGGTGAGCTGTCGGGTTCGGGCCGAGGAGCCCGGCCGCACGGTGGCGGCTTCACCCCGAGGTGACATGCACCGAGGAACGTTGGGTCCCCCGCTCCTGCCCGGGTTCTGTTTCCGACGACCGGGGGCAGGATTTGGCGTTGCCGGTCGCGGCGTCCACGGTGGTGGACCCGACCGACGGTAGGCACGGTCGGTGACGGTCGCCCACCGCTTGTGAAGTTGTTCACCGGCCCACGCGGGGCGCTCCGGCCAGCGGTTGCGGACGACGTCCACCTGTGCACCGACCATGATGGACCGTTTCCGATCAGGGTCGACGTCCACCTGCCAACCGGCCGGCGGACCCCCGGATCGGGTCCGCCGGCCGGGGGTGATCAGAGAGTGCGCGCCAGCCGGTCCGCGAGCGTACGGGTGAAGCGTGCCGGATCGGCCAGCTCACCGCCCTCGGCGAGGACCGCCAGGCCGTACAGCAGCTCGGCGGTCTCGGTCAGCGCCTCCGAGGAGTCGCCCTGCTCGTGGGCCTTGCGCAGCCCGGCGACCAGCGGGTGACCAGGATTGATCTCCAGGATCCGCTTGGTCGTGGGGACCTCGTGCCCCATCGCCCGGTACATCTTCTCCAGCGTCGGCGTGAGGTCGTGCGCGTCGCCCACCACGCAGGCCGGCGAGGTGGTCAGCCGCGACGACAGCCGGACCTCCCGGACACTGTCGGCGAGGGTCGTGCCGAGCCACTGCACCAGCGCGCCGAACTCCTGCCGCTGCTGCTCGCGCTCGGCCTCGGCCTGCTGCTTCTCCTCGTCGGTGTCGAGGTCGACCTGGCCCTTGGCGATCGAGCGCAGCGGCCGGCCGTCGTACTCGCCGACCCGCTCGATCCACACCTCGTCGACCGGGTCGGTGAGCAGCAGCACCTCGTGACCCTTGGCCCGGAACGCCTCCAGGTGCGGGGAGTTCTCGATGGTGGCCCGGGACTCGCCGGTGGCGTACCAGATGTCGGTCTGGCCGTCCTTCATCCGCGAGACGTAGCCGGCCAGGTCGGTGGGCTCCGCCGCGTCGTGGGTGGAGGCGACCGACAGGATCTCCAGCAGGGTGTCGCGGTTGTCGGTGTCGTCGATCAACCCCTCCTTGACCACCGCGCCGAACTCGGTCCAGAAGGTGCGGTAGCGCTCGGGGTGGTTGGCCTTCAGGTCCTTGACCGTGGCGAGCACCTTGCGGACCAGGCGGCGGCGGACGATCTGGATCTGCCGGTCCTGCTGGAGGATCTCGCGGGAGATGTTCAGCGACAGGTCGTGCGCGTCGACGACACCCTTGACGAAGCGCAGGTATGTCGGGACCAGCGCCTCGCAGTCGTCCATGATGAACACGCGCTTGACGTAGAGCTGGACGCCGCGGCGGCCCTGCGGGGAGAACATGTCCAGCGGGGCGTGGCTGGGCAGGAACAGCAGCGCCTCGTACTCGAAGGTGCCCTCGCCCTTCATGTGCACGACCTCGAGCGGGTCCGCCCAGTCGTGGCTGACGTGCTTGTAGAACTCGTTGTACTCGGCGGCGTCGACCTCGTCGCGGGAGCGCGCCCAGAGCGCCTTCATCGAGTTGAGGGTCTGCACCTCGCTGGTGGCCGCCTCGCCCTCGGCGCCCGGACGCTCGACGGTCATCCGGATCGGCCACGCGATGAAGTCGGAGTAGCGCTTGACGATCTCGCGGACCGTCCACTCGGCGGTGTAGTCGTGCAGGTTGTCCTCGGTGTCGACCGGCTTGAGGTGCAGGGTCACCGAGGTGCCCTGCGGCGCGTCGTCGACGGCCTCGACGGAATAGGTGCCCTCGCCGGCGGACTCCCAGCGGGTGCCGCCGGTCTCGCCGGCCTTGCGGGTCAGCAGGGTGACCCGGTCGGCGACCATGAACGCGGCGTAGAAGCCGACGCCGAACTGCCCGATCAGCTCCTGCGAGGCGCGGGCGTCGGCGGACTCGCGCAGCTGGCGCAGCAGCTCGGCGGTGCCGGACTTGGCGATGGTGCCGATCAGCCGGACCACCTCGTCGCGGTTCATCCCGATGCCGTTGTCCCGGACGGTCAGCGTGCGGGCGTCCCGGTCGACCTCGATGGCGACGTGCAGGTCGTCGGTGTCGGCGACGAGATCCTTGTCGACGAGCGTCGCCAGCCGCAGCTTGTCCAGGGCGTCGGACGCGTTCGAGATGAGTTCCCGCAGGAAGACGTCCTTGTTCGAGTAGATCGAGTGGACGACCAGTTGCAGAAGCTGACGCGCCTCGGCCTGGAACTCCAACGTCTCGGCCTGGTTGCTCACACCGTCTCCCCTTCTCGGCTCGTGCGGAGGTTCGCGCAAAGGATACGAGCCGTCACCGGCGTACACGTGTGCGCCTCCGGGTCGTATTCCCGATTCCCGTGCGCCCGGCGCGTGACCTAGCTGACTTTGCTCAACAGAAGCCAGCCGGATAGCGTTCGGTGCGACAAGCCCCGCCACGAACCTGGAGCAACCCCATGAAGATCGCTGGAAGCACCGCCCTCGTCACCGGCGCCAACCGGGGCTTCGGCCGGCACCTGGCCGCCGAACTCGTCTCCCGGGGCGCGACCGTCTACGCCGGCGCCCGCAACCCCGACAGCGTCGACCTGCCCGGCGTGACGCCGGTCCGGTTGGACATCACCGACCCCGCGTCGGTGGCCGCCGCCGCCGAGCTGGCCGGTGACGTGAACCTCCTGGTCAACAACGCCGGCATCGACAGCCGGGCGGACCTCCTCGACGGCGACCTGGACCTGATCCGGCTGGAGCTGGAGACCCACTACCTCGGCAACCTGTCGATGATCCGGTCCTTCGCCCCCGTCATCGCCGGCAACGGCGGCGGCACGGTCCTCAACGTGCTCTCCGTGCTGTCCTGGGTGAATTTCCCCCTGCACGGGGCGTACGGCGCCGCGAAGTCCGCCGAGTGGGCGATGACCAACGCGCTGCGCCTCCAGCTCGCCGAGCGGGGCGTCCGGGTCGCCGGCCTGCACGTCGGTTACATGGACACCGACATGGCCGCGACCGTCACGGGCGCCAAGTCGGACCCGGCGGTGATCGCCCGGCTCGCCGTCGACGGCATCGAGGCCGACGCGTACGAGATCGTCTCCGACGACATCAGCCGACAGGTGCAGGGCGGGCTCGCCGGCGGGGTCGCCGCGCTCTACCCGCAACTCCCCTGACCGTGGACGCCACGGGCCGCCGCCGGGAGCATCCGGCGGCGGCCCGTCCTCGGTTACGCGGCCAGCTCCACCCACGCACCGGCTCGACATCCGTCGCTCAGCAGCCGCCGCAGCTGTAGAAGAGGATGTCCCAGTGGCTGCCCTCCTTGGTGTAGAGGTTGCCCGAGGCGGCCCGGTACTGGTAACCGAAGCCGGAGATGTAACCGACATAGGTGTAGTTCGCCGAGATGTAGTTCTGGATGCAGGTGCTCAGCGCGATGTCGAGCTTGTAGCCGTTCCAGTGGCTGTACGTGCCCCCGGCGTGCCCGACCTCGGTGCCGGCGGTGACGGTGACCGCGCAGCCGCTGGCCCGCTTGAAGGTGATGATGCCGTCGATGGTGGCCTGCCGGACCCCGTCGAACGAGGTGCAGGTGGAGACGTTGCGGTCGCTGCAGTTGCCGCTAGAGGTCCAGGAGATGCCGGCGGCGCGCAGCTGCGAGGTGGCGCTGGAGTGGCTGATGGCGAAGGCCGGCGCGGCCAGGCCGAACGCGGCACAGAGCGTCGCCAGGGTGGCCACCAGCAGCGTGAGCACGCGGCGGCGCAGGGTGGATCGGTCGGGTGACATGGCACTCCCGTTCGCGTGAGGGGCGGAATTCTGCGAATCAGGGGCCGGCCTTGAAAGATTTCTACCAGAGATCGATGGTCATGACCAGATGTCGGGTGGGAGCGGTGTGACCGCCACCCCCACCCGACCTCCCTCAGCTGGCCTGAAGCGTCACGTCGTCGATCACGAAGCTGGTCTGCAACGACGAGTCCTCGGTGCCGGTGAACTTCAACGTCACCGTCTGGCCCGCGAACCCGGCCACGCTGAACGTGCGCTGGGCGTAGCCGGAGGCGGCGTTCAGGTTCGAGTACGTCGCCAGCGTGGTCGAGCCCACCTGCACGGTCAGCTTGTCGTACGCGGTGGAGCCGGTGGTCTCGGCGGTGTCCACGTGCAGCCAGAACGACAGCGTGTAGCTGGAACAGCCGGCCGGCACGGTCACCGACTGGGACAGGGTGTCGGTGTGGCTGCTGCCGTACCCGTCGAGCCACGCCTTGTACGACCCGGTCCGGGCCGGCTGGCTACCGGAGTTGGTGATCACGCCGGAGGAGGCGGTCCACGGCGTGGTGCCGCTCTCGAAGCCACCGTTGCCGATCACCTGGCCGCCGGCGCAGCCACCGGTGCCGGTGACCGTGAGGGTGAGGCTGGCGGTCCGGGTGACCGAGCCGGTGCCGGTGACCGTGACGGTCACCGTGCCCGTGGTGGCGCTGGACGACGCGGTCAGCGTCACCGTGGCCGACCCGCCGGAGGTCACCGACGACGGGCTGAAGGAGACGCTCACCCCGCTGGGCGCTCCGGACGCGCTGAGGCTGACCGTCTGCGCGGAGCCGGAGGTGGTCGCGGTGCTGACCGTCGCGCTGGCGCTGGCGCCCCGGGCGACGGTGAGCGCCGTGGGGCTGACCGCGAGCGAGAAGTCGTTGGTCGGGGTGCCACTGCCCACGGCGAGCTGCCACAGCGCGTACGCGACGCCGTCCGCGGCCCGGTTCAGCACGGTGGCGCTGACGTTGGCGGTGGTGTCGCAGGAACGGTGGTAGCACGAGTCGTAGGCGGAATTGGCCGTGCCGCCCCACTTGGCCGCCTGGCTGCTGGTCTTGCGGGCGCTCGCGCCCGCCGCGTACCCGGAGGTGGGGATGCCGGCCTGCTGGAAGTAGTAGTCGTCGGAGCGGCCCTGACCCTCGACGTTCTCCTCGGGTTGCAGCCCCAGCGAGTCCCAGTACGCCTTCAGCGGCGCCGCCGTGGTCGAGCTGACCCGGTTGATGAAGTAACCGCCGTTGGTGGAGCCGACCATGTCGAAGTTGTAGTAGCCCTTGATGTAGCCGCGCTGGGTGGAGTTGAGCGAGTTGACGTAGAAGCGGGAGCCGTTGAGGCCCTGCTCCTCGTCGGTCCACCAGGCGAACCGGACCTTCTTCGTCACGGTCGGGTTCTGCGCGGCGAGGACCAGGGCGTTCTCCAGCAGGGTGGCCGAGCCGGACCCGTTGTCGTTGATGCCCGGACCGGCCGAGACGCTGTCCAGGTGCGCGCCGAACATGACCACCTGGTCGGACGGGCCGCCGGGCCACTCGGCGATGAGGTTGTTCGAGGGGTACGTGCAGCTGGAGCAGTACTGCTCAGTGACGGTGTAGCCGGCCGCCTGGAGCTTCGTCTTGACGTAGCTGAGCGAGGCGGTGTAGCCGGCCGAGCCGGCCCGCCGGTTGCCGCCGTTGCTGCTGGCGATGGAGTTGAACTGGGTCAGGTGCGCCTGGACGTTGCTGACGGAGATGTCCGGCGCCGCCAGGACGGCGGCGGACGCGGCGATCGGCCGGGCCGCTGTCGTCGTGGCGGAGGATGACGCGGTCGCCGGCTGGGCGGCCAGCGTCACCGTCATCCCGGTGAACACGGCGAGCGCGATTCCCGCGCTCAGCGTTCTACCTCTCATGGGGGCTCCTCGGGGTCGGAGAGATATCCGAGACACTTACAGATATCTATCTCTGTGACATCGGACGTTCGTCCCGAACCCCCGCCCGTTAGACGGTGGGTACCGGCGTCGGCACAGGTGAGTAGAGGTGTCAGGATGGGTAGGTAACGCCAGCAGGGGTCGTCGGGCCCGGAACGGGGGGCTAGCGATGAGGCCGGGTCGAGCGTGACACGACCCCGCACCGACCTGTTCGACGATGGTGGTGACACCGGCCGGCTGATGGCGGAGCTGGACTGGGCCGACACACCGCTCGGCGCGGTGTCCGACTGGCCACAGAGCCTGCGATCCGCCGTACGGGTGGTGCTCTCCTCCCGCTACCCCATGCTGCTGCTCTGGGGCGAGCGCTTCTCCCAGCTCTACAACGACGCGTACTCCGCGCTGATCGGCGACAAGCACCCCGCCGCCCTGGGTGGCGACGTGCGGGTGACCCTGGCCGAGGGCTGGGACGTCCTCGCCCCCCTGATCGAGCAGGCGATGGCGACCGGCGTGGCCAGTTGGGTACCCGCCCTCCAACTCCTGCTGGAGCGCGCCGGCTACCGCGAGGAGGCGTACTTCAGCGTCTCGCACGCCCCGGCCCGCGACGACGACGGCCGCACGGTCGGCGTGCTGACGGTGTGCAGCGAGGTCACCGAGCAGGTCGTCGGCGAACGGCGGCTGCGGCTGCTCCGCGACCTGTCGCTACCCGGCGACGGGCGCACCGTCGACGTCGACGCGACGTGCGCGCGGCTGATCGACGCGATCCACGGCGATCCCATGGACGTACCCTTCGCCGCGATCTACCTGCGCGACGGCGCGGCCCTGCGCCGGATCGCCTGCGCGGGCGGCGGCCCACACCATGCCACCGTCACCGGTGCGCTGCCGTCCGTCGTCGACCTGGCCGACCCGAGCCCGACGGCCCGCGCCTGGGCGCTACCGGAGGCGGCGTCGGGTCGACCCACCGACCTGACCGGCGTCGCCGACCGGCTGTCGCTGCCCGCCGGCCCGTGGGGCGACCCGGCCCGCGCCGCGCTGGCCCTGCCGCTGCCCTCGGCCGCCGAGGACCAGCCGCTCGGCGTCCTGCTGGTCGGCGTCAGCCCCAACCGGGACCTGGACGAGGCCTACCGCTCCTTCTACCAACTGCTGACACAGCAGGTGTCCGCGGCGGTGCACAACGCCCAGGAGTACGAGCGGGAGCGACGCCGGGCCGAGACGCTGGCCGAGCTGGACCGGGTGAAGACCACCTTCTTCACCAACGTCAGCCACGAATTCCGTACCCCGTTGACCCTCATGCTCGGACCGCTCGCCGACGCTCTCGCCGACACCGCCGCGCCGCTGGCACCCGCGCAGCGAGAGCGGGTGGAGACCGCCTGGCGCAACGCGACCCGGCTGTTGACCCTGGTCAACAGCCTGCTCACCTTCTCCAGCCTGGAGGCCGGGCGGGCTCGCAGCGACGCCCACGAGGTGGACCTGCCCGCGCTCACCGCCGAGCTGGCCAGCGTCTTCCGCGCCGCCGTCGAGCGGGCCGGCCTGACGTTGGAGGTCGACTGCCCGCCCCTGCCCCGCCCGGTCACCGTCGACCCGGTCAACTGGGAGCGGATCGTCACCAACCTGCTGTCGAACGCCCTCAAGTACACCTTCATCGGTCGCATCCGCATCGCCGTGGACGCGGACCACGACGAGGTACGCCTCACCGTCGCCGACACCGGCATCGGGATCGCCGAGGCCGACCTGCCGAAGCTCTTCGAGCGCTTCCACCGGGTGCAGGGCGCACGGTCCCGCAGCCACGAGGGCACCGGGATCGGCCTGGCCCTGGTCCACGAGCTGGCCCGTCTGGAGGGCGGTGAGGTCCGGGTGACCAGCCGGGTGGGCGGCGGCACCACCTTCACCGTGGCCCTGCCCTGGTCGGCGACGCGACGCCCGGCCACGACCGCACCGCCCGGCGAGGGGCGGGGCGACGCGGCACGCGCCGCCGTCCAGGAGGCGGTGAGCTGGTTGACCGACCCCACCGGCGACGTCGCCGAGCCCGCCACGGCGCCGGGCCCGGCCGCCGACGAGCTGGTCGGGGCACGCATCCTGGTGGCCGACGACAACAGCGACATGCGCGCATACCTGAGCCGGCTGCTCGCCGCCCAGGGCTGGCGGGTGCGGTCGGTCACCGACGGGCTCCAGGCGCTCGACGCGATCCACCGGGAGCCACCGGACCTGGTGCTCACCGACGTCATGATGCCGGTGCTGGACGGCTCCGACCTCGTCCGCCGGTTGCGGGCCGACCCCGCAACCCGGGCGCTGCCAATCGTGGTGCTCTCCGCGCGGGCGGGCGAGGAGGCCAGCGTGGCCGGCCTGAGCCTCGGCGCCGACGACTACCTGGTCAAGCCATTCGCCGCCGCCGAGCTGATCGCCCGGATCCGGACCGCCATCCGCCGCGCCCGCACCGAGGTCGCCGGCGACGCAGCCACCGCGCCGAGCGCCGACGGCGAGCCGGCGTCGAGCGCTCCCGCCCGGCCCACGGCGGTCGAGGTCCAGCCCGAGCAGAGCGCGCCCCTCGCGGATCGTGGTGTCGATACCGTGACCGGCGACCCGGCCAGCACGTCGACAGCCGGCACGTCGCACGGCGACGGGCTCGGCGACCGGCTGGACGAGCAATGGACGTACCCGTCGGTGCCCACCTCGGCGGCCGCCATGCGACAGGACGTCCGGCTGGCGTTGGACGACCTCGACGTCGACGGGGAGGTGGCGGAGGATCTGCTGCTCGCCGCCTCCGAGGCGATGAACAACGCCGTCGAGCACGCGCAACGACCCAGCCGCCCCGAGGTGCGGGTCCGACTCCAGGTGGGCGACACGCTGGTCCGGATCTCGGTACGCGACTTCGGCACCTGGCGGGACCGTCGACCGGCCATGGACCGGGGGCGTGGCGCGCTACTGATGAACGCCTACGGCGACGTACGGCTCGTCTCCACCGGCGAGGGGACGACCGTGACCATCGAACGACGGCTGGCCTGAGACCGGGCGACCGGCTCGGCGTGGACTACGAAGCAACGCAGGCGGGTAAAAACCCTAGCCCTGCCTGGGAAATTCTGCCCGATCAGTCCAGATGAGAACTGGAAGCGGAACCTGAGCTGGGAAGACGTATACACGGAAGTTGCAGCTCTAGGATTTCCTACTCCCTTCCGCCCTGGGGTCCGGCATAAGCTGGGTCATCGGACCGGCTCCCCTCAGGATCTGATGGGTCCGGGCGGACCGGGGCGCTAGCGATGGTCCTCTGGCGTTCGGATCGGTTTCGGGACTCCACCGATGTCCCAGGGACGGCGATCCGGGCCACACTCAGGCCCGTGGGTTGGACGGCAGCAGTTCTCTTGAGACGGCGTTAGAAGCTTCCCGGTCGCCGGCTAGCTCGGAGCCCTCGCCTACGTCACCGTCACTCAGCGACCCGTGATGTCGTTGTTTGACGGCACGGAATCAGTTGGATCCCGCTCCTGCGGAGCGTCAATCAGGAGGGCTAACGTTGTCCGGACCCCGCCGTTGTATCTCAGCAAGCGCCAATCAGAATGTCAGGATGGCGACTCGATGGGACGAGACGTGGCACCGGCTGCTCATGTGGACGTCAGGCCAAGGGGCATCCGAGCGCCTAGCGGCGCAGGTCGTGCTCAGCGAAGGGTACGGGCGTTTCGATCCAAGTCACCCCTTAGGCGGGCCTGACGGCAAGAAAGATGCTGTCATGCGTCGCGATGGAATGACCTGGATCATGGCCGTGTATTTCCCTCGCGGCCAGCAGGCATACAAGACAATCAAGAGCAAATTCGCTGCCGACGCGGCAGGCATTGCAGCTAATGGCGTTGATGGCATCGCCTTCGTATGCAACCAGGAACTCTCGCTATCACAACGGGCCGATTTGCTGGCTAGCGCAGGCGGCGAGTGCGACATCTATCATTTAGAACGAATTGTTGCCATCTTAGACCGACCTGAAATGCGGGCGACCCGTGCACAATTCTTAGGATTTGACTCGAACGATGTCGGCCAAGCTGAACTGGCCTTACGACGGCAGCTCATCCGTGAGCGCATTGATCTGATTGCAGGAGCGATCGAATGGCTGGTGGTGAAGCCGAAGTGGCGACGCAGGAAGGATAGCAGATTCTTCATTCTGGAAGTCCATGGCATAGAGGGAATCTATGCTCAATTTATGCGCGAAGTGGACGGGGTGCACGTCGAGCTGGTGTCGTCGCGCTTCCTCGCCCCATGGCATCGACTGTCTCGGACTCAGGAAAGCCTGCTGTCCGAGCATGGCTGGAAGCCGCCAGATGAGTACGCGCCCAATTTCTACCAGGACTTCCACTTCCGTGGTGATCGCACAACGTTCGCCATCGACATTGCCAAGAACGTCCTTGACGCCCTCATTCATGTGTACGGTGTCCACGAGACTGATCTACTCGTCATTCGCACGAGGGGTGACTAGCTCCGCCCTGGCCGCGGTGGACGCCGCCCTGAACGACCGGGAGGCCGAGGGCACGATGCGGGCCAGAACGGAGAAGCGTTCCACGCGCGCCAAGCCTTCGCCCAGGCTCCACGCTCTCCGGTCAGGTGAACGCTTCACAGGCCGCGCCTGACTCCGCACGGACAACTGCCGCCCTTCGATCTAGAGGGCAGGCCGTTTCGTATCTGGCCTCCTGGGTCGGCTGGCGTCCCGCTCAGCTCTCCGGCGGCGGGGGTTCGTCCGCTCCCCTGGCCTTCCAGGGCTGGTGCTCCGTGATCCAGCGTTCCACATCCTCTACCAGCCACACAGTTCCGCCGGCCAGGTGATCGAACGGCGCCGGGAAATCGGGTCGAGTGGTGAGCTGGACGACGCGGACGCGCGAGACGCCCAGACGCTCCTGAAGCTCTGCGCTCCCGTACAACCGCCGCTGCCAGGCCATCTCTTCAGCATTGCTACATCACCCCCTGTCATACTTGAAATCCCTAGCGGCTTCCTCCATAGGAGCTGCTCAGAGCATATCTGTATAGGTAGCCATTCCACTTTCACACTTGACAGGGGATGGCCAAGTCGGATCTCCTGGACGGGCAACACACCGGGTAGCGGTTCGGGTACGTGAGCGGGGCTCCGTGCCCGGACCTGCCATTTCAGGAGGTGGAGCTGTGCCCATGGACGACGGCCCGATCACTCCGGCGCTGGTCCTCTGGACTGCCAAGCGGGTGATTACCCAGCACGCGACAACGGCCAGCCCTCACCGCGCCCGTGGGATGTGCGTCCAGTGCGGGGACGCTGGTTGCGACATGCTGAGTTGGGCCATCGACGTGGTAAAGGCCCACCGCCTGGCCGCCACCCCCATGTCGTGATGGAGTGGGAAGTCCCTCGGGAGGTCTGGGTCCCCCGGCTGGCCGCATGGACCGTCGCTGAGCACCGGGAGGCCCGCTGCCCCCGGTGCCGACCGGACGGGTGCCGGTCGCTGGACTGGGCCCGGGACCGACTCAGGGCACACTGGGAGACTCATCCGTACCCCTAGATTGCACCACCACGCACTGTCGGGCCTCATCGCGCGCCAGGAAACTCACCCCTTGCCGGGCGTTCGCTTGAACGCCAACATGACCCGGTGTAGGACACTTCCCAACTCCTACCGCTCCTCAGCGGAAAGCTGCGAGGTGGTCTCCGTCAGCATCTGGTTGAGCTGGCTGACTAGGGGATGCATCGGCGACGGTGCCGCCTGCGGCGAAGGGCGCTGGTCTTCCGCTGTGGCTGCCCGCCCTGTCGATGTGCCGGTGAGCGGTATACCGCAGAGGTATGAATATGGCTCTGAGGTATACCGCTCACCAGCACATCCGCTCCCATGAAGGTGACCCAGGATCAACGTCGGTCGCCGGCTGCGCCCGCCGCCCTAAAGGGCAAAGTTGACTCGTCTAGGGCCGCCCAACCTCAGAGCCGGCGACCCGCGCCGTCGTGGGCGACGATGCCGTCCAGCCGGGCCCCCGGCGTGAGCGTGGTCGGATCGAACCAGAAGATCACGACCTGCTTGTCGAGGCTCCATCGCGCCACCGTGGCGTCGACCTGCCGACCGTCGACGGTGCCGATGATCCGTGCCGCCGGGCCGACGAAGTAGCCGAAGGTCGGCACCGGAAAGACCGACTCGCTCTCCTCGTACCCGATCTGATGGAAACCGGGGCTGCGGTCGGCGCCGTCGACGTCGTTGACCAGGATGTCCGTGCTCACCGTTCCGTCCGCGGCTCGGCGACCGGCGGCCAACCCGATGGTCACCCTGGGCGCCCCGGGAACCGTCACCGCGACGACGAAGTAGACCCGCCGGTCGGTGCCGTGCCCGATCCCGGAGTCGATCACCTGCCCCAGGGGCTTCGGATTCGGCACGCCGCGAGCCCGCGTGGGCGGTGGCGTCGGCCCGTCCGACGTCGCCGCCGTCGTCGGCGCGACACCGGCCGGGGGCGAGGCCACGGCGACCGGGGACGCGGGCTCGGTCGGCAACGGATCGCGCGACCCGGTCGGGTCGACCACCACCGCAGTCACGGCGACCAGGCCGGCGGCGAACGTGGCCGCCGCAGCCCCGGTGATCCGCCGACGGGCGCGCAGCCGCCGTCCCTCGCGCATGACGCTGGCCAGGTCGAGGATGGCGTCGGGGCGTTCGGTCGCCCGCATGGCCGCACGAAGGCGATCCAGCTCGCTCATCGGCACGCCTCCTCGTCGGCGGCGCGCGGCGCTGCGGTCCGCAGCTTCTCCAGGGCTCGCGAGCTGGTGCTCTTGACGGTGCCCACGGACACGGCGAGTTCCCGAGCCACCTGCGCCTCCGGCAGGTCGAAGTAGTACCGCAGCACGACGATGGCCCGCTCCCGAGGGCTCAGCGCGCCGAGGATGGCGACCAGCCAGCGCCGGGTGGCCACGTCGTCGGCCACGTCCCCACGTCGCTGCTCCGGCACCACGTCGGTCGGGTACTCCCGCATCGGCCGCCGCCACCGGTCCACGAGGTGGTTGACCAGGGTGCGGCGCGCGTACCCGTAGGCGTCGTCGTCGTGGATCCGCGACCACGACACGTACGTGCGCACCAGCGCGGTCTGTGCGGCGTCCTCGGCCTGGTGGTGGTCGCCGGTCATCAGGAACGCCGCATGCACCAGTCGCGCGGACGCCGCCCGCGCGAACTCGACGAACTCCGCGTCACCGCGCGCCACCGCGAAACCCTCCCCCGTGCCACACCACTACAGACGGGACAGGCCGACAAAAAGTTGAGACCGGGGTCACTTCAACTTTTCGCCGCCCGCACCCGTCTTCTCCTTTGTGCGCCGCCACACTGGGCGACGCGCGAGGGGAGAGACATGTCGACGAAGGGTACCCGCCGGTGGCTTCCTGCCTCTGGGGCGTCACTGCTGGTGGTGGCGCTGCTCACCGGGTGCACGGGGCCGACGGCCGGGCAGTCCGGCGCCGGAGACCCCACCACCGGACCGCGACCCGGTGGTCACGCCGCAGCCTCGAACCGGCCGACCGGTGTCGGTATCCTCCGCCCCAGCAGCACGCCCAGTCGCCCGGTCAGCTATCCCGCAACCGGTGACAACCGCTGGACGGTGGCCGGGGCCGAGACGACGGGTGGCAGCGGGGACAGCGGCACCCTGCTGCGCTACCGGGTCGCCGTGGAACGCGACATCCATGGCCTTCCAGCGGGTGACATCGCCACCGCGATCTCCGCGACGCTGAACGACCCCCGCGGGTGGACGGCGGGCGGGAACTGGCGGCTGCGCCGGGTGGGCGCCGACCAGGCGGCCGACTTCACCATCTACCTGGCGACCCCCGGCACCCGCGACACCCTCTGCCAGGACGTGCCGGACGGCTACACGTCCTGCCGCAACGGCGCCAAGGTGGTGCTCAACGTGGCGCGCTGGGTCTCGGGCGTGCCGAACTACGGCGCGAGCCTGGCCACCTACCGGCAGTACATGGTCAACCACGAGGTCGGGCACAGGCTCGGATTCGGCCACGAACGCTGCCCGGGGCAGGGCCGGCCGGCGCCGGTGATGCAGCAGCAGACGTTGGGCCTGCACGGCTGCCGAGCCAGCGCGTGGCCCTACCCGAGCGGCACGGTCCGCTACCGCGGCCCGTCCGGGGCGTACGACGACGCGATTCCACGACGCGAGGGCGCGTACCCGAAGCACTGAGACCGCCGGTCAGGGTCGGCGGCGGCGCTCCTGCTCGAGGCGCTCGTCGAGCCGACCCAGTTCGTAGACGGCGTTGAGGCTCGTCGGCAGACGGCGGACGTTGTCTGCTCCGGGGTCGGGATCGTGGTCGAGAGTCGGTTCGGTGTCGGGTGTCGGTGGTGCGGGAGCGGCGGCATCACCGCGGCGCCGCAGCAGCAGCGCTGCCAGCACCACCAGGAGCACCGCGACCAGCAGGTACGACACGGGCGGCCAGCCATCGCGGACGGGGTCGGCGAGCGACGGCGCCACGACCGGAGCCGGGGTGTCACCACCGCGCAGGGGCACGGCCGCATCGCGGTCGTCGGCGCCTGCGCCCTTGCCGGGGCGGTCGGGGGTGAGCACCGCTCGGCCACCGGACTGCGACCCGGCGGGCGCGGCGGGCGTCGACGGGCTGGACGGCCCGGTCGTCGATGGTCGGCTCGGCCCGGTGGTCGGGGCGCGGGTGCCCGTCGGGCTCGGCGTCGGAGTTGGCGTACCGTCGCCGCCCAGCAATTCGCCGACGATCCGGCCGACACCGCCGACCAGTTCGCCGATCGGTCCGGGGGTGACGGACACCGACGGCGTGGGCGTTGGCGCGAGCGCGAGGGTCAGCGCAAGGACGACGACGGCCGGCATACATCCACCTCCGATGTGCCGATGCGAGGCACCGTATCGCAATGTGGGATCGCATGGGTGCCGCGCCACGCTGTGCTGCGGCTGACGCTGATCGCAACGGGGTAGACGGCTGTTACCCGGCGGTTACGCCACGGCGAGGTGCCCGTGTCCGGACGGGACGACCGTGGCGGCAGAGGGTCACCGGCAGGGCCGCCGCGACGTGACCCCGGAACATCGAACGGAGAACGACGATGAGGATCAGGAGCACTCTGACCGCGATGGCGGTCGTCCTCGCCGGACTGCTCGGCAGCGCCGGCACCAGCAGCGCGACCGGCACCAGCAGCGCCACGGGCAGCACGGCCAGCGTGGGCAGCGCGGCCGAGGCGGCGTACTGCGGGATCACCTGGGGCAGCGCGGACAAGTCGGCGGGCGCGCTGAGCGACGCCCCGCTTGTCGACGTGCGGACGGGCCGGCAGGACTGCTACGACCGGGTGGTGTTCGAGTTCGCCGGCCCGGTCGACGGCTACGCGGTCGGCTACGGCGAGACCTGGACCGAGGGCGAGGGTCTCGCGCTCTCGCCGTACACGGCCGGCGGCGCGCTGCTACGGGTCTCCCTGCGGGCCCCGGCGTACGACGACGACCACCTCGGCACGGTGCCCTACGCGGTCGGCGCGCACGTCACGAACCTGCTGCGTTACCCGACGCTGCGCGACGTGGTCTTCGGCGGCGGTTTCGAGGGCTACACCACCTTCGCGGTCGGGGTACGGGCCCGGCTTCCGTTCCGCACCTTCGTGCTGGCCGGTCCGGGCACCCACAGCCGGATCGTGCTCGACGTCGCCCACCAGTGGTGACCAGCGCCGGCCGACCGCCGCCGCGAGCAGGGCGGTTGCCGGCCGGCGCGAACCGTTGAACGGCTAGCCAGCGGAGTCCTGCGGGGCCTCGTCCGCGAGGTGCCAGACCTCGCGCATCGGGGCCCACCAGTCCCCCGATCCGGGCTCGGCCAGCGACTCCTGACACGGGTCCGTCAGCTTCCACCACTCCTGGGTCTGCGGGTCGGCGGCAATCAGTCGCAGGTCGGCCTCGTAGTCGTCGCCGACGTACTCGTAGTAGCCGAAGAGCAGGTCGTCGTGGAGAAAGATGGTGTAGTTACGGAAGTTCGCCTCGCGCAGCGTCTGCTCGACGCTCGGCCAGACGGCGGCGTGTAACCGCAGGTAGGTTTCCCGCTGCTCGGGGCGGAGTCGAATCACGCAGCCATGACGTTGCACGTCGTGCCCTTTCGTGTGAGGGGGTGCCGAGGGCACCTGACCGTAGCCCGTGGACGGTGCCGGGCCGAGGACCCGACCGGCCCGGCGATGACGACCGTTCCGCCAGGGTTACGCACCGTGGCCGCGGGTCTACCCTCGAGTGGTGGAGGGCCGCGTACTGGTGGTCGAGGACGACGTCTCCATCCGGGAGATCACCGCCCTCGGCCTGCGCCGCGCCGGCTTCCGGGTGGACACCGCGGCCGACGGGCGGCAGGCACTGGTGACCTGGCGAGCCCACCCGGTCGACCTGATCGTGCTGGACGTGATGCTGCCCGGGCTGGACGGCCTGGAGGTCTGCCGGGAGATCCGACGTACCAGCCAGGTGCCGATCCTCATGCTGACCGCCCGCACCGACACGCTCGACGTGGTGGTCGGCCTGGAGTGCGGCGCGGACGACTACCTGCGCAAGCCCTTCGACCTGCCGGAGCTGGTGGCCCGGGTCCGCTCGGTGCTGCGGCGGGCGAGCGCGCCGACGCCGTCGCGCACCATCACGATCGGCGACCTGGAGATCGACCCGGGCGGTTTCACCGTACGCCGGGACGGCCGGGTGGTGGAGCTGACCGCCACCGAGTTCCGGCTCCTGCTGGAGCTGGCCCGTCGCCCCGGCCAGGTCTTCACCCGGGAGCTGCTGCTGGACCTGGTGTGGAACCACCGCTTCCTGGGTGACTCGCGGTTGGTCGACGTGGCGGTGCAGCGGTTGCGCGCCAAGGTCGAGGACGACCCGGCGCATCCCCGGCGTATCCGCACGGTGCGCGGCGCGGGCTACAAACTGTCCACCGGCTGACGGGAGGTCGGCGATGGCCGCACGCGCGGTGGCGCCCGGCCGGCTGCGGCGTCGGCTGACGATCGCGTTCGTGCTGGTCGCCGGGGTGTCGGCCGGTCTGCTCGCCGGAGGGACCGGGCTGCTGCTGCGGCAGTCCTGGTTGGACGCCTCGCTGCGCCAGGCCACCGCCGACGCCCGCTACCAGCTCGTGCTCGCCGGACAGTTCCTGCCGTTGACCGAGCAGCGCGGCGCCGAGCTGCTCACCAGCTTCGAGGGCAGCGGCCGGCACGTCGTCCTCGTCGACGGCACGATCCGCCCCTCCCACCCCGCGTACGCCCCCACCCTGGGGACCCGACTGCGGGCCGCGGTCGCCGACGGGCAGCTCGCGTTCGAGCGTTCGACGCCGGCGCAGCGGCCCCGCCTGCTGGTGGTCGGTGGGCGTATCCCCGGCTCGACGGCCGAGCTGTACGTGATCACCGTGGAGGACGACATCGCGGCCGACCTGAATCAGGTGCGCGCCGCGCTGTTGGCCGGCTGGGTTGTCGTCGTCCTCGTCGCTGCCGGGGTGGGTCATCTCCTGGCGCGCCGCACCCTGGAACCGGTGGGTCGGGCCAGTCGTGCCGCCCGGGCGCTCACCGAGGGTCTGCTCGCCACCCGTCTGCCGGTACGCGGGCGGGACGAGTTCAGCGTCTGGGCAGCGTCGTTCAACGAGATGGCCGAGGCGCTGGAGGCGAAGATCGCCGCCCTGTCGGCCGCCCAGGCGCGGGAGCGGCGGTTCACCGCCGACGTCGCGCACGAGCTGCGTACCCCGGTGACCGCCCTGGTGGCCGCGGCCTCGCTGCTGCGCGAGCAGCTGGACCGGCTGCCCGACGACGCCCGACCGGCGGCGCGGCTGCTGGTCGGGGACGTGGTCCGGCTGCGCCGCCTGGTAGAGGACCTGATGGAGATCTCGCGGCTGGACGCGGGGCAGGAACGCCCACGCGTCGAGCCGGTGGACGCACGGGCGCTGCTGCACGCGATCGTCGCGGCACGCGGTTGGTCGGACCGTGTGCTGGTCGACGGCGACGCCGTAGCGCTGCGCACGGACCCTCGCCACCTGGAGCGCGTCCTGGCCAACCTGGTCACCAACGCGGTCGAGCACGGCGGCGGGGAGATCTCCGCGAGGGTGACCGCGGCGGGCCGGATGGTCATCGTCGAGGTGTCCGACCGGGGGCCGGGCATCCCGGCCGCGCACCTGCCGCTCGTGTTCGACCGGTTCCACAAGGTCGACGTGTCGCGCTCCGCGCCGGGCAGCGGCCTCGGCCTGGCGATCGCCCGGGAACACGCGGCCCTGCTCGGCGGGGTGCTGAGTGTCCGCAGCGCGCCGGGCGTCGAAACGCGGTTCCGCCTGGAACTGCCCGCGCACGGCCCCGAGGTGCCGGGCCCAGCGCCCCGCCCCGACGACAGCGCCCGGCAGGGGGTGCGGGATGAGCCAGCTCGGCGGGAACGGGCGTGACGGGTGGCGTGGGGCGGCCGTCGCGGTGCTCGTCGGCCTGCTCGTCCTCGGCGGCTGCGGCACCCCCCGCTCCGGGGTCCTGGGCGCGGCGCCCACCGCACCGCCGCCGACCCTCGCGCCCACCGGCGAACCGACGCCCGTGCCGACCCCACCGTCGCCGACTCCGCCGCCGCCGTCGGGCACCGACACCGCGCCGCGTCCGTCGACGGCGACGGCCACCGGGACGCGGCGGCCGGACACGGTGACGATCGAGCTGTGGTACGTCCGCTCCGGGCGGCTCGTGCCCACCCGGCGCACCCGGCCGGCCACCGTCGCGACGTCCCGGCTCGCCCTCGACGAGCTGGCCGCCGGACCGACTCCGGCCGAGACCGCCACGGGGATGGTCACCCTGCTGACGGGTGGCGTCGAGGTCACCCGGATCGTCGACGGCGTCGCGGCCCTCGGTCCCGTTCCACTCGGCGGCGACCCGGCGGACCGACGGCTGCGCGAGGCGCAGGTGGTGTGGACCCTCACCCAGTTCCCGACCGTCCGACAGATCCGCTTTTCCGGCGGCGCACCGGTCGGTCGGGCCGACTATCCCCTGCTCGCGCCGATCGTGGTCACCGGCCCGAGCGTCGGCGACCGGGTCACCGCCCCACTCACCGTCACCGGCACGGCGGACGTGTTCGAGGCCACCGTGAGCGTCCGGGTGCTGGACGCCGACGGCCGTCAGGTGGCCGCCGGCTTCGGCGTCGCGAGCTGCGGCAGCGGCTGCCGGGGGGCCTATCGGGTGGTGGTCACCTGGCGCACGGCCCGGGAGCAGCACGGCACGATCGAGGTGTACGAGGTGTCGGCCCGCGACGGCGCCCGGATCAACGCCGCGCTCGTGCCGGTGCTCCTCGGCCCGCAAGCGGGCTGACGGGAAACGTGACCGTTTCGCTCCTGCGGTGCGACGCAACTCATAAAACCCTGCGCGAACCGCTACCAGCGAACTATGGTCGGTACGACATCGTTTCACGGGAGGGTTTTCGGGTGGTGGAGGGTCAGCAGGTGAGCACGAGCGTCGGGGTGCCGGCCGCCCGGGCAGCGCGGTGCACGACCACCGACCTGTTCACGGTGGTGATCGACCTGCTCCGCGAGGTCGGCTACGACCGGATGACCATCGACGCCGTCGCCGCCCGCGCCCACGTGAGCAAGGCCACCATCTACCGGCGGTGGGACGGCAAGGCCGAACTGGTCGTCGCCGCCCTGAGCGACCGCCAGGTCGGTGTGCTCAACCCACCCGACACCGGCTCGCTGCGGGGTGACCTGATCGAGCTGCTCCGCGCCACCGCCGCGATCTGCGTCGCCGACTGCGACCTGATGCAGGCGCTGACCTTCGCCATGCGGACCAGCCCGGAGCTGGAACGTCTGGTACGCCACCAGGTGCTGCCCGCCGGCCGGGTGGCCAGCACCGCGGTCCTCGTCCGCGCCGCCGCCCGCGGGGAGATCCCTCCGGAGGCCGGCGAACGGGAACTGTTCCACGACCTGGCGCCAGCGCTCCTCCTGTCCCGACTGGTCGCGCACGGCCTGCCCGCCGACGACGCGTTCCTCACGCAGGTCGTCGACCAGGTGCTCATCCCGGTTCTCCGCTACCGGCACGACCGCCCGTCCCAGGCCTGATCCATCAACATCCGCACCACGGAAGGCTTCACCATGCCCGGAACCACCTCGACCGCCCCCGGCGCACCCGGCGCCGGGACGTCGACAGGCGCGCCGCACCCGCGGCGCTGGATCGCGCTCGCGGTCATCGCGGTCTCGCAGCTGATGGTCGTCCTCGACGCCACCATCGTGAACATCGCGCTCCCGCAGGCCCAGGCCGACCTGGGCATCACCGACGCGAACCGACAGTGGGTGATCACCGCCTACACGCTCGCCTTCGGTGGTCTGCTCCTGCTCGGCGGCCGGATCGCCGACTACTGGGGGCGCAAGCGCACCTTCATCGTCGGCATGACCGGTTTCGCGCTGGCCTCCGCCCTGGGCGGCCTGGCCACCACCGGCGGGATGCTCTTCGCCGCCCGCGCGTTGCAGGGGGCCTTCGGCGCGCTGCTCGCGCCGGCCGCGCTGGCGCTGCTCACCGTGCTGTTCACCGAGGCCACCGAGCGCGCCAAGGCGTTCGCCGTGTACGGCGCGATCGCCGGTGGCGGGTCCGCGGTGGGGCTGCTGCTCGGCGGCGTGCTGACCGAGTACGCCGACTGGCGCTGGTGCCTGCTGGTCAACATCCCGGTCGCCGCCATCGCGATCGCCTTCGCCCTCCCGCTCGTGCCGGAGAGCCGGGCCCAGGGCAACACCCGCTACGACGTGCCCGGCGCGGTCGTCGTCACCGCCGGTCTGGTCTCCCTCGTGTACGGCTTCACCAAGGCCGCCGAGGACGGTTGGGACGCCACCGCGACGCTCGGGTTCATCGCCGCCGGTGTGGTCCTGCTCGCCGCCTTCGTGGTGATCGAGCTGCGCACCAACCACCCGCTGCTGCCGCTGCGCATCATCCTGGACCGCAATCGGGGCGGGGCCTACCTGACCTCGACGCTGATCGGCGCGGGCCTGTTCGGGGCGTTCCTGTTCCTGACCTTCTACTTCCAGGTGGTCCTGCAGTACAAGCCCCTGGAGGCCGGTCTTGCCTCGCTTCCGGTGACCGCCGGTGTGCTGATCGCCGCGGGTGGCGCCAGCCAGCTCATGCCGCGACTGGGCGCCAAGCCGCTGATGGTCGCCGGAGCGGTGCTCGCCGCCCTCGGCATGCTGGTGCTGACCCAGATCGACGTGGACACCCCGTTCCTGACCCACCTGCTGCCCGCGCAGGTCATCCTGGGCCTGGGACTGGGCTTCACCTTCGTGCCGCTGTCCAGCCTCGCCCTGGTGGGGGTGCCGGAGCACGACGCCGGCGCGGCCAGCGCGACCCTCAACGCCACCCAGCAGGTCGGTGGCTCGCTCGGCACCGCGCTGCTGAACACCTTCTACACCAGCGCGGTCGCCGCGTACCTGGTCGGCCGGGCGCCGAGCCCGGTCACCCAGGTGGAGGCGCTGGTGCACGGCTACCGCGTCGCGTTCGCCTGGGGCGCGGTCCTGATCGTGCTCGCCGGGCTGGTCACCCTGGTCCTGGTGAAGGTGCGCAAGGAGGACATCCCGGCCGGCAACGCCGTGCACATGGGCTGAACCGGTAGCGTCCCGAACACTGTCGAAGATCCGTTGAGGAGACATCATGTCCACGCCTGCCGACCAGATCATCCACGCGCTACGGGCAGGCCACGAGGAGCTTGCCGCGCTCGTGCGCGACCTCAAGGAGGACGACCTGCGCCAGCCCTCGGGCGCCAGTGAGTGGCAGGTCTCCCAGGTGCTCAGCCACCTGGGCAGCGGCGCCGAGATCGGCCTCGCGGGTCTGAAGGCCTCCGTCGAGGGCACGCCCGCTCCGGACGGCGACTTCAACCGCGGCGTGTGGCAGCGCTGGGACGCCATGTCCCCGGAGGACCACGCCGCCGGCTTTCTGGAGTCCAACCAGCGGCTGGTCGAGGCGTACGAGGCACTGGACGCCGAGACCCGCGAGACGCTGCGGATCAACCTCGGCTTCCTGCCCGAACCGGTCGACGTCGCCACGGCCGCCCGGTTCCGGCTCAGCGAGTTCGCTTTTCACCAGTGGGACGCCGAGGTGGCGTTCAACCCGTTCGCGGCGGTGACGCCGGAGGCGGTGCCGCTGCTGATCGAGCAGATCGGCGGCATGCTCGGCTGGACCAGCCGACCGAAGGAGCTGGACGGCCGCGAGGCGACCCTGCTGGTACGGCTGCGCGACCCCGAGCGGACGTTCGGGCTGCGGCTGGGCGAGCAGATCACGCTGACCGACGCGCCGGAGCAGCCGGACGGCGAGCTGTCCCTGCCGGCCGAGGCGTGGCTGCGCCTGGTGGTGGGCCGGCTCGGGTCGCGCTACACCCCGGACGGCGTGCAGGTGAGCGGGCCGGTGACCCTCGACGACCTGCGCCGGGTCTTCGTCGGCTTCTGAGGGATTGCGCGCGGGCCGGGACCTCCGGCCCGCGCGTACCCCTCAGCCCTTCACGCAGACGACCTGCTTGAGGTGCGCGACCACCTGCACCAGGTCGTCCTGCTGGGCCATCACCGCGGTGATGTCCTTGTACGCGCCGGGGATCTCGTCGACGACCCCGGCGTCCTTGCGGCACTCCACGCCGGCGGTCTGCGCGGCCAGGTCGGCGGTGCTGAACGTCCGCTTCGCCTGCGCCCGCGACATCCGCCGACCCGCCCCGTGCGACGCCGAGCAGTACGCGTCCGGGTTACCCCGACCCCGCACGATGTACGACCCGGTGCCCATCGACCCGGGAATGATGCCCAGGTCGCCCCGGCCGGCCCGGATCGCGCCCTTGCGGGTGACCAGCACGTCCACGCCGTCGTAGCTCTCCTCGGAGACGTAGTTGTGGTGGCACGAGATGGGCTCGTCGTAGCCGACCTGCGGGAAGTGCTCGCGCACCACACCGCAGAGCAGCGCCAGCATGACGGCCCGATTGCGCCGCGCGTACTCCTGCGCCCACCACAGGTCCCGCCGGTACGCGTCCATCTCCGGCGTGCCGGCGAGGAACACGGCCAGGTCCCGGTCGGGCAGGTCGGCGTTGTGCGGCAGCTTCCGGGCGACGCCGATGTGCCGCTCGGCCAGCTCCTTGCCGATGTTGCGCGACCCGGAGTGCAGCATCAGCCAGACCCGGCCCTCGTCGTCACCGCCCTGCTCGAGGCAGACCTCGATGAAGTGGTTGCCGCCGCCGAGGGTCCCGATCTGCTTCTGCGCCCGGGTCTCCAGCTGTGCCACTCCGCGGTCGAGGCCGGCGAAGCGGCTCCAGAAGTCGTCCCAGCCGGCCTGCTCCAGCCCTCGGATCCGACGCGGGTTGACCGCCTCGGACCGCTGGGCGAAGCCGACCGGGATGGTGGCCTCGATCGCGGACCGCAGCCCGCCCAGGTCGTCCGGCAGGTCGGCGGCGGTCAGCGAGGTGCGCACCGCCGACATGCCGCAGCCGATGTCGACGCCGACGGCTGCCGGCGAGACGGCCTGTCGCATCGCGATCACCGAGCCGACGGTCGCGCCCTTGCCGAAGTGCACGTCCGGCATGACGGCGACACCCTGCACCCAGGGCAGCGCGCCGATGTTGCGCAGCTGCTTCGCGGCCTGCGGTTCGATGGCGTACGGGTCGGTCCAGACCCGGACCGGCGCCCGGGTGCCGGCGAGCGGGGTGAATCCCATGGTGGTCTCCTTCTGTCGTGCGGGCGACCGATATCGATCATGCGCCGGCCGCTGACGGCGCGGCGGTGGTACGCGGAAACGAAAGGGCCGCCGATCCCGGTGGGATGGGCGGCCGGCGGACACGGTGAGCGTCGGCGTCAGTCGCGCCACCCCGGCCCGTTGTGCCGCAAGGTGCGATAGGCGCAGGGAGCGGTGATGTCGAGCGCGGGGGTGCCGGCGGGGAGCAGACACCGGCGGGCATCGGTGCGGACGCGGCGCGACATGGCGTACTCCCTCCGGGGTTGATCGGTTGGCCGTGCGCTGATGAGAGTAGGAGGGGCGGCGGCGAGTCCGCAATAGATATCGCCGCCGCCCGAGCGGCGCAGGACGGGACCGCACCCGTGTGTCCCGGTTGTCCCGCGTGTCCCGCGTGTCCCGCGTGGCCCGCGTCTCTCGTCGGAGGGCAAGGGTGGTCGAGTCTTCCTTTGCTCTGCTTCAATCCAGGCAACACCTGACGTCCGATAATCGGACACCACGTGTTTCCTCCGCTGAAGCAGAGCAAAGGGTCCGAGGCGCACGGTGCCCTCCCCCCGGCGTGGGGCGCCGGGGCCCTCCTCGACAGGACGACTCAGGTGTCGTAACCAGCCGTCCCACGGCAGCGCGTCCAGCCACTCGGCGAGGCGCGCCTCCGCCCGGTCGATCGAGGCGTCCTCGTGCTCGCTGGTGCCGGCGCACCAGATGTCCGAGTCGGTGTGCACGCCGTCGGCGTCGAACCGGTGCAGCACCGCGTACCACCGTTTGTGGCGGTACCAGTCGTCTGATCTACGACAGGGCCACCAGCCGGAACGACTGCGCGGCGGTGCCGTTGCAGGTGTACTGGACGAGCTGGACGCTGTCCGCCGTGGACGCACCCGGCACGTCCAGACACTTGCCACTGCTGCGGTTGACCAGCCGGTAGTAGCCGCCACCCTCGGACTCCGCGCGCCACTGCTGGTTGGTGCCGCCGCTGTACGACCAGAGCTGGATGGGTGCCGAGTCGGCGGTCGACCGGTCGGTCACGTCGAGCACCTGGGCGCTGTTGTTGCGGTTGTTGACGCGCAGGTAGCCGTCGCTGGTCAGAACGAACTGGTACTGCTGGGCGGTGCTGCTGTTACAGGCGTACTGCTGGATGGCGGTGCCGTTCGCGCTGGCGGCAGCCCGCGCGTCCACGCACTTGCCGCTGCCCCGGTTGACCACGGTGTGCCAGGCCGTCGGCGAGATCGGGCCCGCGCTGCCGGTCGGGGTGGGCGTCGGCGTGGGTGACGTACCGACACCGGCGAGCCAGTGCAGCCCGTCGATCAGCAGCTTGTTCTGCTGCGCGCTGTCGAACGTGGACGACAGGCCGGTCTTGGTGGCGTAGTCCATCTTGTTGTGCCCGAAGTTGGCGTAGATCATCTTGTACTGCCGGTTACTCCAGACCAGCGGATAGTAGCCGCTGTACCAGGACTGGTTGGGGTCGGTGCCGACCGGGAAGCTCGACGGGTCGACCGAGGCCAGGATGTCGATGTTGGAGTTCTGCCGCAGGTCGTTGCTCCACGAGTACCACTCGCTGATCGACGATCCGAAGGTCGCCGGCAGGTTCCGGGTCGCGGCGTGGGTGCGGTTGTCGACGCGCATGGTGACCCGGGTCGGCAGCCAGGTGTTGGTCCGGAACGAGCCGGAGCCGAGGAAGGTGTTGTAGTACCAGCTCCAGCTCGACGGGTTGTCGGTCCACGCGCTGACATGGAAACCCATCCACGCGCCGCCGTTCTGCATGTACTGCTGGAAGGCGGGGCGCTGGGCGGCGGGCGGCGCGTCGTCCAGGAACATGACGACCTTGTACTGGGCCAGGTTGGAGGTGTTCAGCAGGCTCCAGTTGTTGGTGGCCTCCCAGGAGAAGCCGTACTGGGCGGCGGCCTGCGGGAACCAGGCACGCGCGTCCTTGATGAAGTCGATGTGCGCGTCGTCCCAGGTGCCGTTGTAGAAGGCCAGGACCTTGAACGTCGGCGCGGCCTGCGCGCTGCGCGCGACGCCGAGGCCGACGCCGGCGCTCACGGCGACGACAAGTGCGACGAACAGCGACAGGAGCCTTCTGGTACGGGAGGAGAGTTCTGCGATCACCTGATCGTCCCTTCGGTGGGGACGCGCGCCGCCGCGTCGTCGTCGTAGATCTGTTCACAAGGTTTACAGATAGACGAAAGGTTATTGGTTCCCGATACGTGACGTCAATCGCCGAGCGGGCGATCGGGTGGGATTCCTGCGGCAGCGGGTATCCCGGCCCGGTGACCAGCTCTGATGCCGTCGACGTCGACCAGCCGCTGGCCGTGGACGTACCCGCCGCGCCGCACGACGCCAGCGGCGAGCGGGTGCCGACCCGCGACCTGGCCGGCCTCGCCCCGGCCGCCCGGCCCGCACGACGCTGGACCCCGGGCCGGGTGGTGGCCACCCCCGCCGCCCTGGACCACCCACACGGACAGCGGATCGTCGACCGGGTGCGGGCGTTGGGCATCGAGGTGGAACACCTACGATCCAACCGGCTCACCGGGGTACGCGGACGAACCGACGCCGAGACGTACGCCCGGGCCAAGGCGACCATGGCGATCGTGGTGAGCCCACCGTCGCGGCGCAACCTGCAACCCATCGCGCCCAGCGCCGACTGGCGCGTCGACCTCGCCGAGGGCTGCCCCGCGCACTGCCAGTACTGCTACCTGGCCGGCTCGCTCTCCGGGCCGCCCGTGACCCGGGTGTACGCGGACCTCGACGACATCCTGGCCTCGCTGACCGCGTACGCCGGGCGCGGCACGGTGACCAGCCGCAACGCGCGTCGCGCCGACGAGGGCACCACGTTCGAGGCGTCCTGCTACACCGACCCCCTCGCCCTGGAACACCTCACCGGCAGTTGGCGGCGCGCGGTCCAGCACTTCGCCGACTGGGACGCGCCCGTGCAGCTGCGGTGGACCACCAAGTACGCCGACGTGGACACCTTCGTCGGACTGCCGCACCACGGCCGTACCCGGGTCCGGTTCAGCGTCAACTGCGCACCGGTCAGCCGGCGGTTCGAGGGCGGTACCGCCCGGGTGCCGGACCGGCTCGCCGCCCTGCGCCGGCTCGCGCTCGACGGGTACCCCGTCGGTCTGACCATCGCGCCGATCATCGCGCTGCCCGACTGGCGGGAGGCGTACGGCGAACTGCTGGACCAGGTCCGCGCGGCGGTCGACGGGGTCCCGGAGCTGGACCTGACCGCCGAGCTGATCACCCACCGGTTCACGCCCGGCAGCAAGGAGGTGCTGCTGGGCTGGTACCCGCGCACCCGCCTGGAGATGGACGAGGAGGTCCGCAGCCGCAAGCACGGCAGGTTCGGCGCGGTGAAGTACGTCTACCCCCGCGACACGATGGCCGAACTGCGGGCCTGGTTCACCGACGAGCTGGCCGCACGGGTACCAGCCTGCCGCGTCCTCTACTGGACCTGAGCGCCCGACGGTCAGCCGAGCGAGGAACGGGCCACCGGCGCGGCGAAGTACGTACGCGGGTGCGGCTCGTCGCGGAGGCTGTAGTGCCACCACTCCCGGTCGTAGTTGACGAACCCGGCGGCGGTCATCAGCCGCCGCAGCAACTGCCGGTTGTCCCGTGCCGCACCGGTGATGCGGGGGTCGTCGGTGTGCGCGCGGGCGTCGAAACAGTCGAACCCGGTCCCCATGTCGACGCTGTTGTCGGCGAAGCGCCGCCCCGGCGGCGCGGTGCACGGGACCAGCCGCTGCCCGGGGACGTACGCGGGCTGACCGGCGGGCGGCTCGTCGACGAGCGTGAGGTCCAGCGTGCTGCCCCGGCTGTGCGCGGTCGGCGCGCCGATGTAGCCGTCGGCGAAGAGCCGGTCCTTCGCCAGGTCCGGATAGAACTCGGCCTTGGTCTGCTGCTCACCGGGGCGCTTGGACCAGGCGACGAAGTCGTCCACCGCCGGCTGTGGGCGGTAGCAGTCGTACACCTTGAGGCTGTGACCCCCGGCGAGCGCGGCGTCCTGGACCTGGCGCAGCGCCTCGGCCGCCTGCCGGGTGAGCAGGCACAGCGGTTCGCGGTAGCCGGCGATCGGCCGGCCCACGAAGTTGTGCGCGGTGGCGTAGCGGATGTCGGCGTGGATACGCCTGTCGACATCGGTCAGCACCACGAAGCCCGGTAACCCGCCGGTGGTCGGCGGGGCGGTACTCGACCGCGCAATGGGGCTCGCCGGCGGGCTCGGGCTCTCGGGCGTCGGTCGTGGGCTGGCGGACGTCGGGGTGGAGACGCTGGGTCCGGGGCGTGGCGGCTCGGAGCAGCCGCCGAGCACCGCGACGAGCGCGAGCACGGCGGCGCCGCCCACCCGCCCTGACCTGCGCACAGCTCCTGTCTACCAAAGCGGCCGCGGTGACGCGCCGGATCAGCCGGGCGCGCCGGACCCGCTCACGCGCCGGGCGTCAGCGGTGCCGGGCGGGCTGCGGTCGGCGTCGCCGCGGAGCCCTCGACCAGGTGAGCGCCGAGGAAGCGCAGGGCCGCCTCGTCGTCGTCGATCCCACCGGCCTCGTGACCGTTGTACCGCCACACCGAAAGCTCCGTCGGCCCGGCGTGGGAGTTGTGGGCGGCGTACACCGTCGAGGGCGGCACGATGTCGTCCATCAACGCCACGGAGTACCGGGTGGGCTGGCGGCAGCGCCGCGCGAAGTTGACGCCGTCGACGTACGACAGGGTCGTCGACGTCCGCTCCTCCGCGTCCCGGTGGATCGCCAGGTAGTCGCGGATCTCCCGGTACGGATGGGCGTCGGTGACCACCACGGCGCGCGGGATGTCGCACAGGAACGGCACGAGGGCCACCACCGCCCGCACACCGGGCGCCAGGGCGCCGGCCGCGAGCGCCAGCGCGCCGCCCTGGCTGTGGCCGAGCACCGCCAGCCGGGTCGGGTCGACCATCGGCAGGGTACGGGCGGCGTCCACCGCCCGCACCGCGTCCGTGATCAACCGTCGGTAGTAGTACGTACGCGGGTCGGCGATGCCCCGCGTCGCCACGCCGGGCGCCTGTGCGCCGGTGGCCCCCAGGTCGGCGGTGTCGCCCCGGCTCCAGCCCGAACCCTGCCCCCGGGTGTCCATCTGCAGGTGGGTGAGTCCGGCCGACGCCCAGAGCAGGTTCTCCAGCGGGTGCCCACGCCCGCCGCCGTAGCCGACGTACTGCACGACCGTCGGCAGCGCGGTGCCGGTGCCGTGGGGCACCCGTAGCCAGGCCCGTACGGGCTGACCGCCGAACCCGGGGAACGTCACGTCGTACACGTCGATGGCGGTCAGGCTCGTCACGATGGGTTCGAGCCGGACCGGCCAGGCGGCTTCGCGCGCCTGGGCGAGCGTGTGAGCCCAGAAGTCGTCGAAGTCGGCGGGCTCGCGCACCACGCCGCGGTACGCGCGTAGCTGCTCCTCGGGCAGATCCGTGTACATGGCGTCCTTGTCTGTCGCGTGGCGCTGGACAGGGTGCGCCCGCGGCGTGCGCGGCGCCGACAGCCAGGCGGCAGAGGCGGGACGGTACGCCGAGACGCGTCCGACAAGTTACCGGAACATTTCCGCAACTCCGCCGAACGCTATGACCGACCTGGCGTGTCGTCAACCCCCCTTCGTGAGGCAAGATGACGCGAGGAGCGGGCGTGCCGTTCCGGGACACGGGACGGGCGGACACAAGCGGTCGCCCCTCCCGGAGCGGTGAAGGAGACACGGGTGGACGCGGACGACGGACGCAGGGTGACCATCACCGCGATCGCACGGGAGGCCGGGGTCTCGGTGCCGACCGTGTCACGGGTGCTCAATGGCCGGTCCGATGTGGCCCCGGACACCCGGGAACGCGTCGAGGAGCTGTTGCGCCACCACGGCTACCGACGCCGGAGCAGCCGCAGCGTCCGCCGAGCGGGCCTTGTCGACCTGGTCTTCAACGACCTGGACAGCCCCTGGGCCGTGGAGATCATCCGAGGCGTGGAGGACGTCGGCCACAGCGCCGGCGTCGGCACTGTCGTCTCCGCGATACACCGCCAGCCCACCGCGGCCCGACAGTGGTTGCAGAACCTGCGTACCCGCGCCACCGACGGTGTCATCTTCGTGACGTCGCACCTGAGCCCACCGCTGCACGCCCAACTGCGTCGCCTCAACGTGCCGGTGGTGGTCGTCGACCCGGCCGGCGTCCCGGCCATGGACGTCCCGACGATCGGCGCCACCAACTGGGCTGGCGGGCTCGCCGCCACCGAGCACCTGCTGGCGGTCGGCCACCGCCGGATCGGGTTCGTGGCCGGGCCGACGCATCTGCTGTGCAGCCGGGCCCGCCTGGACGGCTACCGGGCCGGCCTGGAGGCCGCCGGGGTGCCGGTGGACGACAAGCTGATCTACCCGGGCGACTTCTACCACGCCTCCGGCTTCGCCGGCGGCACGGCGCTGCTCGACCTGCCCGACCCGCCGACCGGCATCTTCGCGGCCAGCGACCAGATGGCGTTCGGCGTCTACGAGGCCATCCGCCGTCGTGGACTGCGCGTCCCGGACGACGTCAGCGTGGTGGGCTTCGACGACCTGCCGGAGGCCCGGTGGGCGTCCCCGCCGTTGACCACCGTGCGGCAACCCCTGGTGGAGATGGGCCGGCTCGCGGCGCGGACGGTGCTGCGACTGGCCCAGGGTGAGGGCATCGACTCACCCCGTGTGGAACTCGCCACCGAACTGGTCGTCCGAGACAGCACCACCGAGCCGCCGACCGGGTGACCCTCATCGTTCCGACGGTCCGAACCGGGTCGGATTCTGGTTCCGCCGATACCGGTCCGGCTTCCGAAAATTGCGGCCCGCGAGCGCGGACACCGGCGGCGCGGTGAGCGACCTCGGGCCGCCCACCGCGCCGAGCGGATCAGTGGTGGTGTGCCCGGACGGCCCGACGGATGGTCACCGGCAGCGCGGGCGCACCGTCGACCGGTGCCGGGTCCTCGGCCGTCGGCGCCACGCCGCCCGCGGCGATCCGGTCCAGCGTGTCCAGCCCGACGGTGTCGACCGTGCCGAAGATCGTGTAGTTGGGGCGCAGCGCCGAGTCGGCGTACACCAGGAAGAACTGGCTGCCGTTGGTGTCCGGCCCGGCGTTGGCCATCGCCAGCACGCCCCGCGCGTAGAGCCGACGTACGCCGGTCGGGTCGGTGGGCGCGGGCGGCAGGTCGGTCGGCAGCTCGTCGCGGTAGCGGTAGCCCGGTCCGCCCTCGCCCGTGCCGGACGGGTCGCCGCACTGCAGGACGTTCAGCGTGGGGTACGCGGTGAGTCGGTGGCACGGGGTGCGGTCGTAGAAACGCTTGCCGACCAGGTGCAGGAAACTCTGCACGGTGCACGGCGCGGCCGCCCGGTCCAGGGTCAGCCCGATCGGCCCCTGGTTGGTGGCGAGGGTCACCCGGACGCTGCCCCGGTCCGGGGTGCGGCGCGGGTCGGGCGGCAACGGCACCGGTCGCGCGGCCGGCTCGTCCGGCGTCTCGGTGTACGCGCACGGGCCGTGCGTCGTGCGCGGCGGGCGGGCGGCGGCGGCAGGCGCGCTCGCCGGATCGTGGGACGCGCTCGGCGCGGCCACCGCGGTAGCCGACGCGCCGACGATCAGCGTTGCGGCGAACGCCGTCACACCGACGAGGCGGTTCAGCGCGCGCACCGACGGGCGGGGTGCCGCCGCGCTGGAGGGCGTTTCGCGTTCACTCGACACAGGGATCCTCCTGAGCTCGTGCTGCCAGAAAGACCGGAGTCTATGGATGCCGGGGCTGGTTGTCGATCTGGCCGGGCAACCGGCGACGGCGGTGCCACAGCAGACCACCCAGCAGGGCCAGCACCGTCGCGCCGCTGAGCGCTACCACCGTCCAGAGCCACCCCGAGCCGGTGCGCGCCGGACCGCTGGCCGCCGCCGGGCGCGGTGGAATGGGCGCGGCCAGCGCGGACGGGGTCGCCGACGGTGTGGCGGTCAGCTCTCCCGGCTCGACCAGGCGGCCGACGCCCGCGTCGCGAGGCAGCGAGAAGCCCCAGTCCAGCAGGGCCGCGCCCTGCTCCCAGCCACGCATCGGAGTCGGCTCGGCACCCAGCAACGTCACCACCAACCGGCGGCCGTTCCGTTCCGCCGCGCCGACGTACGTGTGCCGGGCCAGATCGGTGAAGCCGGTCTTGCCACCCAACGCGCCCGGGTAGCGGTAGATGAGCTGATCGTCGTTCTGGATCTGGAAGCCCTTCGTCCGCTGGGCCGGCTGCGCCGGAATCGTCGCCAGTTCGGTGAGCGCGTACCGGCGGAAGGCCGGCTGGACGAAGCAGGCCCGGGCGATCAGCGCCAGGTCGTACGCGCTGGTGAACTGTCCCTTGCCGTCCAGACCGGACGGGGTGACGGCGTGCGTCTGGAGCGCACCGAGGTCGTGTGCCCGCTGGTTCATGGCGCGCACTCCCCCGGCGGCTCCATCGGGGCCGCCGCCCAGCCGGGCCAGCGCGTTCGCCGCCTCGTTGCCGGAGTTCAGCAACAGTCCCAGCCAGATCGTCTCGATCGTGTAGCGGCCACCCTCGACCAGGCCGACCGCGGAGGAGCCGGGCTCGATGTTCATGTCCGCCTCGGTGACCGTCACCGTCTCGGTCGGGTCGAGCCGGGGCATCATCGTGGCCACCAGCAGCAGCTTCTGGACGCTCGCCGGGGTGCCGTACTCGTGCGGGCCGCAGCCCCCGAGCACCTGACCGGAGTCCAGGTCCGCGACCAGCCACGACGTGGCGGTGATCGCCGGTGGCGCGCCCACACCGGCCGGCACGACCAGGCCGCTCGTCGCCAGCCCGGCGCCCCCGACCACCCGCGCCTCCGGCACGGCGGGCGGGGGTGACGGCCGCGGCGGCCGGGACACCGCCGGCGCCGGCGTCCGTGGGCACCGCACGGCCGGCCCGGCGGCAACCGCACCCGTGGCGGCGGCTTCCGTCGCGGCGACGGGCGTGGGGTCCGCCGCGGCGGCCGTGACCGGCGCGGCAGCGAGCAGGATGGCGGACGCCGTGACCGCCAGCAGCGCAGCTCTCATGTGCCCGACCCTAGACAACAAGATCGCCCGGCGGAGGCTGTTGGCCGCTGGACCATCCGGCGACGGACCGACGGCCCGTTCGGCCGGCCCTACGGTCGGTGCGCGTGCCGGCCCTCTCGCCTGGCCGGGCGACACCTGTGGTCAGACGATGTGGCGCAGCCAGCGCCGCTGCCAGGGCGTCTCGACCGCCTTCGGGTGGTAGCCCGCCCGGACCCACGACACCGCCCGCTCGGCCGGCAAGCCGTCGAGGATCGCCAGCGCGGCCAACGCCGTTCCCGTGCGGCCGACTCCGCCCCGGCAGGCCACCTCCACGCGCTCGCCGTCGCGTGCCCTCCGCAGCGCCGCGCGCAACGCGTCGAGTGCGTCCGCCCGGTCGAGCGGAATCCAGAAGTCGGGCCACCTGATCCGCCGGTGCGGCCAGGCCGGCTCCGGGCCGGGCGCCAACAGCAGCGCGAAGTCGGCCGACGAGGCGGTCGCGGCGATGCGGCGTCCACGCACCACCGTACCGCTCGGCAGGACGAGCATCCCCGACTGCTCCGACCAGGTCTGCGCGGCGGTCACCGGCACATTGTGCCGCGACCGGGGGCAGGCCGTCGTGCCCGGTGGGCACAGAAAAGCGCCGCCCCCGACCACGTGGGTCGGGGGCGGCGCCGGTGTCGGTGTGCAGGTCGCCTCTCGGCGAGTGGCGCGACGCGGCTCCAGCCGAACGGTATTCCGCGAGGGCTATGTAGGTGAGGCCCGGGGACACTGAGTCACACCGACACCGGTTACAACCAGCCGACGCCGCCCGGTGTTCCCGGGTGGGGATGCCGATGGCCGGCACCCCATCGGGTGCCGGCCATCGGTCGGGTCGTGCGATGGGTCAGCTGTTCCAGTACTGGCCAACCAGGTCGGCGGCCTGCTGCTCCCACTGGGCGTACGCGTCGGGGTACGCGGAGACCTGCACGGTCTGCGCGGCGTCGGTCAGCGGCATGTCCTGCCAGCCGTCAACCTGACGAAGGCCCTTGAGGAACGCGGTCGTCGAGTACTCCGGATCGGTGATCTGCTCCGGCGTGCCCCAACCACTGGACGGGCGCTGCTGGAACAGACCCAGCGAGTCGTGGTCGTTCATGTCCCCGAGGTGGCCCAGGTTCTCCAGCTTCGACTCCTGCAGGCTCGTCGCGATGGAGATGACCGCTGCCCGCTCGGGCAGGCCGGCCTTCTTCGTGGCCGCGATGATGGCCTTGGCGTTGTCGGTCTGCTCGTCGTTCAGGTCGATGTGCGACTGCTCGCCCTGGGTGCCGTGCGGGATCAGCTTGCTCGTGTCGGGCTTGTCGGCCTGCACCACGGCGACCGGCCGAGGATCGGTGCTCGGGGCGGCGACATGGGCGATCGGGCCGGCGAAGACACCACCGGCGAACGCGAGACCGGCAACGGACAGCATGCTCTTACGGAAGATCGTGTTCATGGGGGTAGCTCCTTCGGGGGTAGGAAACACCCGCCTCACCACAGGGGAACCGGTGACGCGGATGTGAGCACCTCGTCCGGCGCTGCACATAACACGGGGGAAGCTTTCGGGGCGGCGGCCCACGGGCGGAGGTGTCGCTCGGGGCACCGGGACCGTGTGGAACGACCGCCGGTCCGGGGTCATTCCCGAGCCCTCAGCGGGACCCGGAAGCGGACCCGGGGGCGGGCCTGCGGTCGTTCGGGGGTCTGCAACGACCTGGCCAGGCCGGCCATTCCCATGCCCGTCGAGCGGGCGGGGTGGCCGTGGTCCTGCGATCGTCAGGGTGTGTAACGACCCCGGGGCGGCCACGATTCCGGCCCTGCGGTGCACCCGGTCACACCTCAGACCGCCCACAACCGGACACCACGCCCGACGACCATCACCCTCCGGGTGCGGAGGGTGACGATCCGCCCGGGCCGGCCGATACCGCCTGGCCCCGAGTGATGGGGACATTCCGGCCCTAGGGCGTGCCCAGGTAGCGCAGGACCGCGAGGATACGGCGGCTGTAGCCCGTCGTGTGGGCGAGGCCGAGCTTGTCGAAGATGGCAGGCGGCGGGCTAGCTAGCGCTCGTCCGAGGCCCAGGAGGCACCCCGGTAGAGGGTGCCCCGACCATCGGGATCTGGCGTTGCCGCCGGTGGCGCATCGCGGCGGGAGAAATCCGAGTCCGATCCGGGCTTTCGGGCGGCGCGACGGGCCCTCAGCACCCGCGAGCCGACGAACCAGGCGACGGCCGCGACGCAGACGACGATCACGACGTTCTGGAGGGTGCCGACGTAGCCCTCGACGAGGTGCCAGTTGTCACCGAGCAGGTAGCCGGCGAGGACGAAGGTGGTGTTCCAGATCAGGCTGCCCAGCGTCGTGTAGAGCAGGAAGGTCCGCACCGGCATCCGCTCCACCCCGGCCGGGATGGAGATCAGGCTCCGGAAGATCGGGATCATCCGGCCGAAGAACACCGCCTTCACGCCGTGCCGGAGAAACCACGCCTCGGTCCGGTCGACGTCGCTGAGCTTCACCAGGGGCAGTCGGGAGACGATGGCGCGCATCCGGTCGCGGCCCAGGGACGCGCCGATCAGGTAGAGCGCCAGCGCGCCCAGCACCGAACCCAGCGTGGTCCAGAAGATCGCGCCGGCCAGGCTGATCCGGCCCTGCGCGGCCACGAAGCCGGCCAGCGGCAGGATGACCTCGCTGGGGATCGGCGGAAACAGGTTCTCCAGCGCCACCGCCAGGCCCGCGCCCGGCCCGCCGAGCCGTTCCACCAGATCGCTGACGTAGCCGACGATTCCGCCCTGCGGTGGTTCGGCCGCGGCGGTGGGGGTTCCGGTGGCGAGGACGGCGTGCGACGTTCGAATCATGTCCCCACGCTACGAACCGATCCTGAGAGTCGACCATGAGGCGGACCGTCCGACCCCGCGGGTCGCCCCCACCGGCGGGGGTGTGGAAAACCGCACCCCGCTGCGGCTCGCGGTGGCGCAGCCGCCGTGCGTACCCCTGGATGTCGCGCAGAACGCGCGGGCGCACGCCGACGCGGTCCGCGCGGCGCGCGCCCGGGTGGTGGTCTTTCCGGAGCTCTCCCTGACGGGGTACGAGTTGCGGGGCCCGACCGTGGCGGTGGACGACCCGCGGTTGACGCCGCTGGTCGACGCGTGCGCCGAGGCGGGCACGCTGGCGCTGGCCGGCGCGCCGGTGGCCGGGGACCACATCGGGGTGCTGGCGGTGACCGGCGACGGGGTGACCGTGGCGTACCGAAAGATGTGGCTGGGCGGCGTGGAGGCCCAGCGGTTCCGGCCGGGGGACACACCTGGCGTGCTCGATGTGGACGGGTGGCGGATCGGGTTGGCCGTCTGCAGGGACACCGGCGTCGCCGCGCACGCGGCGTCGACGGCGGCGCTCGGAATCGACGTGTACGCCGCAGGCGTGCTGGAGTCGGCCCGGGACGCCTCCGTGCCGGACGAGCGGGCACACCGGATCGCCACGACGCACCGGGTCTGGGTGGCGGTGGCGAGCTTCGCCGGGTCCACCGGCGGCGGCTACACCGAGGCGGCGGGGGGGTCGGCCGTGTGGACGCCGGGAGGTGACGTGGCCGCCCGGGCGGGCACCACGCCGGGCGAGTGGGCGGCGACGACGATCTCCTGAGGACACCGGGACGTCTTGTCGTACCGGTGCGGCAGGATCGGGCCATGAGCGCGATCCCCCCTCGACTGTCGGTGGTCACCCTGGGTGCCCGTGACCTGGGCCGGCTGCGGTCCTTCTACCGCTCCCTGGGCTGGCCCGAACTGCCGGCCAGCGACGACGGCTGGTCGGCGTTCCTGCTCGGCGGCGTCCTGCTCGCCCTCTATCCGCTGACGGACCTGGCGGCCGAGGCGGCACCTGGCGTCACCGATCCGGCCGGCGGCTGGTCCGGTGTGACGCTGGCCTGCAACGTCGACGGCCGCGCGGAGGTCGACGCGGCTTTCGCGGCGGCCGTCGCGGTGGGTGCGGCGGTCGTGGCGGAGCCGACCGATCGTTCGTGGGGTGGCCGCTCGGCGTACATCGCCGACCCGGAGGGCAACCGGTGGGAGATCGCCTGGGCGGGCACGGCTGTCTTCGACGAACGGGGCGCCCTGGTCTCCTTCGGCGGGTGAGCCGTGCCGTGGTTGCCCCCGGGCGAGGGCCTTGGCATGCTTCGGTCCATGACCATCTTCCCGCCGACCTTCGCCGACGACGTCGTCGATCAGCCAGCCAAGGAGCAGTTCGAGGCCTTCATCGACGAGCACCGCCGCGTTCTGGACGAGGCCCTGGACGGGCTGACCGAGGAGCAGGCACGCCGCTCCCTGGTGCCGTCGCGGACGACGCTGCTGGGTCTGGTGAAGCACGCGGCCTTCGTGGAGAAGGTCTGGTTCGACGAGGCCGTCACGTGCCGGTCGCGCGCCGAGATCGGCATCCCGGCGACGCCGGACGAGTCGTTCATCCTCGACGACGGCGACACGATCGCCGGCGTCCAGCAAGCCCACCGCGAGGCGTGCGAGGCGTCGCGCCGCGCGACGGCGTCGTTGGGCCTGGACGACGTGCTGCGCGGCAACCGACGCGGCCCGCTGCCGCTGCGCTGGGTCTACCTGCACGTGCTGCGGGAGCTGGCACAGCACTGTGGGCACGCGGAGATCCTGCGCGAGCAGATCCTGCGCGACTGACGCGCTCCCGCGCAGGTCGGTGCGGCGGCGGTGCGGCGCCGACGGTCCGAACTGGACGGATCAGAGCGCCAGCCGACCCTGGACGGTGTCGCCGAAGCGGCGCAGGGTCCAGCGGGCCGGCGGCCAGCCGCCGGTGTCGTGGTCGGTGACCCACTCGCTTATCGACGCCGGGGGCACGTCCAGGTCGAACGCCCGGAAGATCGGCTGCGCGGCCAGCGCGTGGAAGGCGCTCTCCACGGTCTCGCTGTGGCCGACCAGGACCACGGTGCCGCCCCGGTGCCGATGCGCGATCTCCATGATCGCGCGGCTGACGCGTACGACCAGTTCGGCCCAGCTCTCGTTGCCGTCCTCGAACGGGCGGAACACTCCCCCACCGGGCACCGCGTGCTCGGTACGGAAGCGGGCGACCGGCAGCCCGTCGGCGTAGGGCGGGGTGTGCCAGGTGCAGAGGCCGCAGTCGGCCAGCGGCCGGACGCCGAACGCCGCGGCGATGGGCTGCGCCGTCTCGACGGCCCGGCGCAGCACGGACGAGTACACCGCCACCGGCCCCTCGACGGCATAGTCGTCGACGAGCCGCTTGGCCAGCCGGTCGGCCTGGTCGTAGCCGAGCGACGTCAGCCCGCGGCACCCGTGCGGGCCGCCCACGATCCCGTCGACCTGGTGGACCGACTCACCGTGACGCACGAAGATCAGCCGTGTTCGCATCGGCCCATCATGCCAGCGACGCCCGCGGACAGATCAGCCGTCCGGACGAGACGACGGCCCTCAACCGGCGGCCAGGACCTCGCGCAGTCGTGCGGCGAACTGCTCGGGCTGGCCCGCGTACCCGAACTCCCCGCCGAGGAAGCCGCCGTGGTGACTCGGGAACACCACGGCCTCCTGGCCGAGCAGCGCCGCCGTGCCAAGAGCCGTACGCGCGGTGTAGGTGCCCGTCGACTCCACGCCGACCGCGATCACGATCCGGGTCGACGCCGCCGTGAGAACGCCCGCGTCGGGGCGGTAGTCGGTGATCGCCCACGAACTCTTGGACAGCAGTGGATTGTCGCGGCTGCCGTCGTCGTCGGTGGGCATGCCGACCATGGCGGGGTCGGGCGCGGGCTGGGCGAAGTAGGCGTCGGTGAACTCGCCCTGCCACGACGTCATCGCGATGAACGCGGCCATGCCGTGGCCGAAACCCTTCGCCTGGTACGCGTCGTAGAAGCCGGCACGAGCGCGTTCGGCCGCCGTCGCGTCCGGGAGCACCGCGTTGATCGGCGGCTCGTGCGCCACCAGCGTGACGACGTCAGCGGGGTGGGTCGCGACGAGTTCGAGTGCGGTCACCGCGCCGCCGCTGCTGGCGAGCACGTCCACCGGGCCGGCGTCGAGCGTCTCGATGAGCAGGTGCAGGTCTGCCGCCTGCTGCTGCGGCGTGTGGTCGGACCGGCCGTCGGTGCGGACGCTGCGGCCGAGACCGCGCGGGTCGTACGTGACGACGGTCCGGTCCGTGAAGTGCGGGGCGAGCGCGTCGAAGCCCTCCGCCGTCATCGGCTGACCGATCATGAGCAGCGCGGGACGCCCGTCGGCCGGGGGCAGCGGACCGCGGACGTCGTAGACCAGGTCGACGCCGGGTACGGCAAGGTGGTGCGTCTGCTTCGTCGTCATTCGGGTGAGACTACGACGGGTGGGACCACGACAGATGCCCTCAGTCGTCGGCGTGTCCGGCGGACAGCCCACGGGTCTGGTATAGCAGCGCGTCGAGCTGGGCCCCGATCTGCTGCGGCAGCCGGTTACGGTCCACCAGTTCGGTGATCGTGCGCCGCAGGTCGGCGATACGCCGCTCGCGGTCCCGGGACCGTCGGTTCACGTCGGCGAGATCGTCGCGAAGGTCCTCGGCGGTCCTGCGGTCGACGTCGCCGCGGGCCACCGCCGCGGCGAGCACCTGCGTGAACTCGTCGCTGACCTGCTGGAAGCTGACCGGTACCTGCTGGCCGACGGTGGACGGGGCGGCGCTGCTGACCCTGGGCGACGGGGAGGCCGGCGGCGTCGGCTTCGGTGACTGCGTGCGGGGCGGTGGCGCCGGTGTGGAGCGCGACGGCGACGCCGCGACGGACCCGGGGCCGGGGGTGTCGGGCGCCCCGAAGCCCTGCGTGAGCAGCGCGCCGAGGCCCACCAGCACGGCGAGGCCGGCCGCCACGACGAGCGCCAGGGGCCGGCGCGAGCGGCGTCGGGCCGGCGTGGCCGCTACCGGTGCCGGGCGGGCGGCCGAGCGGTCGATCAGGGTGGGCGGATGGAACGCCGGTGTCGGCGGGACGATTCGCAGCAGCTCGGTGGGTGGCTCGACGGGCTGACCCGCGCCGAACCGGCGGGCGAGTTGCGCCGCGCTGGGCCGTCTGCCCGGGTCGGCGGCAAGGCAGGCGAGGGTCAGCTCGGCGATGTCGGCGGGCAGGCCGGTCACGCGCAGCGGCGGCACCGGTGTGCCGCGCCGGTGCACCTCGAGGGCGTCCTCCCAGCTCTGCACGGGCAGCGGCGCCGCCCCGGTGAGCGTGCGGTAGAGCAGCGCGCCGAGGGCGTACACGTCGCTGGCCGGGTCGGGCGGGCCGGCGGCGAGACGTTCCGGGGCGAAGTAGGCGGGTGTGCCCATCAGCGGCTCGCCGGACTGGCTGTCGAGCCCACCGAGCGCGGCGATGCCGAAGTCGAGCACCTTGGCACCGGTGTCGGTGAGCATGACGTTGCCCGGTTTCACGTCGCGGTGCACCACCCCGATGCGGTGCGCGGCGGCCAGCGCGGCGGCGATGTGCCCGGCCACACGCACCGCCTCCGGCCAGGGCAGCGGGCCGGAGCGCAGCCGGTCGGCCAGGTTGTGGCCCTCGACCAGCTCCATCACCAGGTACGGGACGACGACGCCATCGGCCAGGGTCGCCTCGGCGTAGTCGTACACCTGGGTGACGTGTGGGTGGGTCAGCCGGGCGGCCGCGCGGGCCTCGCGCTGGATGGTGGCCCGCAGGTGCGGGTCGGCGGCGAGCTGTCCGGCGAGCACCTTGATCGCCACCGGACGGCCCAGGACCTCGTCGTCGGCCCGCCACACCTCGGACATGCCGCCGAGACCGATCCGCTCGTGCAGGACGTAGCGGTCGTGGAGGCGGAGGGTGGGCGTGAAGGGTGACATGGCCAGACCAGTCTGCCTGGTCAGAAGCAACTCGACCACTCTGCGTGCCCGGACCAGCACTGTTCGTCCCCGAAGTGCCGGAATGGGCGGTGATCCCCTCCGCGACGAACCCGCGAGCCTCCGGCCATGCTCAGTGCGGGTAGGTCTCCTCCAGCAGCCGACCCAGGATCTCCGGCGTACGCTCCGGCGGCTCGGCCTCGACGCACAGCCGCTCCATGGCCACGGCGTAGTTGTCGAGGTCGTCGCGCTTGTCCAGGTAGAGGGCGCTGGTCAACTGCTCGATGTAGACGATGTCGGGCAGCTCCTGGTCACCGAAGCGCAGGATGGTGAAGGCGCCGCCCGCCGCCGCGTGACCACCGGCGGCGAAGGGGATGACCTGGAGTCGGATGGTGGGCGACTTGGTCGCCTCGATGAGTGCGGTGAGCTGGCCCCGCATCACCTCGGACCCGCCGATCGGACGGCGCAGCGCCGCCTCGTCCACCACGGCCCAGAGCAGCGGAGGGTTGTCCCGGTGCAGCAGTTGCTGGCGCTGCATCCGCAATGCCACCCGGCGGTCGATCTCGGCGGCGCCGGCCGCGCCGTGCCCGAGCAGCACGACCGCCCGGGCGTACTCCCGGGTCTGCAACAGGCCGGGGACGAACTGCACCTCGTAGCTGCGGATCAACGCCGCTGCGGCTTCCAGGCCCAGGTACGACTGGAACCAGCTCGGCAGCACGTCGCCGTACCGGTGCCACCAGCCGGGGCTGTTGGCGTCCCGCGCGAGCTTGAGCAGCGCCTCGCGCTCTTTTTCGTCGCTGACGCCGTAGAGGGTGAGCAGGTCGGCGACGTCGCGTTCCTTGAAGCCGACCCGGCCCAGCTCCATGCGACTGATCTTCGACTCGGAGGAGCGGATCTCCCACCCGGCGCCCTCCCGGGTCACACCGCTGGACTCCCGCAGCCGACGTAGCTGGGCGCCGAGCAGGATGCGCAGCACCGTGGGCCCGGTTGTCGGGCCGCCCTCGGCGGGAACCATCGTCACGTGCGGACCTCCGGATACCGACGACGCGATCGGGCACCGAGCCCGACCGACGTGTAAGCATGCCATGGACCGACAGTGAGGTGAACTCCTCCGGACCGGCGATTCAGTCCCATCGCCGGGACATCCCTGCGCGACCGGTCAGTCGATCAGGTGATCGAAGTCCCCGTCCCGGGCCCCGAGGACGAAGGCGGCGATTTCGTCCACTGTGTAGATCAGCGCCGGCCCCTCCGGGTGACGCGAGTTGCGGACGGCGATGCCGGCGCCCCCGGGCAGTTCGGCGAGTTCGACACAGTTGCCGCTCGGGTTGCTGCGGCGGCTCTTCTGCCAGCTCAACGGGGGCAACTGAGTAATCGGAACGCCATTGGGTGGCTGCTGCATGGGAGGCGTCTTTCTGCTCACGAGCCCGCCGGTGGCCGTGGGAGGAGCGGTGACGGCGAGGGGTGCGGTATCAACATTGGGCCGTGCTGCACGTGCATCTGCTATTGCATCTGCACTTGATCGCGAGCATGATAACGCACGTGTTCGGTGCTTATCCGTTCACTTTGCGTTACCCCGAGCGGGGTGACGACCAGGGAAAACTGGCCCTGACGCGGCACGCGCGCCGCGTGGACCGAAGGCGGGAGGCGGTCGCGGCGATGGGAGGACTCCTGCCGGATCCGATGAGCGTCGCCTCCGGCGTCTGTGCGGCGGGGGCTCTGCTCTCCTCCTGGCAACTGCGCCGCCGCGCCGTGCGGGCCGAGGCCGAGATAGAGCACCTCCAGGCCGAACTGGCCGCCGAACGGCACGCCGCCAGCCACGACCCGCTCACCGGTCTGCCCAACCGGCGTGCCTTCTACCGCCTCGCGGCCGCCCTGCTCACCAACGCCGACGGCCAGCCGCTGATCGCGATCGTGCTCGACCTCGACGACTTCAAGCAGATCAACGACCGGTACGGGCACGCCGCCGGCGACCAGGTGCTGATCAGCGTCGCTGAACGACTGGCCGGGTTCGCCGGCGACAACCTCGTCGCCCGCCTCGGCGGCGACGAGTTCGCGGGGCTGCTCGCCAGCCCGACCGTCGACCGACGCTGGATCGAGCACGCCACCCGACGCCTCAGCGAGACCGTTGCCGCACCGATTCGCCTGAGTGGGTGCAGCGTCCGGGTGACCGCGTCGGTGGGACTCGCCCCGGTGAGTGGCCCGGCCCAGCTCACCGACGCGCTCAGCCGCGCCGACGCGGCCATGTACCAGGCGAAGAGCCTCTCCGGCCCGCGGGCGCCGCGCCAACTCGTCGACAGCGCCCGCTTCGGGGAGTAACGACTCAGGTGGCGCTCGCGCCGAACCACCGGCGCAGAGGTCCCATCAGGTCGGCCTGCTCGTCACCGACCCACGCGACGTGTCCGTCGGGGCGCAGCAGCACCGCGGGTACGTCCAGCTCGTCGCCGACGTCGACGACGTGGTCGACCCGATCCGTCCACCCGGCGGCCGAGAGTCGACCCGTCCCGTCGAGCAGCAGCCCCCGGCCGGCGCGCATCAGTTCGTAGAGACGTCCCCGCGTGAGCCGCACGTCCCGCAGGTGCCGGCCGAGCAGTTCGTGACCCGCGCCGAAGTCGTAGCGGACCCCGATCGCGGTGACCTTCTCGATCAGGTACCGGTTCACGTCCTCGAAGTCCATCAGCTCCGACAGGAGGTGGCGTACCGCCTGCGGTCCCGGGTCGGGTGACAGCAGGAACATCTGCGCACGGGTGTTGACGAGGACGTCCGCGGCCACCGGGTGCCGCTCGGCGTGGTAACTGTCCAGCAGCCCGTCGGGCGCCCAACCGTTGACCTCGGCGGCCAGTTTCCAACCGAGGTTGACCGCGTCCTGGATGCCGAGGTTCAGGCCCTGCCCGCCGGTCGGTGGGTGGATGTGCGCGGCGTCGCCGGCCAGCAGCACCCGGCCGACCCGGTAGCGCTCGGCCAACCGGGTGGCGTCGCCGAAGCGGGAGAGCCAACGCGGCGAGTGCACGCCGAAGTCGGTGCCCGCGTACGCCCGCAGTTGCTGTCGGAACTCCTCGATGGTCGGCGGGACCGTGCGGTCCTCGGCAACCCCCTCGGCGGGCACGAGGACCCGGTACACGCCGTCCCCGAGCGGCCCGAGGCCGAATCGGAGGTGGGTCCTGCGGACCTCGGCCACCACGTCGGCCACCGTCTGCGGGGGTACGCCCACCTCCATCTCGCCCAGGAGCGAGTCGACCCGGCTGGGTTCGCCGGGGAAGCCGACACCGAGCAGTCGACGGACCGTGCTCCGACCGCCGTCGCAGCCGACGAGGTAGCGCGACCGCAACCGCGTCCCGTCGGCCAGCTCCACCGCCACCCCGTCGTCGTCCTGGCGCAGTCCGACCACCTCGCCGCCCCGCCGGACCTCGACGCCGACCTCGACGGCGTGCTCGGCCAGGAGGCGGTCGGTGACGGTCTGCGGGATGCCGAGGACGTACGCGTGCGCGCTGTCGAGGCCACTCGGCGGCGGCTTGGGGATCGCGGCGAAGTAACCCCCGAGCGGGTGCCGCGTACCCAGGGCGAGGAAACGCTCCAGCAGACCGCGCTGGTCCATCACCTCGATGCTGCGCGCGTGCAGGCCGAGCGAACGGACGTGACGGGTCGGCTCGGTGTCCTTCTCCACCACCACCACGTGCACGTCGTGCAGCCGCAGCTCACCGGCGAGCATCAGACCGGTCGGTCCGCCGCCGACAATGATGACATCGATCACGATATCCCCCGATTTTCCCAGGTTTGGGCTTCGGGTGGAGATTCTGCGGCACGACGGGGGTCTTGCCGCAAGACCCCCGGTGCGATATACGTTAGAAGTGGCAGGGAGTTCGATCTCCCTGCCTGTGTCGTTTCTGGAGCCTCTCAGGCTGGGTTACGCAGCGCGGTGTCGGCGAGGGTGACCAGGCCGACCGGCGACACGAGACCACTGACGATCCGGGCGGCCGTCGCGCGATCGTCAGGGCTGCCGGTGGGGTCCAACGCCTGGCGGGTCCAGTCGCTGAGGTCGTCGAGCGCGCGTACCGCGAGGAACCAGGCCAGCCGCGCCGCATCGATGTCGACCGCGCCGTACCCGGCGAGCACGGCCCGCTCCTGGTCGGGGGTGATCGGCGCGAAGGCGAGCACCCCGCCCACGACGAACATCAGGTCACACTCGCGCGGGGCGAGCAGGGCGTCGTCCCAGTCGACCAACCAGACCTCGTCGTCCGGGCCGAGCAACACGTTGCCCAGATGGGGATCGCCGTGGCAGACCACCACCGGCCCCGCCCGGTCACCGGCGAGCCGTTGGACCCCATCGAGCAGGGTGGACACCCGGTCGGCGTTCGCCGCCCCCACCCCTGCCCCCCACCCGTGTTGATCAAGAGGTTCGCGTCACGATCGGCTCGTATTCTGACGCGAACCTCTTGATCAACGCGGTCTCGTCCGTCAGCGCAGGGTCGACAGGTGGCGGTCGAGGGCCGCGTACGACTCGGCGGTGCCCTGCGCCATGCCGGTCTCGACCATGCCGTCGCGTTGGGCGGCGGTATCGAAGCGGGTGGTGCTGGTGAGCAGCGTGCCGCCGTCCTGCTCGGTGAAGACAAGCGTCTCCACCGCCACCTGGCCGGGCATGCCCTCGAACTCGAAGGTCTGCACGATCCGCTCCGGCGCGGCGATCTGCCGGAACTCACCCCGGAAGGCGTAGTCGTTGCCGTCCGGGGCGTGCTCGACGATGCGGTAGCGGCCGCCCTCGCGGAAGTCGATCTCGACGTCCGCCGGATTGCCCCGACACCACCAGTGCTTGAGGTGCTCGGCCTTGGTGTGCGCGGCGAAGACGAGGTCTCGCGGGGCGTCGAACGAACGGACCATCGTGATGTCCCGCTCGGAGGACACGTCGACCGTCAGGTCACGGGTCTCGGTCATGGCTGGTCTCCTTCAGGTCGTGTAGATAGTCGTCAAGGGCGTCGTAGCGCTCGGCCCAGAGCTGGCGGTACTGGTCGACCCACTCAGCGGCGGTGCGCAGCGGCGTCGGATCGAGGCGGCACCGCCGCCACTGGGCGTCGCGGGTCCGCACGATCAGCCCGGCACGCTCCAGCACGCCCAGGTGCTTGGAGATGGCCTGGAGGCTGATCGGAAATGGCGCCGCCAGTTCGTTGACCGTCGCCTCACCGGCGGCGAGCCGGGCCAGGATGGCGCGGCGGGTCGGGTCGGCGAGCGCGCCGAACACGGCGCTGACCGGGTCCGCTGTCATGTCGCTTTCAACCACCTAGCTAATTAACCGGTAGGTTGAATCTACAGCTCGAACGCCGACTGTCAACGGTTCCACCGGAACAAGACCGTGATTCGACCCGACACACGGGTACGGGAGGAACAGCCCGATACGACCGACGAGAGGACCCGCTCGTGGCGAGCATTTCTGCCCTCGTACTCAACTGCACCCTCAAGCCGTCGCCCGCCCCCTCCAGCTCCGAGCAACTGGGCCGGGAGGTGCTGGCCGAACTGGCCCGCCAGGGCGTGGACGGTGAGATCGTCCGGGTGGTCGACCACGACGTGCGCTTCGGGGTGTCGACCGACGAGGGCCACGGCGACGGCTGGCCCGCCATCCGCGCCAAGCTGCTCGCCGCCCAGATCCTGATCGTGGCCATGCCGATCTGGCTCGGCCAGCCCGCCAGCGTCGCCAAGATGGTCCTCGAACGCCTTGACGCCGAACTGTCCGAGACCGACGACGAGGGGCGACTGCTCACCTACGGCAAGGTGGCCGGCGTCGCGGTCGTCGGCAACGAGGACGGGGCGCACCACAGCATCGCCGAGGTGCAGGCGGCGCTCAACGAGGTGGGCTTCACCGTCGCCGCGGCCGGCGCGACCTACTGGGTCGGCGAGGCGCTCCACACGGTGGACTACCGCGACGCCGGCCCCAAGCCGGACACCACCGGCCGCACCACCAAGGCCCTCGCGCTCAACAGCGCCCACCTGGCCCGGCTGCTCGCCGATCAGCCGTACCCGCCGCCGGAGGCGCAGGGTGCCGCTGTCGGTCCGAGCCGTGAGCCAGCCTGACGGGACGGCCGGGGGGTACGGTCAGCGCCAGCCGTAGCCGGTACGCAGCGCCTGCCCGACCCGGTCGAACCGGGGCCGATCCAGCACGGCGCCCTCGCGGCGGATGCTGTCCTCGCGCATGGTGAGCACGCGGTCCAGCCGGACCCAGCTCGGCCGGTTGTCCCGGTCCCACTCGCCGGGGCCGAGCGCGAACCAGTGGCGCTGCCCGTCGCGCTCGCTCTGACTGGACAGCATCAGCCCGAACAGCGTCCGACTGTGCCGCCCGACCACCAGCACCGGGCGGTCCTTGCCCTGGCGGGGGTCGTCCTCGTACGGCACCCACGTCCAGACGATCTCACCCGGGTCGGCCTGCCCGTCGACCTCCGGCGCGTAGCTCAACTCGCGCCGCTGCAACGCGTTCACCTGACGGGGACGGGCCACCCGCGCCGGCGACGGCCCGGTCCGCCGGGGCGACGGAATTGCCGCGCCCACCCGGGAGATGCGTTGCGCCACGTTCCTCAACAGACCAGCCACGGCGGGCAGCCTACCGGTCGCCGCGAGGACCGCCGGAGTCGGCGCACTGCGGCAGACTGACCCGATGGACGAACTGCCCGACGACCTGCCGATCCTCGAGCGGCGCGCGGTACGCGTGGTCGTCTGCGACGACACCGACCGGGTGTTGCTGTTCCATACCCGCGACCCGGACCACCCCCGGCTGGGCACCTGGTGGGAGCTGCCCGGCGGCGGCATGGACCCGGGCGAGACGTACCGGGAAACGGCCGTGCGGGAACTGCGCGAGGAGACCGGCATCATGGTCACCGCCGACCAGGTGGGCGCGCCGACCTGGCGACGGCGGGCCACCTTCCTGCACCGCCAGCTACGCCATGTCCAGGACGAGGTGGTCGTCGCCGTACGACTGACCGCTCCCGGCCCGGACGTGGACGAGACGGACCGGCTCGACTACGAGCTGGAGGACTACTTCGGCTTCCGCTGGTGGCCCTTGACCGAGGTGGTTACCAGCCGGGAGCGCTTCTATCCCGGCCAGCTCCCCCGACTGATCACGCCCTTCCTGGCCGGCGAGCGGATCGAGGAGCCGTTCGAACTGTGGTCGTGAGCGGGTCGGCGGGGATGCCGGACCGGGGTGGGCCGGGCAGAGTGGAGGCATGACGACCGACCTGCACGGCCCGCTGTCCGCGTACGCCGAGCGGCTGCACGCCACGATCGGCGACCGGCACCACGTCGCTTCGCCGCTCGGCGCCTGGCTGCTGCTCGCTGTCACCGCCGCGACGACCGGAGCCGGCCAGGCGACCGACTCGGACCCGGCGGCCGGCCCGGCCACGGCGGCCGAGGGGCTGGCGGCGGCGCTGGGCACCGACCTGGCCAGCGCCGCGAAGGTGGCCCACGCCCTGCTGGACGCGCCGCATCCGCTGGTCACGTCCGCCACCGCGCTGTGGCTTCGTACGCGTCACCTGGTCGACGAGCCGGCCCGATGGCGTGCGGCGCTCCCCGCGACGACCGAGGTCGGCACGCTCCCCGACCAGGCCGGGCTGGACGCCTGGGCGCGCGAGCACACCGACGGCCTGATCGAGACGTTCCCCCTGAAGGTCAGCCCCGACGTGGTGTTCTCCCTGGCCAGCGCGCTCGCGACCCGGATCTCGTGGGCCGAGCCGTTCGACGTCGCCGACGCCCGCGCGCTCGGCCCGGACAGCTCGTGGACGGGCCTGCGCCAGGTGCTGCGCAGCCCGGATCACGGGCACCGGGGTGCCATCGTCGCGACCGAGGGTTCGGGTGACGTGATCGTGCACGTCGCCAGGGCCCAGGCGAGCGAGGGCGCGGGGCTGGTGGTCCTCTCGGTGGCCGCCGCGCGGCACGTGCCGGCGGCCGATGTGCTCGCCACCGCGTACCGGCTCAGTGCCGGCGCGGCCGACGGCGCGCAACCGGCCGGTCGCCGCTCGTTGTTCGACCTGCCGCTGGGCGAGACTTCTCTGTGGACGCTGCGCGAGGAGCGGGTGCGGACCCGCGCCCGTGACGGCCGCGAGGAGCGGCACCAGGCCCTTCTCCCCTGCTGGTCGGCGCGCAGTGACCACGATCTGACCGCCGAGTCGCTGGGTTTCCCCGCCGCCGCGGCGACGCTGGCCCGGGCGCTCGACCAACCGGTGCAGGGCTTCGAGGCGCGGCAGGTGGCGATGGCGCGGTACGGCCGGTACGGGTTCGAGGCTGCGGCGGTGACCGGCATGTTCGGCACGGTCAGCCTGCCGCCGGAGGGGGTCGCCCGGACCGCCGAGCTGCGCTTCGGCCATCCGTACGCCGTGGTGGCGGTCGCCACCGACAGCAGGGCCGACGGGACCAGCGGGCCGTGGCACGGGGTGCCGGTCTTCTCCGCCTGGGTCAGCGAGCCGGACGACCTGCCGGACGCCGAGAGGTGCGGCCGTTGATCCACTCCAGCTCGGCGATGTCGCGGCATCCCCGCGCGCGGATGCCGCGATGCCGGCGAGCTGCCGTGGATCACTGACCGTCCTCGGTCACGCCGGGTCGGAGTGGTCCTCGTCGAGCGGCAGTCGGGCCACCATCTCGTGGAACTCCCGTACGGTCATCGCCTCGCGCAAGGTCGCGAAGACGGCACCGGTGCCGACCCGTGCGGTGGCCGGGTCCACTCCGGCACGCTGGGCCACCCGACGGAGGAAGTCCACCGGTCCGGCGTCCATCGGCGGCGGGGTGGCAACGGACCCACCGAGGTCGAGGCCCACACCGGTGTCGGGCCCGTCCGCGCGGGTGGTCGGGGCCGAGGGCGGGGCGGCGTCCGACGCGAAGTCGTACAGGTAGCCGTCGACCTGGTCGGGCAGGTGTCCGGCAGGGTCCGGCGGCGCCTCGGTGACCCGCTCCGCCATCGTGGTGAGCACCGCGCGGGCGAGGACAGCGGCCTGCGCGGCCGGTAGGCCGGAGCGCCGGGACACCGCGTCGATGAACTGCGGAAACCCGTCGCCGCCCGCGCTGTCGGTCACGCCGGGCGGTTACCCGTACTCGACGGGGGCAAACGACGCCCGGGCCCGGCCAGCGCCCGTCAGCGCAGCAGGTCGACGGCCAGCAGGTGGTCGAAGATGAGCTGGTCGACCGGGGAGGTGCGATGCCGGTCGGCGTACCCGAGCCAGGCCATCTCGGCGATCTCGCTGGCCGGTCGCAACCCACCCCGGTACCCGGCCCGGTAGCAGGACATCCGCACCGCGACGCCGGCCGCGTGCCCGTGCGCCTGGGCGGTGAACGTGCCCAGGTGCGTCGCGCCGCGTACGTCCACCTCGACGCTCAGCTCCTCGGCGATCTCCCGGCGCAGGGTCTCCAGGTCGCTCTCGCCAGGCTCGCGCTTGCCGCCGGGCAGGTACCACACGTCCTTGCCCTGCGAACGGGTGCTCAGCACCCGTCCGTCCTCGATCAGGAGCCAGGCCACCTTGTCGATCTCGCGCACGTCATCCCCTCACGGCCGCCGGGACGGGCACGCTACCAGGCGTCGGCGTTCAGGGCGGTTGCTCGTCGGCGAGCAGGTCGAGCAGCAGCGCGGCGGTCCAACTGAACGCCGGTGAGCCCAAGCCGGCCCCCGTGTCGGGGTGGAAGTACTCGTGGCAGCCCGCCCCGGCGACCAGGTCGATCATCGAGCGGCGCAGGCCCGCCGCCAGCTCGGGGTGCCCGTGGGTGGCCAGGCCGCGCCGCACCAGCCAGCCGACGTTCAGCCAACTCGGCCCGCGCCAGTAGCGCAACGGTTCGAAGTCGGCCGCGGTGCGGTCGTAGCTGGGCAGTGGGCGGTCCATTCCCCGGGCCACCCCGAAGCGCGCCGACGTCGCCTCGACGACGAGCGCCGCGGCCTGCCGGGTGGGCAGGTCGGGCAGGAGCAGCGGCGCGAGCCCGAGCACGGTACGCGCGCCGATCAGCCGGTCGGTGCGCAGGTCACGCGGCTTGAACGTGCCGGTGCCCGGGTCGTACAGCCGTCGTACCAACGCCTCGGTGACACGGTCCGCGCGGACCCGGTGCGGGCCGGGGTCCGCGCCGACCAGCGTGGCGATCTCGGCCAGCGTGTGCTCGGCGGACCCGAACGCCGCGTTGAACAGCGGGCACTCCACCAGGAACGGATGACCGTCGGCCAGGTCGTGGTCGGCGTAGCCGTGATCGCGGTAGGCCGCGACGATCGCCAGGTAGCGCGCGTAGTCCAGGTCCGTGGGGCGGTGCGCGGCGTCGGCGTGCGCGGTGTCGTGCCGGCGGTACGCGCGCATGACGGCCGCCTCGGCGTCGACCGCGGCCATCGGCTCGTCCCAGGCGGGGCTGTTGTCCAGACCGGACTCCCACGGGTGTACGACGCACACCAGCCCGTCGCCGGCCACGTCCCGCCGCTTCGCCAGGTAGCTCTGCTGGGCGACAAGCGCCGGATAGAGCCGGTGCAGCGCCACCAGGCCGGCCTGATCGGGTGCCCGGCGGTAGGCCAGCAGCGCGGCGAGCGCGTGCACCGGCGGCTGCACGAGGCCGGAGGTGTCCACGCTCGGCGCGCCCTCGGCGTCGGCCGAGCGCCACAGCTCCGGGCCGGGGAAGTACGCGCCGAGGCGCAGCGCCGGGTTGAACACGATGTGCGGCACCCGCCCGTCGGCCCACTGCGCCCGGAACAGGCTGGTCAGCTCCCGCCAGGCCCGCTCGGGCCGGACGTGCGCCAACCCGATCGCGATGAACGCCGAATCCCAACTCCACTGGTGCGGGTAGAGCGTGCGCGACGGCACCGTGTGGTCGTGCTCCCAGTTCGCGTCGAGGGTGGCGACGGCCAGCCGGCGCAGCCCGGCCAGATCGGTCGGACCACCGGCGCGGGTGGGGACAGCGCCGGCGGTCATGCGGCGGCCCGGCGGGGTAGCGCGTGCCGCAGCACCGTCGCGGCCTCCTGGAGGGCGCGGACGGGATCGCCGCGCAGTCGGCACTCCAGGGACAGCCAGCCCCGGTAGTCCAGCTCCAGCAGGGTCCGCACGAGCGCCGGCCAGTCCAGGTGCCCCGCGCCCGGCTGGTACCGGTTGGAGTCGCTGACCTGCACGTGCCCGAGGTACGGCGCTGCGGTGCGCAGCGCCAGGTGCACGTCGTCCTCCTCGATGTTCATGTGGAAGGTGTCGGCGACCACCTGGACCGAGGGCAGCCCGAGGGCGGCGCAGAGGGCGACCGCCTCGTCGAGCCGGTTGACCATGTGGTCCTCGTACCGGTTGAGGGGTTCGAGGAACAGGGTGACCCCCTCGGCCCGGGCGTGCTCGCCGAGGATGCCGAGGGCGTCGAGGAGCACCTGCCGGTCGTCGGCCGGCGGGCGCGGCGGCTCGAACGGCGGCAACCGCCGGGAGAACATGCCCCACGCGGCCGGGGTCATGACCCCGACACCGCCCAGCTCGGCGATGACCGAGAGCTGGGAGCGCAGGTTGCGGATCGCGTCGGCGGACCGGTCGGGGTCGAAGTCGCCGATGAAGTGGTCCATCTCGACGCAGACGGTGGGCATCACCACCCCGGCGGCGCGGGCCCGGCGCAGCTCGGGCAGGCGGCGGGCGAAGGCGAGGTCACCGCGACCCCGCAGTTCGATGCCCTGGTAGCCGAGGGCGGTGGCGAGGGCGTACTTCTGGATCAGGTTGGTGCCCGGCAGGAGTTGTTCCTGGCAGGCGAGCGCGATGGTGGTCATCTAGAACCTCAACACCACTTGGAGGACGTCACCGGCGCCGCGGTCGAGCAGCGCGAGGGCGTCGGCGACCGCGCTGGCGTCGACGATGTGGCTGACCAGCGGCAACGGGTCGACGCTGCGGTCGGCCACCAGCTCCATGAAGGTCTGCGCCACCCGGTCGCCGGTCCACCGGCCGGCCATGCTCGGCGCGGGGGTGGGTCCGGAGACCTGGGCGGCCACCAACTGGATGCGGTTGTGGTGGAACTCCTCGCCGAGGCCGAGTCCTTCGGCGTGGCCCTGGTAGAAGCCGGCGGCCACGACCCGGCCGGCGTGTGCGGTGGAGCGGATCGCCTCGTGCAGCGCCGGGTACGCCCCGGACAGCTCCAGACAGACGTCCGCGCCCCGGCCACCGGTGGCCTCGCGCAGCACGCTGGCGGCGGACTGTGTACCGGCGTCCACGGTGGACCTGGCGCCGTAGCGGGTGGCGTGGGCCAGTCGGCCGGGCACCCGGTCGACGGCCACCACCCGGGCGCCGGAGAGAGCCGCGAGACGGGTGGCCAGCAGCCCGATGACACCCTGCCCGAAGACGCCGACCCAGTCCCCCAGGTGCAGGTCACCGGCGAGAACGGCGGTCAGCGCGATGGCGCCGGGCCGGGCGAAGACCGCGACGAGCGGGTCCAGCCCGACGGGCAGTGGACGCACCGCGTCGGCGGGCAGCACGGCCTCGGCGCGGTGCCCCCAGATGCCCCACACGAGCTGGCCCGGATGCCGGTCGGGGACCTCCGCGGCCACCTCGACGACCTCGCCGACCTCCTCGTAACCGAAGCCGATCAACGGGTACGGCACGGGGGCCTGGCGGGGGACGAACATGCGGGCGGTGTCGTCCCAGTCCTTGCTGAGCCGGGGATTGCTGCCCCGGTAGAGGGTCAGCTCGGTGCCGGCGGAGATGCCCGAGTAGCAGGTGCGGACCCGGACCTGGCCGGGGCCGAGCGGATCTGGTGGACAGGGCTCGAGACTGATCCGTCGAGGCCCGGCGAGGGAGACCACCCAGTTGCCCATGTGTCACATCCCGGTAGCACTGGGCTCCAGGATAGCCAAAAAATAGCCATATGTCTTGCTATTAATCAATCGAAGGTGTTGAATCCGTCTTGTACCCTTCGAGAGGAGTGCCACCGATGTCAGCACCTCCGAGGCGGATACTCGCCACCACCCTGATCCTGGCACTGGCCGGGTCGACCCTGCTGGCCTGCGGAGATGACGGATCCGACAGCAACAGCAAAAAGATCACCGTGTGGAGCCTGGAGGACGTCGCCGACCGCGTCACCGCCACCAAGGCGATCATCGCGGACTTCACCGCCAAGACCGGGATCCAGGTCGACCTCGTCACCGTCAACGAGGACCAGTTCCCCTCGTTGATCGCCGCAAACGCCGCCGCCGGCGAGCTGCCCGACGTGGTCGGCTCGGTGTCCCTGGCCGGCATCCGCACCCTCGCGGGTAACGAGCTGCTGCACGCCTCGGCTAACGCGGAGGTCGTCGACAAGCTGGGCCGGCAGACGTTCTCGCCCCGGGCGCTGGAGCTGACCTCGGACGACGGCAAGCAGCTCTCCGTCCCCAGTGACGGGTGGGGCCAACTGCTCGTCTACCGCAAGGACCTGTTCGACGCCGCCGGCCTGCCCGCCCCCGACACGTACGAGCGGATCGCCACCGCGGCGGCGAAGCTGAACACCGGCGGCGTCGCCGGCATCACCGCGGCGACCTCGCCCAGCGACGTGTTCACCCAGCAGACCTTCGAGCACCTGGCGCTCGCCAACGGTTGCCAGCTCACCGACGACTCCGGCGGGGTCACCCTCGACTCGCCACAGTGCGTCGAGGCGTTCCGCTTCTACGGCGACCTGATCCGCGCCAGCTCGGTGAAGGGCGCGCAGGACGTGGACACCACCCGGGCCACCTACTTCGCGGGCAAGGCGGCCATGGTGATCTGGTCGCCGTTCATCCTCGACGAGTTGGCCGGGCTCCGGAACGACGCCAAGCCGACCTGTCCGCAGTGCCAGGCCGACCCGACGTTCCTGGCCAAGAACAGCGGGTTCGTCACCGCGATCAAGGGTCCGAACGGCACCGAACCCGCGCAGTACGGCGAGATCAGCTCGTGGGCGGTACTCGACGGCGCGGTGGCCGACCCGGCCAAGTCGTTCGTGGAGTACATGCTCGGCGACGGCTACCCGCGCTGGTTCGGCATGTCCCCCGAGGGTCGGTTCCCGGTACGCAAGGGCACCCCGGCCGAGCCGGAGGCGTTCCTGACCGCATGGAACACCAGCCCGGCCGGTGTGGACACCAAGAAGCCCCTCGCCGACGTGTACGGCGACGACGTGCTGGCCACGCTGCGACGCAGTCCGGACACGTTCGGGCGCTGGGGGCTCAGCCAGGGGCAGGGCAAGTTGGTGGGCGCCATGCTCGGTGAGCTGCCGGTGCCCAAGGTGCTGGGCGACCTCATCGCCGGCAAGTCCGACGCGGCGGGCGCCGCCGGCCGGGCCAAGAAGGACGTCGAGGCGATCAAGGCGGGCGTCAATTGACCACCACCGCCCCCGAGACCGGCCGCTCCCCCGCCGGGGAGCGGCCGGAGCGCGCCCGCCGTCGACCGCTGACGCTGCGCCGCCGTGAGTCCCGCGCCGGGCTGGCGCTGGTCGCGCCGACCCTGCTGGTCACCATCGCCGTCATCGGCATCCCGATCGTCTGGACCGTGGTGCTCGCCTTCCAGCGGGTCCGGCTCGCCACCCTGCGCAAGACCGGCCTGTTCGGCGAGCTCACCATGGACAACATCGACCGGGTGCTGCACACCCCCGGCTTCGCCGACACGCTGTGGGTCACCCTGCTCTACAGCGTCGGCGGCACCGCCGGGTCGATCCTGCTCGGCATGGTCGCCGCGCTCGTCGTCCGCCGCCCGTTCCGGGGTCGCACCCTGGTACGGGCGTCCATGCTGCTGCCGTACGTGGCGCCGGTGGTCGCGGTGACCTTCCTCTGGCAGGTGATGCTCGACCCGCAGCTCGGCATCGTCAACCACTGGGGTCAGCGCCTGCTCGGCTGGGACGCGCCCGTGCCGTTCCTCACCCAGGAATCGACGGCGCTGGCCACGGTCATCGTGTTCGAGACGTGGCGATACTTCCCGTTCGCGTTCCTGTTCCTGCTGGCCCGGCTCCAGGCGGTGCCGGGCGAGCTGGAGGAGGCCGCCCGTGTCGACGGTGCCACTCCCACCCAGCGGTTCCGGCACATCCTGCTGCCGCAGCTCCTGCCGGTGATGGCCCTGCTGGGGGTGCTGCGCTTCATCATGACGTTCAACAAGTTCGACGACGTGTACCTGCTCACCGGCGGGGCCGCCGGCACCGAGGTGGTCAGCGTCCGGGTGTACGAGTTCCTCACCGCCCGTACCGACATCGGGGCGGCCGCCGCGCAGGCGGTCGTGCTGGCCGTGGTGCTCATCGTGTTCGTGCTGATCTACCTACGCTTCTTCGGACGGAGGGTCGACTGATGGACCGCGACATGATCGAGACGGTGAGCCTGCGCTGGCTGCGCCGCCTGGTGATCGCCGCGTTCCTGGTGGTCACCGTCTTCCCCTTCTACTACATGCTGGTGCTCTCGGTACGCCCCATCGAGCGGCTGCTGCTCGACCCCGGCTCGCTTGTCGTCGGCTTCGGCGAGCTGACCGTCGCCACGTATGCGGAGGTGCTCAAGGCCACCGACGACGGCGGCCAGGGATTCCTCACCTTCATCCGCAACAGCGGTCTGGTCGCCGTCGCGGCGACAGTGCTCACGTTGCTCGTGGCGATCCCCGGCGCGTACGCGGTGGCCCGGCTGCGGTTCTTCGGTCGGCGGCAGGTCGACTTCCTGTTCCTGGCGGTCTACCTGTTCCCCTCGATCGTCATCGCGATCCCGCTGTTCGTGGTGTTCAGCCTTGCCGGCCTGCGCGGTTCCCTGTTCGGGCTGGTGCTGGTCTACATCTCGCAGACCCTGCCGGTCTCGGTCTACATGCTGAAGAACTACTTCGAGACCATCCCCGTCAGTCTGGAGGAGTCCGCGGCCATCGACGGCGCCAGCCGGCTCGGCATCATCCGCCGGGTCAGCCTGCCGCTCGCCGCGCCATCGATCATGGCGGTCGCGCTGTACGACTTCATGATCGCCTGGAACGAGTTCCTGTTCGCCCTGCTGTTCCTCGTCGACAAGCCCGACCGGTGGACGGTGTCGCTCGGGTTGTCGCTGCTCTCCGACGGCGTGGAGGTGCCCAAGACGGTGCTGATGGCCGGGTCGGTCGTCCTCACCCTGCCCATCGTGATCCTCTTCTTCGCGAGTGAACGGCTGCTGACCGAGGGTCTGACCAGCGGCGCGGAGAAGGGCTGAAGCTGCGGCCCGATCGGTGGCGGTCCAGCGGCTCGACACGCCGACCCCGGCGTTGCTGGACCGCCACCGATCGGCGTACCCGTCGGACCGACCCCGTCCGACCCGATTACCGTGGGCCGTATGGCCAACCCGACCCGCTGGGCGACCGACACCGGTCCGGAGCACTCGCAGTGGTACATCGACCGGTTCCGCAAGCTCGCCGCCGAGGGAGCCGACCTGGCCGGCGAGGCCCGGCTCGTCGACACGCTCGTCGTACCCGGTTCGCGGATCCTCGACGCCGGCAGCGGCACCGGCCGCGTCGGCGCGGCCCTGGCCCAGCGTGGGCACAGGGTGGTCGGGGTCGACGCCGACTCCGCGCTGGTGGAGGCCGCCCGCGCCGATCACCCCGGCCCGCGCTGGCTGGTCGCCGACCTGGCCGAGCTGGACCTGGCGGCGCTCGGCGAGACGGAGCCGTTCGACGCGGCGGTCCTCGCCGGCAACGTCCTCGCGTTCGTCGCCGTCGGCACCGAGCCGGAGGTCCTTCGACGGCTCGCCGGGCACCTGCGCCCGGACGGCGTCCTGGCGGTGGGCTTCGGCACCGAGCGCGGCTATCCGCTGAGCGCGTTCGACGCCGACGCGGTCGCCGCCGGGCTGCGCCTGGAGCACCGCTTCGCCACCTGGGACCTGCGCCCGTGGCGCGACGACGCCCCCTTCGCGGTCAGCATCCTGCGCCGCCCGGCCACCTGAGACAAGACCTGCGTCAGGGCAGGGCCGCTACCTCCCGAGCGGGGTCAGGACGGGGCGGCGACGGCCCGGGCCGCGGCCGGGTCGAGGGTCGCGCCGGCCGGCACGAGGCTGACCAGGCCGGCGGGAAGCCGCACCGGTCGCACGTCGCGGTAACCGAGCATCGCCGGTACCTCCCGGTCGGCCAGCACGTACCGTCGGCCCAGGTCGGTGACCACGGACAGCGCCCCCCCGGAGGCGCCGGGCGCCGCGGCGGCCTCGACCAGCGCTCCACCACCCGGCTGCACCACCACGTGGTCGGCCAGCGCCGCGCCGCCGGTTGGCGCGGTCCGCGGAACGGCCGACAGGTCCGGCAGGTGTACGCCCCAGCGCACCTCGCCCGCACCGTCGTCGCCGACGCGGGTGCAGATCGCCGCGTCGTCGGTGGCGGCGAGCCGCGGCGGTACGGGCGGCGGAGCGGTCGGGCCGCTCGGGGTGAGGTCGGGCATCGTGGGCACGGCGGCGAACCGCCCCAACGTCATCGGTTCCGACTCCCCCTGCCCGGTGCGGGCCAGCAGCAGCCCGGCCTGCAACTCGGTGATCCCGGCCAGCCCGTCGTCGAGTGCCACCGCGTACTGGCGGCCGCCGCCCGAGTTGCGCACGAGATAGACCTGACCGATGGTGGCGCCGGGCACCCGTGTGGAGGGTCGGCCCTCGCCGGGCAGCGCCGGCGGAGCCAGGTCGACGCCGGCAGGGAACGCGTTGAGCAGGGCGGGAGCGACCGACACCGCCCGCGTCCGGGTGGTCGCCAGCGCGGCCAGCACCCGGCTGGGATCGCGGATCAGGTAGCGGCGCTGGTGCCACACGAGGTGGAGCCCGCCATCCGGATGGCGCAGCAGCAACGCGTCGTCACCGAGCGGCCGGCCGCCGTCGGGGTCGACGCCGATGAGCAGCGCCGAACGGCTGTCCGCGCCGGCCGTCGTCGAACAGACCGTCCAGGCCGCCTTCGCGAGCCCGCCCGGCGCGGGCAGCGAATCCGGTGCGTCGGCGATGCCCAGTGGCAGACCGCGCGGCACGCCGTCGATGGAACGCCGGGAGACCAGCACCGTCTTCGACCGGTCCGCCCCGACGATCAGCAACGCCGAGGCGTAGTTGAGCACCGGGTGCAGCTTCTGCTCGCGGTAGACGAACCGGGCGCCGGACTCCTTCTCGACGATCACCGCGCCCGGGTCGCGCCATCCGGTGCCGCCACCGGCGAACAGTCCGTAGAGCGCCGAACCCCCGAGCCCGATCACCGCCACGAGGACGCTGGCCAGGCCCGCGCCCGCCAGCCGCCGAAACGGCGACTGCGCCGGGTCGGTCTCCCGCATCACCAGCGCGGCGACCGCCCGCTGGACGCTGAACTGGTAGGAGTGCAGCTGATCCTGCCGCGACGGCATGACGTCCCTTCCGCTGGTTCGACCGGGCACAGGATATGCGCTGCGTCGATGTCCCGTGGACCCTGCGTGGCGGGCCGGGGTCCGGTCGGTACCATCCGGGGACGAATCCGGCGGCGAGAGGGCATCCGTGGGCGCGCGCTTCGAGGAACTGGCCTGGCGGGAGACCCCGATCGGCGCGATCAGCCTGCGGCGGCGCCGCGATCCGGCGCTCCACCTCGAGGTGTACGAGGTCAAGCTCGACGACGAGTACCTGATGTCCAGCCTCTTCCCCGTCGCCGAGATCGAGCTGGCCCGCCTCGGTCTCGCCGAGCTGACCGGGGACACCCTCGACGTGGTGGTCGGCGGCCTCGGACTGGGCTACACGGCGTGCACCGCGCTGGCCGACCCGCGGGTGCGGGCGCTGCTCGTCGTGGAGGCCATCGAGGACGTCATCGACTGGCACCGGCGGGGACTGCTGCCGTTCGCGGCCGGGCTGGCCGAGGACCCGCGGACCCGGTTCGCGCAGGCCGACTTCTTCGCCGCCGTGGCAGGTGACGAGGGGTTCGACGCGCAGAATCCCGGGCGACGCTTCGACGCGGTCCTGCTCGACGTCGACCACTCGCCGCGCAACGTCCTGCACCCGAGCCACGCGCTCTTCTACACGCCGGACGGCCTCCGTCGGCTCGCCGCGCTGCTCCGGCCGGAGGGTGTCTTCGCGCTCTGGTCGGACGACCCACCGGACGACGACTTCGTCGCGGCGCTCGCGGAGGTGTTCGCGACCGTGCGGGCACACGTCGTGCCGTTCGCCAACCCGCTGACCGGGGGCCAGTCCGCCAACACCGTCTACGTCGCCCGCCGCTGACCCCCCCGGGGGGGGGGGGGGGGGGCGGGCGC